>JAVYOD010000007.1:0-34800 GCA_038734825.1 Thermoplasmatales archaeon
AGCTACCGTTTGAGGGCGAAGGTTACAGCTTGGAAAGGCCACTTTTTGCGAAGGCCCTATTTGATGAGGCTATAAAAAATGGTGTGAAATTCAAGGAGAAATTTAACGTGGAGGGGCCTATAATTGAGGACGGTGTTGTCAAGGGTGTCTATGGCAGGAATGAAAAGGGTGAGCAAGAAAAGATAAGGGGGAAGGTCGTTATAGATGCTCTCGGGATTTCATCCCTTCTCAGGAGAAAGTTGCCAGAAAATCCATTCATTGATAGGGACATAGATTACGACGATCTTGAGCTTACCGGGAGATTTATTTATAGGCTGGAGGACGGGTATAGCGATCCGAAATACTATGATGAGAGAAACGCATTGATCCACCTTAACCAAGAGATGGCACCGGGCGGATACGGTTGGGTATTCCCCAAGACTGATAAGAGAGTAAACGTAGGGCTAGGCGTTCAGCAGAAGAGTTTGGACATAAGGAACAAGAAACTGGGGCAGAATGATAACCTGAAGTCGTTAATTGAGAAATATGTTAAATGGAATCCGGCGTTCAAGAAATATTTTGTAGATAATTCTTTCAGAAACGGAGAAGGGTATTGGAGTGTAAGTGTTAGGAGGCAGATGGAGGGTATGGTATTTCCTGGTTACATAGGTTCCGGAGACTCTATGGCTTCCCCCAATCCCCTCAGCGCTGGAGGTATAGGACCTGCGTTAATAGGTGGTATACTCGCTGGAAAAGCCGCGGCAAATGCAGTGGAGTCTGGCGATGTAAGCCTTTCTGGACTCTGGCAATTTAACAGGGAGTATGTAAAACAGTACGGAAAAAGTATGGCCGGTATGGAGGTATTTAGGATATTTCTACAGTCGATGAACAACAAGGATATAAATTATGGAATGAAAAGCTTTATAACGTACGAGGAAGCTGTAGAGATAACCTACGGCAGGATACCAGAACTCTCATTGACTAAAAAGGTAGGGAAGCTAGTCAGAGGAGTGACTGCACTCAAAACTTTTAAGGATCTGGTATGGACTGTTGGGAAAATGAAAGAACTGAACGAGATATATTCAAATTACCCGGCTACGCCTGAGGGATTTCCGGAGTTCAAGAGGAAGGTTACAGCAATAATAAAGGAGGCAAAGGAAAGGATGCCTCCTTCCCCTGTGTAGTCTCTATTATTAGGTAATATTTTTTCACTCGTTTCAATTAGCGTGGCAATGAATTCCGAAACAACTGCTCTAAAAATAAATGAAAACCTCATTCTCACTGTAATAGTCATAGGCACCTTAATGGCCTCAATAGACTCTACGATAGTGCTTCTTGCCTTTCCAGCCATAACTGCCGCTCTACACTCAAACATATCTACAATTATTTGGGTCATTCTTATCTATATGATTGTTGTTGCTGTATTTTCAACACAGTTTGGTAGGATTGGTGACATATACGGCAGAGCAAAAATGTTCAATACCGGTTTCGTCATTTTTACTATTTCATCTTTTCTTTGTGGGATTGCACCTACGGATTTGACACTAATATCATTTAGGGCTGTTCAAGCAGTTGGTGGTGCATTGATATCTTCCAATAGCAGTGCTATAATCGCGGATACATTCGCAAGAAATAGAATTGGGAGGGCTTACGGATTTACGTCAATGAGTTGGAACATTGGGGCGCTACTCGGAATAATCCTAGGCGGAGTTATAACTACTTTTATTGGCTACAGATATATTTTTTTCATCAATGTTCCAATAGGGATAGTCGCAACCGTTCTTGGGGTTAGATATATAGTAGATAAAAACATTAGGAGAGAATCATTGGATTTTCCAGGAATGATACTTCTAGGAGCTGCAATAGCGATGATATCATACGCAGGGATAGATTACGCTTCTAGAGGCTTATCATCCTTCAATGTTTCTATACTGGTTCTCGGAGTTGTAGCCCTAATATCTTTTATTTTAGTTGATAGAAGGGTGAAGATGCCAACGATTAATTTTTCCATGTTCAGAAATAGGATTTTCAAAAATTCTCTCCTTGCAAGTCTCTTTCAGGGTCTAGGATTCATGGGTGTAACGTTCCTTTTGATTATGTATCTACAGGGTGTAAGAGGCCTGACGCCATTCAATTCGTCTCTACTACTCTTTCCTGGGTATATAGTTAGCAGCGTCTTTTCCCCATTTATGGGAAGGCTTTCCGATAGATTCGGTTCCAGGATTATAGCCACAGTTGGGATTGTATTTATGTTGCTAGGGGTTATCTATTATGTGGTGCTTCTCCAGGTCAACTCACCGTTGTACTACATAATAATAGGCACAATAATAACAGGGTTCGGAGGTTCGATGTTCTGGCCGGCGAATAACAGTGCAGTTATGGCGAATGTACAAGGTGAGATGAGGGGGGCTGCTTCAGGAACTCTAAGACTCATGGGAAATCTTGGACTAATAGGAAGCTTTGTTATTGCTTTCGTCTCCGCCGCTACTGCAATCCCGAGGTATCTTGCCTTTGAGATATTTGCAGGTACATCGAAGGTAATTGGGGGCGTAGGGGCTGGATTTGTTAGTGGAATGAAAGCATCATTTCTTGTGCTTTTAGCCATGCTCATTATATCTGGGATTTTCTCGTTTGTAAGAGGAACAGAAAACAGACAAGAATTACAGGTCCACGCTATAAACGGGAAGTAGCTCACCTGGCCACAAAAATCAGATAGGAGAGGAGCGTACCCAAGATTACACCTGTATTTAAGAATGGGAGTCCCGGTGCAGGTTTCTTAACTTTTCCAAACATCAAATACAACATCCCAGCTGCTCCGCCAATGAGCGGGAAAATTAGAAATGGTACCGGTAGACCTATACCTCTTCCGTATACCCAGGATGCAACAACCATGATACCGGGGAATGCAATATCCCCAAATCCCAGTGCCATAGCACTATGATCTTTAACCCCGTCATCGCTCAGCTCTATCTTCACTTCTCCAGAACTCGGCTCCGAAGGAAATATGAACAGCATGGGAAGGTCTAGGTCAAGTGCCATTTTGGCGAGACCAACCATATGCTTTGTTTTGTAAACAGAGACGTAATCGTAGACGGCAAATATAGCAAGGAATATTGCAGCGGCCCATATTCCAAGGATTATTCCAAGAATAAAGGCCATGCCAGTAGAGAGGAAAAAGCCCGCTATATCAACAACAAACCATCTTCCGTAAAGTACCAATGCCGCTATCGTAATTACAGGTGCGAGTATTATCATCGCATAATACTGAGAATATGTATCTGCCAATTCCAGTCCCAGGTAACTCCAGACGTAGAAAACGACAAGACCTATAAGAGCAATAAATAGCCACCTTAAGAAATTAAGCTTGTACCTTCTACCAAAAAATAACAAAAGGAATGAGAATATTAAAGCGACTGCTATGTAATAGAAAATGTAATACACCCCCGTGGTCGTTGATTTTGGCGTTATTGAAGGCTCCACCTGAAGCGCTATATTGGCTAGGTAAACTGCGAATACTGATGAAAGAATAAATAACACGAGGCTAACTATTTGGGGAAACATTACACTTTTTTGGTTTGGCATCTCAGTCATCTTCAATAGAAGCATACTATTATTGTTTACTCTTGGTCTTTCACCCACATTCGGAATATTAAAACTTAATTGTTCCATAGCAACTGTAAAAATGACTCATCTCACAAATAAGCAATTCTTTATTTCATTCACAAGGGCTTAGGAAAGATTCGTTGTTGTAGTCATTGTTATTCCAAAAAGCATTTGTTAAGGCTGTGCAGAAAAGAAAACATAAAAAGGGTTAGCAATTTTAGTATTTCTACTGTATTTATTTAGATCAATTTGAGGTTGTTGTTATGGGTGATCATTTCTTAAGAAGTTATTCCCCAAAAGTGTAAAGAGTCTTATAAAGCTGAATTGCCGTGAAATATTATGATGCTCCATTAGACATAGAGAGTGACGATGTTTATCATCCCTATGGAAAATGAGGTATCTATTTCTCCTTTTTCTAGAAATGGAGAAACTACGATATTGCAATTTCACTATGACCTACCAAGAAATTGTGACAGATTACATTGCTCTCCGCTATGAATGGCGTATGCTTTAAAGTGGAGTATCAAGAATGAAAGCATGTATACAACTGAATTGGTTTGTGAATTGGTATATTGAAAACATTATTATAGAAGTGCAAAATTTCGGAACGTGCCAGAGGTCTCGTATTACAGGTCTCTAAAACGTTCCCTTTCCGACTGCTCTGATCGCCTAAAAGCCGTACAGCAGACATTGGAAGATAAGGATAGAACAATTAAGGAACTCAGAGAACAGAATCTGAGATATGCGGCCGACCTCGACAACTTTCAGAAGAGAGTAAAGGAAGAACAGGAGATTCTGGCTTCTTACGCATCTGAGCGTCTTATAAAGGAGCTTCTTCCCGTCCTGGATTCGATGGAAAATGCAAACGATGATGGAGTTAGAGCAATTAGAAAGCAAATTGAAAGCATATTGGAAAAAGAGGGATTGAGTGCAATTGACGACACAGAACAATTCGATCCGCTGAGGCATGAAGTTGTCGGTGTCGAGGAAGGTGGTCAGGCAAACAAGATAAGTAAAGTGGTCAGGAAAGGGTACATTCTTAAAGGAAAAGTAATCAGACCTGAACTGGTGATCATTAAAAAGGGTGATTAATATGGAGAAGATAATAGGAATTGATCTCGGAACCAGCAACTCACAGGCTGCTGTTGTGATTGCCGGTAAGCCTACGGTCCTTCCCAGTTCTGAAGGTACCACGCTAGGTGGAAAGGCATTCCCAAGTTATGTTGCCTTCACTAAGGATGGGCAGTTACTGGTAGGGGAACCAGCGAGGAGGCAAGCACTAATGAACCCCGAAGGCACTGCCTATGCATTTAAGAGAAGGATGGGCGAGAATTATAAATTCAAGCTTCACGGTAAGGAATATACTCCACAGCAGCTTTCCGCGTTCCTCCTCCAAAAGATTCGCGACGATGCAGAAAAGTATTTAGGTGAAAAAATAACGAAGGCTGTAATTACAGTTCCCGCATACTTCAATGATAACCAAAGGCAAGCTACTAAGGATGCTGGTGCAATAGCAGGGCTCGAAGTCGTAAGAATTATAAACGAGCCAACTGCAGCTGCATTGGCTTACGGAATAGACAAAACTGAGGGGGAACATAGGATTATGGTATTCGATCTTGGCGGTGGAACACTTGATGTCACCATAATGGAGTTCAGCTCTGGAGTTTACCAGGTTCTGTCTACATCTGGGGACACAAAACTTGGTGGAACTGACATGGACGAGGCCCTTTTAAATTATATAGCAGACAAATTCCAACAGGAGAATGGTATTGACCTCAGGAAAGACAAAAACGCATATATAAGGCTCAGGGATGCTGCTGAAAAGGCAAAAATAGAACTATCAACGGCACTTTCCACAGAAGTCAACCTGCCCTATATAACAGTTGCTGCAGACGGCCCTAAACACCTTTTGATGACCGTTACGAGGGCAGACCTTGAGAACCTAGTAAGACCGATAATTGAAAGGGCCAGGAAACCGATGGAGGATGCCCTGAGTGCTGCCAAACTTACAAAATCTGATATAACTAAAGTGATACTTGTTGGCGGCCCAACAAGGATGCCTATTGTTAGAAAATTTGTCGAAGAATTCATGGGTAGAAGTGTTGAGAGTGGAGTTGATCCGATGGAATGCGTTGCTATCGGAGCAGCAATAGAAGGTGCTGTTCTGGCAGGTGATGTTAAGGGGATCGTGCTTCTTGATGTCACACCCCTTACCCTTAGCATTGAAACATTGGGTGGTGTTGCTACCCCGCTCATCCCCGCTAACACTACAATTCCTACAAAGAAATCTCAGGTTTTTACCACTGCGGCAGATAATCAAACAGCGGTAGAGATAGTTATAGTCCAGGGAGAGAGACCTCTTGCCAAGGATAACACTCTTCTTGGCAGGTTCATACTCGAAGGTATTCCGCCAGCTCCGAGGGGTGTTCCACAGATAGAGGTTACATTTGATATAGATTCTAACGGCATTCTAAACGTTACTGCAAAGGACCTTGCAACCAATAAACAGAAGGGAATAACTATAACCTCCAGCACAAAATTAAGCAAGGAAGAAATAGAAAGAATGAAACAGGAAGCTAAGAAATACGAGGAAGAGGACAGGAAGAAGAAGGAGGAAATAGAGACCCTTAACAATGCTGAGTCATTAGCTTATTCTACAGAGAGAACGCTAAATGAGTACGGAGACAAAATACCAAAGGAAATTAAGGACGGCATCAATTCCAAGCTGAAAGACTTAAAAGAATCCATTGAGAAGAAGGATATGAGTACCATAAAGGAGCGCATGGATTCGTTATCTAAAGAAATACAAAAGATCGGTGAATACATATATAAAAACGTGAGTGAAGGGACCTCTCAAGGGCAATCTGCTGCGAGCTCTGATTCGACGAAGAAAGAGAGAGAAATTCACGAAGATAAAGAAAATAAGGAACAATGAACTGCTGGTTTAAATGGCAAAGGACTACTATGCTATCCTAGGTGTTAGCAGGAATGCGTCAAAGGAAGAGATAAAAAAAGCATACAGAGAACTTGCCAAAAAGTACCATCCTGACCTAAATCCAGACAATAGGAAGGAGGCAGAGGAAAAATTCAAGGAGATATCTGAAGCATATGAAGTCCTAATGGATGATCAAAAGAGAGCTAGGTACGATCAATTCGGCGAAGAGGGCGTCAAATTCCAAGGAGGGTTTGATTGGAGTCAGTTCCATCATTATCAGGATATAGAGGATATCATAGGAGATCTCTTTTCTCAATTTGGGTTTGGAAGGAATTTTGGTGGATTCGGCGGTTTCGCAGCTCAACAGGCCGAGTCCAGGGGAAGTGATGTATACATAGAAATACCGATAGATATCAGAAGGATAGCGAGAAATGAAAAGATAGAAGCTACATACTACAGGGAGGTCAAATGCGAAACATGCAATGGAACGGGCTCAGCCACAGGAAAACTTTTAACTTGTCCAACGTGTAGAGGGCGGGGATATGTAGAGAGAACAACAAATCAGGGTTTTATAATGTTTAGAACAACTGAGATATGCCGCACCTGTCGTGGTTCTGGCAAGGTACCAGAGAAGATCTGCAATGATTGCCAGGGAATGGGATTCGTGAGGCGCAAGGATAAAATAGAGATATTCCCGCCATCTGGTGTCAATGAAGATGAGATCTATATAATTCGTGACAAGGGAAATTATAGAAGGGCTGGTTCAGGGGACCTGAGGATAAAGTTCAACATTGACTATATGGAGTTTACGCGAGAAGGGGATAATCTTACTAAGGAAATTTCTGTGGATTTCATAGATGCTATATTGGGAGGTAAAGTTAAGGTCTCTTTACTTAGAGGAGAGAAAGAGGTAGAAATACCTGCAGGCACTCAACCCGGGGAAAGGATTGTACTGAAGGGAGAAGGCATAACCAAAAAGTCCGGGCGAGGTAATGGCGACATAATTCTTGTGGTTAATGTAAGTATTCCACGGAAGATTTCAAAGAAGCAGAGGGAATTACTCGAACAGTTTAGAAACGAAAAGGGTTTCTTCTCTCAGTTTCACATCTGAACATCGAAATACATCCGTTTGTTATTTCTCCCCTTATTTTCTGTTTTGAATATTTCAACCCTTCCTATTTCAGATGTATTTCTCACATGGGTTCCGCCATCAGGTTGAATATCAATATCCCCTATTTTCACAACTCTGAGGATTTCTGAATCAGGAATAAGTTTCGGGTCTACCTTTACTGATCCATCGATATTTAGGATTTCATTCCTATTCATTGTGAACCATTCCACCTGGTGATTTTTAGCCAGTTCTTCGTTAACCCGTTCCTGTAACTTTTTAGTAACATTTGGATTCCAGTCTCCGAAATTAAAATCGATCCTTGCATATTCATAGTATATCTGGTTTCCTGTTATCATGGCTTTGAACTCTTTCATTGCTATGGCTGATATCACGTGAATTGACGTGTGTAGTTTCATATATTTATACCTCTTTTCCCAATTGATTAGAAGTTTGACTCTTTCGCCAATTTCCGGAGTAGGTGTGGTAACGTGGAATATTTCTTGCCCTTTCACGACGTCATTGACCTGATACCTTTCTTTCCCCTCCATCCAGCCGGTATCTGACGGTTGCCCACCTGAAGCTGCATAGAATATAGTCCTATCCAAAACTGTACCGCCATTTATATCGATAACTACTGCATCCATCTCCTTCTTATACGGATCTTCCAAGTAAACCTGTTCAGTTCTCATTTAACAACCCCCCAAAATGGTATCAACAACGAGAATATAGCAACTGCTATGAAGAAGGAACCAATAAATGCGTTTGTAGAACCGAAAAGTTTCATTATGTTTTCATTTCCAGAGAGAAAGGTTTTCAGGTATGATATCAGAATGTAGAGTCCGAGGATAAAAAAAACCACGAGGTCCACAGCAGCTAAAGAGAAAGGGAAGTAGCGCATCATTACGATACCGGTGAGAACCGAGACTATTGCAACTAAAACAGATACCGGCATTAGGATCATCATGGTCTTTCGCTCACCGAAAACGACGGGAAGCATCGGTACCGAAGCCCTTGAGTAATCGTCCTTGTATTTTATTGAAAGTGTCCATATATGCAATGGCGTCCATATTAGAATGGCAAAAAACATTAGAACTGCTGCTAAATTGAACGTCTTGTAAAAAGCATAAAAACCTGCAAGAAGGGGTGCACCACCTGAGTATGCACCCAGAATTATGTTCCAGTAAGTTCTTTTCTTTGTAATGTAGGCGTATATTATAGTATAGTCAAAAACGCCGGTAGACATAAATATGAACGAAAGCAAACTCTGTTTAAATGCCATTAAAAGCATTATGGCAATCAGTAACAGTCCTCCATAGAGAGCAGTCTGAGGTTTCAGCCTCCCAGACGGAAGGGGCCTGTTCATAGTTCTTCTCATCACTTTATCAATAGGAAGATCAAAATAGTTCGAAATGGATTCAGCCCCCATTAAACCTATAGTTATATATACAGTTACGAAGATAAATCCTAAAAAATCAGGCCTTCTCTGGATTGACAGAGAGAAAATTTCGCCTGCTATGCCAGTTAAGAGCAAGAAAACCCAGACTCTCGGCTTTGTCATAATGAAGAATTCTTTGAGAAAGCCTCGCATAATGGTCTATAAAAGTACAGTATTTAGAGTGTTCAGTAAATAAAAGGGCTAAAGCGTCAATATCTATACTGTTAAAAATCTCCTGTGCAATCAAGTGCAATTATGAATCTTACTGGTTTCTAATTGTTTTCTCTCTAATCAACGGTATCCAGTATTGGCGAAATATGTAAAGAGATATTTTTATGAAAATAAATTGAAAATTAGAGAATATTTTTGTTTTCAGAATGGTACTGGTAACTACGAAAATTTCAAAGAGAATTGTTTTATATCCGAGTGAAGTAACAGGGAGGGGCCGGTAGATCAGCGGAAGATCGCCTCCTTGGCATGGAGGAGGCCCGGGGTTCAAATCCCCGCCGGTCCATTATTTCATCTCATTTTGTAAGAGAAATATTATAACGAATGCGTTCAAGATACTAATAAGAAATTTCTCAAGAAGGGCTATAAATAATTAGAAATATTTAGTTCAGGTTTCAGGTTCCTTATAAATTCCACCCGATCCAACGTAATTTGAAAAAATATAAACCTGTTATTGTCTTCCTTAACTATGATGAATAATCTGTCTAAATTCATAAAAAAGGAAAACAGCGCACTCATCGTATGGGATGTACAGGAAGCACTTGTGTCTAGCATATTCAACAGGCAGGAATTCTTAAAAAATATAAAACAAGTTATAGAGAGGTCCCGGGAGCTGAAGATTCCGATTTTTTACACAAAAATAACACCTCTACCTCAGGAGTTTGAATCTCCTTTAAGAAAGGCCGCAGGTTTTGGAAAGTTTGAGCCTGGGGATATTGTAAAGGAGATTTACCCCACAGATAAGGACATAGTAATAAATAAAAACACTGCAAGTATATTCATAGGAACTAATTTTGAACTCATGGTAAGAAATGCAGGAATCAGTTCGCTTTTCTTCACAGGGATAGCAACGGAAATAGGTGTTGAAACATCAGTGAGGCACGCTCAGAACCTGGGCTTTATACCTATCGTGATAAAAGATGCGGTATCATCAAGAGACAAAGATGCCCACGAAAGAAGCTTGAAAAATATGTCTGCCCTTCTACCTGTGATAAGTCTATCTGATTTTCTAGCGATGTTTTAAACACATTTTTTATTTTAATTAATAATTTTGTTGGATTCAAGAATCTGAAGTACTTCTGTGAAATTAGTAGCAACATAGTCTGCGGCTGTTTCGCCCGGTTGGCTTGCAATTTTTATTACGATGAAACCCATATTTTTAGCCCCGATAATATCCCTTTTTTCAGAGTCCCCGATGTAAACAACCTTTTCGGGGTAGCCAGCCCTCCGCAGCGCCTCCTCGAATATTTTACTATCAGGTTTTGGTACTTTTACCTCCTCTGCAGTTACAATGAAATCAAATATTCCGTATATGCCAAGAGCTGACATAGTTCTCTTCGTGTAAATGTTATCCGCATCTGTTATGACACCAGTTACAAATTTATCTTTTATTATGTTAAAAAATTTAAGGAAATCAGGTCTTAATCTCAGATACATTTCATGGAAAAGGTAGTACTCCTCCTCGGAGATATCCTCGATGCCATAGTATTCCATCAGTACTTCCCTGTTTATTTGCATAAATGTTTTGAAATTCTTCTCTCTTTCTACAAGTTTTTCAAGTCTTCTTCTGACGAATTTTTCATAGGCATCATCTCCCAGGTGGTACTTCTCATTTAGAAATGATATCCACTTATCTAATGATTGATTCTCTGACTCCTCGGTTGTTATGGTATTTGAAAAGTCAAAGAATAGTCCTTTTCTATTTCTCACCTCCCCCTATTCTAAATAACGGTAAATATTTTTAGCGAGTTGTATCTCGGGATTTGTGGCCGGGATGGGGTAGCGGTTTATCCTTGGGGACTGTGGATCCCCGGACCCGGGTTCGATTCCCGGTCCCGGCCTCTCTTAACAGAGGGGATATATAGTACTCTTCCATAATAAAAGTCAAAACAGATTAGTTGGTATCTGCTATGAACCTTAATAAGCTTCGTGGACTCCTCCAAAAGGAGAGTGAACCAATAGTCCTAATGAATGGGGCGAGTGAGTATGCGGCTGTCGCCTTGGTTATAGTTGGCGAGGATATAGTGATTGAAAAAAGGGCGTCAAGCGACATTGACCCCTGGTCGGCGCAGTACTCCCTGCCTGGGGGTAAGTTTGAGGTATATGATATTACACTTAGAAATACTGCAATCAGGGAAACGATGGAGGAAACAGGTATAGATCTAAAAAATCAGGAATATTTTGGCTTCTTTGGACCAGATTCCCCTTTGAATAAGCCATCGATGAAGGTCTATGCGTACGTATTTCGTATAGCATATGAACCAAAGTTCAAAAAATCTGATGAGATAGACTCAGTTTTCACCCTACCTCTGAGTAATTTTAATTCCAGGGACGTTGAGTTTAACTTTGGCGGGATCAGGATATGGGGTCTAACAGCTAGGATAATATCAAAGTTCTGTGAAATGTTGGGATCCTCATAGAAAATTATTAAACTGGGGGACAATTAAGAGCTCGTGAAGAACAGGAGAATCATGGTTACTGGAGCCGCTGGGTTTATCGGGTCAAATCTAGTCGAGTTCCTTCTTGCTGACAATTTTGTGGTAGGCGTTGATAACTTCTCTAATGGGAGAGAGGAAAATTTAAGGGATTTTTACGGAAATAGAAACTTCAAGTTAGAAAGGATAGATGTGAAAAATAAAGAAGCACTAAAGAGGGCTATGAAGGATATTGATATAGTTTTTCATTTGAGTGCCAATTCTGACGTCAGGAAGGGCTATGAAAATCCTGAAGTCGATTTTAATGAGAACGCACTGGCAACTAGGGTAGTATTGGAGGCTATGAGGGAGTCAGATGTTGGAGAACTTGTCTTTTCTTCAACAAGCACCGTATATGGTAATGCTGAATTGATCCCTACACCTGAATCTTACGGTCCTCTGAAACCTATTTCCCACTACGGTGCATCAAAGTTAGCAGCTGAAGCTTTCATTTTCAGCTATTCAAGCAACTACGGATTCAAGTCGTCAGTGTTCAGGTTTGCAAATGTGGTTGGAAAAAGGGGTACCCACGGTGCAATTTTCGATTTCATAAGGAAGCTTAAACAAAATAGTGAGGAATTAGAGGTTTTGGGTGATGGGACACAAACTAAGTCCTATATATATGTGGACGACTGTATATCTGGAATGACATACCTTCATGGCAAGGCTGATGGTCTTTTTAATCTAGGCACCAAAGGTCAGACCTCAGTCGCAGAAATAGCGGAAATGACAGTTAGGAAGTTCTCGCCTGGCGCCAAGATAAAGTTCGTAGGTGGGCCTGGAGGTGCCGGATGGATCGGTGACGTTAAGAAGATGAGCTTGGATATTTCTAAGGCGTTAAATAACGGGTGGAGGTACAGGCTTGATAGCACAGAAGCGGTGAGGAAGGCAATTGAAGGTGCCCACTTATGAGGGTTCCAACGTTCGTTCCTTCTTTTGATACAATATCTAAGGGGGGCGTACCAGATGGGAGTTCTATACTTCTCCTGGGCCAGCCAGGTGCAGGTAGCCTTGAATTCTCACTGAGCTCAGCTGCAAATCTTTCACAGGCCATTAAGGGGAAAAATTTTAGGGAACTCGAAAGTTTTGAAATAAAATTGCTAAAGGGGATAGTCTACGTATCCTTTTCTAAGCCGAGAAGTGAGATCTTCAGAATTATAAATCTATCTCTCGAAGAGAAACTGGCATCTGATCTCATAAGTTTGATTGATGTCTTGGATTATTCCAGATTGTTTTACCAGCAAACACAGATACCATTAACTTGGGTTGGTGGTGGCCCCACTCTTCGTGACAGAGAAAACCTCATAACGAAGTTCATCAGTGATATAGAGAGATCGGGGAAAGATAAACTGATCATAATTGACTCACTATCGGATCTGTTAACTAGCAAGTATTCGCAGGAAAACAATATATTTGATCTCTCGAGGGGTTTGACAAGGGCTTCAAAAATGTGGGGTTCAGTAATATATGTTCTTATGACCACAGGTATAGCTGACAAAAGAGCAGAAACTATCTTAATGGAGATATTTGATGGTACCATGCAGTTTGAGTGGAGCATTTCAGAGAGATCAAGCAGAAGAAAGAGGGTTATGACAATACCTAAGTTCATCGGTGTTCTTCCTATGATAGAAGCAGAAAAAATTGAAAGATTCGATACTGAGTTTGAGTATAAATCTGGTATGGTAATCTTAAACACAATGAAGGTGAGATGATGAATCTCGTTGATACAGGAATTGAAGGACTAAATGAGATGCTCGGCGGGGGAATACCGGAGGGATCTTCAGTCCTGGTTTTAGGGAGCTACGGCGCCGGTAAAACTACTCTTGGAATACATTTTGCACACAGGGGCGCTGTGAAGGGTGAAAATGTCGCATATTTCACACTCGAAGAGAGAAAGGAAAGCATTCTTGCTGCATCGTCGTCATACGGACTTGATTTTTCACCCTACCTGGGCGGGAGAATTCATCTAGTGAATCCAGATGTTTTAGAGTTCGTGGAAATGTTGAAAAATGTAGAGAATTTTAAGGCAAATCTAACTGAAATGATGCCAAAGAGGGTGATCATCGATAGTATTTCCCTCCTCCTTCTTGTTGCTGATGGGGATGCGACGAAGAGAAACATAATTATGAATCTTTCAAACGCGCTTAGGGATAGCGGTGTGACCTCGCTGCTTCTTGCTGAATCAAACTTATCAGTCCCATATTCGAGCAGGGAGGGGCTTGCAGAATTTGTTTCTGACGGCGTCATATCCCTTCTCAACAAATATGATGATAACACAGGTACAACAAACAGCATTATAAGAGTTCTTAAGATGAGGTTGATGAATCACGATAGGAAAGCCAGACCGTACAGCATCGGACCAAAAGGGATTGTAGTTCTTTCTAAATCTGAACTATTTCAGTAACTAAAATAGGCCAAATTCAATGGTCTCTCCGGGGTTCCTGATCCAGTAATTGCCTATTTCTTCAGTATTTTTAACGTGTGTACCTGCGCAAGCACAGACGTCGATGCCCTCAATCTCCACAATTGAGATTACATCTATCGATTTTGGTAATTTTTCCAAGTTGCACCTTGCTAGGAGCTCTTTGTTTAGCTCATCTTTAGCAATGTTGTATCTTTTAACGTTTCTTTTGGCCTTGCTTATTTGGTAAATCTCGCTCTCCATAGAAGGAACCTTATCTACCTTTATATATCCGTGTCCCGGAAAAACTTCAGTTACAAGAGATTTTACACCCTGTTTGAAAATTAAGGCGGATATCGCATGTTGTAGTGTATGCATCTTCATTATCTTGTACCTTCTTTCCCAGTCTATGATGAGTTTCCCTTCCTTGATGTCAGCCTTCACGTTCGAAAGGTGGACTATATTCTTCTTACTCTTTATGACATTATATATGGGAATTTTCTGTCCGTCAGAGACTATAAATCCTCTGTCGCCCGGTTGCCCTCCCCCCTGATAGTGCATTATCGTCCTGTCGAAGATGTATCCTCCGTTCTCATAACCAATAACTGCTACATCCACCTCTTTGAGATAAGAACCTTCTATTCCATCGAGATAGAGAAGAGCATTCCCCTCATGCAATAAATGTTTCACCCTTCTTGTAATTTTTCTTTACATCATCAATTATAACGTTTCTGTCTCTTCTGAGCTGACTCTCGTACCACTTCGTCAGTATGTCCAATAGAACCCCTTCTATTTCCTCGATCTTGGCAGTCTTTAGCGGTGATTCGTAAAGAATGTATTGAGTAAAATAACGGTGCCAACCAGTATATCTGTCATATTTTTCCCCTTCAGAGAATTCAAAAATGACCGCGATTCCCTCGTCCTCTTCTTTCTTATATATAATTTTGAGTGAATCCCCAACTCGTTCCTTGTCCCCGGCTGTATCTCGGAACGTTATATTACTTACGTTTTCAAAACTGAAATCCCCGCTAAGATTAAATTTCTCCGGATAACTTGTAAACTCTAGCCATTTGCTCGGCGGCGGGTCTATCGTGAAATGAATGTTCTGTTTATTGAACCTCACCCAGGTTTGCCACAGGTCTGAAAGTATCTTTTTGTTGAATTCGGATTTCTTTCCCGTGGTGAGTGAGCTGTCTTTAAGCACTTCCTTTTCCTTCTTCGCGAGTTGTTCGTCAAGCTTTGAAAACCAATCTTTCTCTTCGGTCCCGGGCATTTGTATCAGAAGAGTATAAGTTTTGAAATATTAAATCTTTGAGTTTAAAATCCATGGAAAGGGAAGAAGTACTGGAGTGCGTAGAATATCATCAGGGCTGAAAAAGCTACCAGAACTGAGAATGAAACGAATTTAACAACATTAGTATAATCCCTCCCAAATCTGTAGACTGTAATTGGGAAAACTGTGATCCAGGTAGCAATGCCTAGAAAGAAGAAGAGAACAGATATGAACGTTAGCTTTTCGATAAGAAATAGGCCTACCGTAACCCACCAGACTATCTGGAACGGATTTGTGATGCCAACTGAAATACCCACTAAGTAGTTTCCCCTCTGAGATCTTGATGGCATCTTTGCCCGTAAGACTGATGTTGCTAAAAAGAGCATGTAAGCGGCTCCAACAATGTAGAGGTATTTAAATATCCAGTGGGGGATTGAGTCTTTCACAAAATATAGAACAACTAGGAATATTGCGTCTGCAGTCATTGCCCCTGCCCCCACACTTGCCCCATGAAAAGCGGATTTGGAAGACTCGTTCATTATAATGGCATTAACTGGTCCTGGCGGGGCTGCCAAAGATAAACCCAGAAGGTACCCTGCTATAGAAACGTAAAAGGAAGCATACATTGTATTTCAATAGATAGAAATAGCCCAAAATATAATAATATTAATACCAAGGTTGAGCAAATCCGCAGAGTTTTTCTTTCTGCATAGACCTCCAATATTTTTAATACCAAGAAACATGCTTATCTTACTTAAGCAGCGAGTCTTCCAAATAACACAATTAGCACATTTACGAATTTTTATCTTAAACGAAAGGGTAGATATGTTACTTCAAGAAAAAGCAACAGCTCTCTTCACTTCGAAAAGAGTCTTTAATGCATAATTTTGATCAGGATAAACCATGATCCTAGGGTTACATAAAGCATTCAAAGTATCTTCGTATAACAGGATGGGGATAGAAGATATGTGCTAGACAAACTCATGTAACCTATAAAAGCAAAGTACCGTCAAAACGTTAAAATCTTAAAAAACCAACTGATATTTTCTAACATGGGAGGTATTGTTTCCAGAGGAAGTTAATTAATGACAAAATTATAAAAAACAATGGAAGCCTGATACAAGTTGACCTAATTATTACCCTGCCTCCTCTTTCTAAAGAAAGTTAAGGTGCATTAAGCTAAATAGAGATTAATTGACAGATGTGCCTTCCTTCTAAGAAAATTACTGCATAATATCAGGTTTTACTTTTCCATTAACTAGATGGAACGTCGCAAAATATTTCTAGAAAACACTCTTTAAATCAGGAAAATATTATATTTAAATAAATGCAGCATAATCCATCATATATCAAAAGAAATCATAATTTTTTAAGACAAGTAAGGTTTTGTAATGCTCCGGCCGGGATTTGAACCCGGGTCGTCGGCTCGAAAGGCCGATATGCTTGGCCGGACTACACCACCGGAGCGTGACCATACGATAAAGACAATTGTTATAAATCCTTACCGTTTTCACTCATAAGATATAACTCTAAAAAATACTAACGGGGCCATATAGTTGCCCCTACACAATATTAATACTCAGACATGTGACCTTACCAATTTCGGGTTGCTGGTTGCCTCCTTCAGTGCTATTCTATATCCTATGAGTCCAATAACTACCACTACAATTATTACCAGAAAGAATCCTACGCCAAGGTCATGGAGATTGTGTACCTTTATTGGTGTGATGACTCCATAACTCAGTATCTTGGGGAAAGCTAAAATCGATGACCCTGCCACTATGAATGCAATCCCACCGTACTCTAGGACATATGTGGAGATTGTCTTTCCTACAAATGCAATCCCCTCCTTTGTTAAATTCTTCATCCTACTGAGCCAAGTTCCGAATACAGTACCGAATGCAATCTGCATAGTCATTGTACCGAGGCCGAAAAGGAGACCTGGAAGAAAACCTAGGTAAATAGAAGGCATGGAAGGTGCGAGGACTGTATAAATAATCAAGGCAAAGGCTCCGAATCCAAATCCGGCAATGAATCCGTGTATAAGGGCTAACTTAACAGGCACTGGTTTAACATCTATTGAATCGCCTGAAACGTATGCAGGATTTATATTATGTTGCAGTTCCCCTTTTTGGATCTCGCTGTCTTTTCTATGTATGCCCAGCAGAACCCCCAGTTTCTCTTCCAGTAAATGCCAATGAGGGTACTTTCCTCTCCGCGCTATGTAAATACCGGCTAGTGCCATTGCTAAACCTACAAATATGTACGTTACACCAAATGCCTTAGCTGTCATAAAAATGCCAGCAAGGGCAAGGTAACTCAGTTCTGATAATATAGCTCGCTGTGCAGTGAAGCCGGAGCTGAATACAAGGCCAGTTTTTGCACCACCTTTTGAACTGAAAGTACCTACCGAATAGCTAAAAGTTATCGGCCATGTGTGTTCATCTGGTGTTATACCATGCACTATACCTAGCAGATAAGATATTACAATTGCACTTATAAATGATACATTTTGTGGATTCCACAGATTTATATACACAGAATTCACCTCCTTATTTCTCAAGTATTTTCAATCCGTGGGGGCAATTAACTGGGTTGCCCAATTTTTCCAATATTTTGAGGGCACTTCCCTTATCCATCAGGTAGTCAAAAACGCTTACCTGCTTGCAAGCGGTATCAGGATCTACCCCACATCCAGTGAGAAATGTTTCCATTGCCCTATGTTTCATAATAGTTTCCAAGTAATATTCCATTCCCTTATCTGTAAGTATTAATAAGCCGCCATTCTTTTCTACTAAATTTTTAGTAACAAGTTTTTCTGCGATTTCTTCAGCTGTTGGTGTTCTGACGTTCAACTGTTTTGCCAGTGAAGAAATCCTGACAGGGAATTTGCTACCTTTGTTTTTTCCTATCAATATTATGGCATCTCTTTCTCTTTTTGTTACATTGTTATTATATTCCTTCATTAGTTAGGTAAGTACTAATAATTATAAAAGAATTCTGTAAATACAATTACCGAAAGATATATCATAAAATCGCGAAAGCCTAGAACATCGTCAAATAATCTCACAAATTAATACCCCCTTGAATTTCAAGTGACTTTTTATCGCTTTAGCTCAAGTTGTACTATACGTAATACAATAGTTATCGGTGCTGCGTGATCGTTTTAAATATTTCAGGAGAAAAATTTTTAGTATCGAAATAAATCTTCCTAGAATGGAATACAAATGGACTGTGTTAACAAACACTACACTCGGTGGACTGATGTCCTCTATAAATATGACAATAGTTATGATCTCTCTTCCTGCAATTTTTAGAGGACTCGGAATAAATCCATTTGCTTCTGGAGAATTAGTAATGCTATTGTGGGTTCTAATGGGTTATAGCATTGTTGTGGCCACCCTGTTAGTAACATTTGGCAGAATATCAGATCTTTTCGGCAGAACAAGATTCTATACAATTGGTTTCTTAATATTTACTGCTGGCTCAATAATCCTGTCAGTTATTCCAAGCGGGTCAGGAAATGCAGGTGCAATTATGCTTATAGGTTTCAGGATGGTTCAGGCAGTCGGTGGCGGCCTCCTGATGGTTAATAGTACGGCTCTGCTGACAGATGCTTTTGGGCCAAACGAAAGAGGAAAGGCGCTTGGCATAAATCAAATTTCATTCATGGCAGGTTCTTTGATTGGGCTGGTAGCAGGGGGGCTTCTTGCATCTGTGGATTGGCACCTAGTCTTTATAGTAAATGTGCCATTTGCTATAGCTGGCTCAATATGGTCTATTTTCAGACTTAAGCAGGTTTCAACAAAAATAAAGGTACCTATTGACGTGGGTGGTAACGTTACACTTGGAGGCGGACTTGTACTCATTAGCCTAGGGTTCACTTACGGTCTAATACCGTATAGGAATTCACCAATGGGCTGGTCAGATCCGAAGGTAATAGCATTCTTTTCTGTCGGTGTAATACTTCTAGCTCTGTTCGTTCTTATAGAAATGAGAGTAAAATATCCGATGTTCAACCTAAGCCTTTTTAGAATTAAGCCATTCACATACGGTAGTCTCGCAGCGTTTTTAATGTCTCTAGGAAGAGGCGCCGTCATGTTCCTAGTAATCATCTGGCTTCAAGGGATATATCTTCCACTGCACGGCGTGAGCTATGTTAATACTCCTTTCGTAGCAGGTATATATATGCTTCCTATGATGGTCGGGTTTATTGCCCTCGGGCCTATCGGCGGCATGTTGACTGATAAGTATGGCGCGAGAATATTTGCGACTGCAGGTATGCTTATAATTGCACTCTCCCTATATCTTCTTACACTCCTTCCATATAATTTCAACGTCCTAGAATTTGAACTAATAATGTTGATGAACGGCATAGGCGGCGGACTCTTCGCAGCGCCTAATACAACTGCCATAATGAACTCCCTTCCAGAACAGAACAGGGGTGCCGGAAACGGCATGAGAACGACATTCAATAACATAGGTCAGACTATAAGCATGGCCGCATTCTTTACAATACTCATATCAGTATTCTCCGGGAACCTTCCGACATCTCTTTACAGTACTTCGGTCTCAATAGGTCTTCCTTCCGAAGTCGCTTATGCTCTCTCCCATGTAAGTCCTGAGGGAATGCTTTTTGCCGCTTTCCTAGGAATAAACCCAACCTCATCATTACCAGCCACACTACTACAAGCAATCCCACCAGGTGCCCTAAGATCGCTTGAATCGCTGACGTTCATACCGACCGCGATAGGGCCTGCATTCAAAACAGGGCTTTCCGAATCCCTCTATTTTGCCATAGGTTTAACGCTGATCGGTGCTTTGCTATCAGCGCTAAGGGGAGGAAAATACGTTCATGAGGACAGCTTTAGAAAAGATCGAGTTCAACCAAGCAATGGTCTAGAAAGTATCAATCGATCAGAAGGCCAGTCCTCACAAAGTTCCACAATAACGCAGGGAGTAAAGAAATGACGGACGACTATATAGACCTTCTAAAAAATCTTTCGTCTGTTAGAAAGCTTAGAGCAAAAGTGGTAAATGAAATAAATTTGCGCCTCCAGGACCTAAATTCTATGGAAGTACTCGTAATCAGTATTATCAAGAAGGGTAACCGTGGGTTCACGATGAGCGATCTTTCAGAAATGACAGGTTTTTCAAATGCTACAATAACTTCAGTTGTTGACAGTCTCGAAAGCAGGGGCCTTGCCAAGAGGACGAAAGGTAAGGATAGGAGAAGCTACATAGTAACACTCACTGAAAGAGGCAAAGAAAAGGCAGCTCAGATTGAAGATCTTAAAAAGGAGATATTTAACGAGTTCTTCAGGAAGATGAGTAAGGAAGACCTGCTGGAGTTGAGGGAAACACTTGCTAAGTTTAGCCAAATAATTGATAGGTATATACAATGAAGTTAATGTAGTTCTGCATTTTCAATCTTAGATCTCAATGGATTTTTTCACAGAGCTAAGCGCTATAATTTCATTGAGCCTTGTTAGTTAAGGCCCTGAATTTGTACCTTTCCTATTTTTAAATTCCATCGTACTGAATGAGTTGCGTAAGGTATCTGACTATTCTCCAATTATTTTTGAGGCAGTCATTGGAAAGCGATAATCACACCCTTTCGCGAACTTTTTTATCTGATAAAGGTGAAAAAATGATTTAAGACGATCCGATCTTCTTTTATTGTGATATTATGTCCATTCAATATGATTTGGGCAAAATTCCTTTTAATTCCATAGCAATATAACCTGGTATTTGTAATCCTTGCCCTCATATTAAGAATTAATCCTGAAAATTATAGGAATCCGTTTTTAGTATATCTCTATCTCAGTCTGGCTTACATTCGCTCATTGTTAAGAAAAATCAGCAATTGAAAACACCTGTAGAAATGATAATAGCACAAGTGCCTTCTATAACAGAGGACCTGACGAGGCATCCGGTTCCATTCAACTGCACTAGAATGAATGGTCAAGATTGGTTGTAATCAATAAAAATCTGCTGGAGCTTGCGCGTTTTAGCGTGGAGATAAAACATTATGGTTATTAGGACAGTTATGAATATTGAGATACATATTTTGTATCCAATGAAAACAAAAGATAGAATAATTGAAGGGCTTCGATCTAGTACAGAAAGGCTTTTGAATGATAAAGTTAAAGTAACTTGAATTCCTATCATTCAGAAACCTGAGAGGGTATTGAGATGAACCTCACTGTGGAATCGTATATGACAAAGAAGCCGTATACCCTTAAGCTCCCTGCTACGGTCTCTGAAGCCATGAAGATCATGGCAACAAAGGACGTTGCTGCAGTACCCATGACTGACGCGAAGGGTAACTACGTCGGGATAGTATCAAGAAGGGATATACTCGAACATCCAAAAGAGGACGAGCTTTCCCTACTCATGAGGAAGGATTTTCCAACCCTAGCCCCCAAAGACCCACTCGAAAAAGCTGTTAAAATTTTTACTGAAACATACAGGCGGCATCTCACTGTAGTAGAGAACAAAAAAGTTGTCGGAATAATCACGCCTTATGATATCCTTGATGCTGTTATTGCCAACAAGGTTGAAACACAAATATCAAGTCTTCTGACCAGGACAGCAATACCGATACACATTAAATCCACAGCAAAGATGATAGAGAAGGCAATCCGTCTCACTCATATCACAGCATTCCCAGTTTTAGATGATAATGGAAACCTCGTTGGAATAGTAACTGAGCGGGATCTCCTGAGCGGAGCCAACCTTGACTCCAAGACTGTCTCCTCTCAACTTGGTATAGGTGAGGACGATGATGCCTGGAGCTGGGAGAGTCTCCGGGACATATTTACCTTCTATTATACTATAAGAGATCTAGAGCTTCCAAATGTCGAAGCCGAAAAAATAATGGTAAAATCACCTGTTACTATATTTCAGGGAGCTAGCGCATATGATGCAGCGAAAATCATGAAAAAGAACAAATTTACGCAGCTTCCTGTTAGGGATGTTGACGACGAACTTGTTGGAATGATTTATGATTTTGATGTTATATCCTCATTGATAAAATGAAGGATGTCGATCAGGAGGAGTTATCTAGAAGGCGAGGCATTTACTTCCAATCTTTCGGCATATACGGCGGCCTTTCAGGACTATATGACTATGGTCCAGTAGGTTCAAGAATAAAGGATAACGTTGCCAGGATTTGGAAGGAAATGATGATGGCTGAAGGTGCAGTTGCAGAGTTCGACGGTACATCACTAACACATGAGAGCGTTCTAAAAGCATCGGGTCACTATGACAGGTTTTTTGATTTTTACGTTGAATGTACGAAATGTAAAGCAAGGTATAGACCAGATGAGCTGTTGGAGCGGCGAGGGATTTCCCCTATTCTAGAAAGGGAGTGGTTGCAGGATAAGATCTCGCAACTGAATCTAAGATGCGAGAACTGCGGAGGGGCCTTCGGAGAAGTGATGGTTCAGAAGTTAATGTTTCAGGTCGAGCAGGGCAGTGACATTCCTGACTTGTTTCTCAGACCTGAGACAGCGCAAGGAATTTTCATCAACTTCAAAGAATATTACAGGTTTTTCAGGGAGAAACTTCCGTTCGCTATAATCACTATAGGTAGGGGTTACAGGAATGAGATATCTCCCAGAAAGGCTCTGTATAGGTTAAGGGAGTTCAACATGATGGAGTGTGAGTCATTTTATGACCCTAACGACGAAAAGTGGATAAAAGACATAGAAGGATCTATAAAAACTAAGTTTATAACAAACACCGGTCAGGAGTTCTACATTTCACCGAAAGAAGCTTATGAAAGAAATATAGTGAAAAGTCATCCAATCGCCTACTTCATAGGGTTTGCCTTAGCTTTCTACTCCAGGATAGGGATAGATCTTGAAAAGGTTAGGTTCAGGCAGCACCGTAAGGAGGAGCTCAGCCATTATTCCTCAGATACATGGGATGCTGAGGCTCTTACAGATATAGGCTGGATAGAGATAACAGGTATCGCGCATCGAGGGACCTTTGACCTCAGCAATCATATCAAGTACTCAGGAAAAGATCTCTATGCACAGAGGATAATCCCAAAGAGGGAATTGTTAAAGGAGAGGAGAGATATAGATTACGCTTCTCTAAAGAACGATTATCCCAAAAATTACAGAGAAATTATTGAGGCGATAAACCAGGGAAATGATTTTATTGAACTGGATGGAAACAAGGTGGATCTTTCTCGCTATTACAAAAGTGTTGTGGAAAAAGTTGTGGTAGATAGGGAGAAATTTATCCCAGTGGTCATAGAACCATCATTTGGGCTTGATAGAATAATATATACAATTCTCGACCACAGTATGTCTGTGAGGGAGGATTCCGGATACATATATCTCAGGTTGCCGTATGAAATTTCTCCTTATGATTTAGCTGTGCTGCCACTAATGAACAGGGATGGGCTCGCTGAAAAGGCTCAGGCCATATTCAATAGCATGCTTCAAAGGGGGTTGAAGGCAATATACGATGATTCCGGTTCAATTGGGAAGAGATACGCCAGGTACGATGAGATCGGAATCACATACTGCGTGACAATAGACTACGACACCCTAAAGGACGATACAGTTACCGTAAGACATAGGGACTCCATGCAACAGATTAGGGTACATTATAAGGAATTACCAGAATTTCTAAAGGTAAATCCATGGAATGGAAAGAAAGGTTAAAGGAAGCTCTGCTAAAATCAGTTAGCAAATTACCACAGAACGGCCTACTTCTCTTCTCAGGAGGGTTGGATAGTTCACTTATTGCGTTTATTGCTAGTAATCAGGGCAAGGAAATATCCTTATTTTCTGTTGGCACTCGGAGTTCCCACGATTACTATTGGTCGAGGGAGGCTGCATCAATTCTTAATATTCCTTTAGAATTTGTAGAACTAGACGAGAGATCAGTGTTAGAAGGGCTAAGAGAAGTGAAAAGTGTAACTGGCGAAACTGAATTATTAACGCTTTTAATTGAGCTCCCGCTATACCTTTGTTGTAAGATTTCCAAGAGCTCGTTCATTATATCTGGTCAGGGTGCAGATGAATTGTTCATGGGTTACAAGAAATACGAGCAAGTTGACACGTCAAATCAAGATTTGGAAATAGTATTTAGTAGGATTACGGCCATAGAAGGAATAATATCAGGAACGTTGGGAAAGAAAGTTCTTTATCCGTACCTTGACAATGATTTGGTGGCTATAGCCAGGTCAATTCCGAAAGAATTGAAGATATATAACGGTGAGAGAAAATATATACTACGTCAGGTGGCCCAAGATCTAGGCCTTGATGATAGGATCGTGTGGAAACCTAAAAAGGCGATGCAATATTCAACGGGTATTAAAAAGTTGGTTGATACAATTTCCAGGAGAAATGGGAAAGCAGGATATCAGCTGATAAGCTCCCTGTAGCGAGCTAATATCTTTTCATTCCTCTCAATTATATCTTGAAGATCAGTCTTAATAAACTTACCCTCGGAGTAGAGCAATTCACCATTGACAATAGTATGCGTGACATCCCTACCGTTAGATGAATAAATGAGAATATGTTCTGCAAACTCTGGATCAAAAGGTGCGTGGCCTATTTTATTCCTAATCACTGTTATATCAGCAGGATAACCTTCCTTCAGAACACCCCCATTTCCAAGTACTCTCCACGGATTCCTTGTCATAAAATCTATCACCTGCCACGGAGGAAGAACCTCTGCCTGTTCCCTGTAATTCTTTTGGATGAGGGATGAAAGCTTTGCATTTTCTAGCATATCAAGTGAGTTTCCAGTAGTCGCAGAGTCTGTTCCTATAGTGACGTTCACATTGTTCTGTACCATCTCAATTATTGGCATGAAATTTCCATTTCCAAGCTTCATATTGCTTACAGGATTGTTCACCACAGTCACGCCGTTCCTGCCAAGTATCTTAATTTCGTTAAGTGTTAGATATACGGCGTGAGCTGCTATTAGTTTATTACCAAGGAAGCCTATGTCCTGAAGATATTCAACTGGTCTTTTCTTTTCTTTTTTCACCAGATCGTAGACCTCCCTTCTTGTTTCGCTGAGATGTATTGAATACGGAACATCATACCTCTCTGCCAACTCCCTTGACGCAATTAGGTCATCCCTTTCGCAGGTATATATTCCATGCGGTGCAGGAAAAGGCGTAATTATCCCCTTTCTTAGATGTTCTCTGATGAAGTTTTCTGCATTGCTCAAGGGATTCCCCTTTTGGGTAGTCAAGTTCTTGTTAACAATGCTCCATCCTAGATAGGCCCGAATTCCCATCTCTTCGCTTGCCTTAGCCACCATATCTTCTCCGTAGTACATATCCACGAATGCAGTGATCCCTCTGCTGAGCATCTCCGCAATCCCCAACTTACTTCCGTAATAAATTTCCTCGGGAGTTCTAACAGAATCTAACTTGAATCCCTTATCCAGGAAATCTTTAAAGGGCAGGTCATCAAACAGAGGTCTCATATTTGTCATTGCTACGTGGGTGTGCATATTAACAAATCCTGGGGAGACGATCGATTTTGTGCAATCAATAACGTAGTCAGCTTCCGTATTAATCTTGTCTGAAATTTGAGATATTGTATTCCCATTGATCAGGAGATCTTTCACCCTGGGTTTGTGATCTTCCGTTATCAATACTCCTCCTTTGATGAGAATATCCATGTTCTGAAATAACGTTTCCCTATAAATTCAATTGTTTACCTTTTTCTAGGTTTTCATCTATTTCAATATCAAAAGTAATATTGGCACTCCGACGGCCACAGTCATTGCTAGGAATATGAATGAGAACTTGTTGAACCTGAAGAAATTCTTTCCAGATAGATTCCTTAAAGCAATTATGTTTGCCAGGGATGCAACTACAGTTCCGTTCCCTCCTATGTTAACTCCGTATGACAGTGCAACCCATGAGGAAACTCTGCCAAAAAGTACAGTTGTGGGTACATTTGAAATGAATTGGGAGAATATTAGGGAGAGGAAAAAGATATCAAGGCTTCCGTTTCCGGGGGAGAAGGAGATCAGTTGTCTAACAGAGTTCATAACTAGGAATATAAGGATGAAGACAACTATTAGAACGTAGTCCACCCTTGTGATTGTGGCAGGTTCAAGAACTATCAGGAAAATAACTGACAGTACGATCACCCCCAGAAAAAAGTATGCGGATCTGTCTGTTAGCATAAAGATGATCAGGGTTATGAGTAGTGCAATAAATATAAAGAAGAAGAGAAAATTCGGTTTCTTAGGGGATGTGATTGCCTGAACACTGTCATTCTTCACTACGAGTGATAATCCTAGGAGAATAGCAAGTGAAACAATAAATATAGGTAGCATGGAGAAGAAGAACTGCAAGAAATTTAGATGGAACGTTCTGAACATAATTATGTTTTGAGGGTTGCCGAATGGCATTAGCATTGAGCCTACATTTGCAGCCATTGCCTGAAATATAATTACATCATCCATGCTTTTCCCTGAGAATTTACCTGCGGAGAGTGTTATGGGTATTAGTACGAGGAGAGCAACATCATTTGTTAGGAACATAGAAAGAAATGCTGTTAGAGAAATAGAGGTGATAAGCAATTCTCTTTGACTTTTCATAACTTTCATCAGGTTATATGAGATAAAATCAAGTCCACCAGAATGCATAAGGCCCGTATTCACTATGATAAGGGCAGCAAGTATGCTGATTGTATTCCAATCAATTAGATCTGGGGAGTATGCAATTTTCCTGATTATCACTATAACGGCATAGGCTATGCCTAATACGATTAACAGAATGATGTTTACCGTTAGCTTCATTTAGAGTGTATTCTTTAGAATTGTGTCAATCTCTGGGCCAAGGGATTTAACAATCACCTTAATGAGTTCTTCTCTGAACGATTCCGGCATAGATATCAAACCGAGTTCTGCCACTACCTTTAGTATCTTTCCCTGAGCTGCAGTCTCAAGCAGCTTTCCTTTCGTATAGTCCATTATCGCTTCCTTAAGTTCATTTTCAAGTCTGGGATTTTCATTCAGTTTCCTCTTTATGATCTCCTTGACTTCTTCACTGTATATCTCTTGGACAGCCCTTACAATGACTTCATCGCTTATCAAGATCTTCCTTGTATCGTCAAAGATGAAGTTGTCATCTTTTGCCATAGTTAGGCTATAAAATACTAATATAATAGCTATGAGTAAGGAATTAAGGTAAGATCCTCTTGTCTAAGGTTTTCAAATATCTAACGTGACCTCTATTTCAGGTGGGGTAGCAGAAACAAGAAGTTTGTAATAGGTTGCTGCCTTTATTAGAATTCCGTAATCCTTTTTTCCTGATATCTTTTCCCCGATATACTCGATCTCCGCTACATTTCCGCACATCGAAAATCTCCTAATTTTTCCAGCAGTTCCAGTGGATTCGGAAATGTATATCACCTCATTGATTGCCCTTGGAACAAGATCTGTAATATCTGAGAACTCTATGGAATATGTGCGAATAAGATTAGGTTTTACATCATTTCCGTACATCAAGGAGAGTATGTAATTTAGGAGTTCAAGTATTGCTGACTGTAGCGAGTGCCCCTGCACCCTAAGCCTTATATCAGCTGGGTGTTCTAAAATGGTAACTGGCACATTTAAAGACATTACTGGAAAATATAAAACAGCTACTGTGAAGGTTTCTTCAGCTCTTCTAAGGCATATTTTATCAATTTTCTTGGGTCTATCATGGATATTATATCGGTCATTTCCTCCCTTGATAAGGCGCGGAAAATTAGAAGGAAAAGAGTGTAGATAAGCGTATAGGCAACGAAGAGTGCTAGGAGATCGTAAGATGGCATTCTGACCCTGTGTTCGAATCCAAGGTAGAAAGGTATTCCCGTAACAATTGATATAAGGATTCCTTTTATTGAATCAACGGAAACTCCTATCTTGATCTTTCTCCTCAGCACCGCAAATGAGGATGTAAGTAGGATTATTCCAGAGATTAGCGATGCGTAAGCAGCTCCGTTGACACCGTAACCCATGAATCTTACGCCGAAGAGTAGTTTCGGGATCAGAATAATATCAAGGATTATGATGACAAGGTACGAAATTATGTTCAGGACACCAGATACCTTGGTTTCTCCTGTGGCATTGAAGTGCGTCCATAATGGTATTGATATGGTTGAGAACCACGATCCTAAGAGGAGAATTTTCAATGAAAATGAAAATGGGATAAGCTGACTGCTCCAGAGATTCAGAATCGGTGATGCGAAAATTATTGCGAAAACTGTAATGGGAGTTACGAAAATTACGAGATACTTCATCATAAGTTCTACGGTTCTGCTATATTCTTCCTTACTCCCTGTATGTGTGGTCAAAATTGGCAAAATCAGGACGGTTACGGATGTCGTTAAACTCGTAACTATAGCTATTATCCTCAAATCCCCTGAATACCCCCCGACACCAAATGACCCGACTGCTAGTTGTAAGATGATCTGGGCAATGTTCGTCCCTATAGCAGCCAATACGGAAACTGCCATCAGTGGGTATGAATATCTCAGATATTCTTTCATTATATGCCTCTTAGGTCTCTTCACATTCCAGGGTCTTCCAAGTACGAACCCAGAGACTGCATATGCGATGTAAGATAGTGAATATGACAGTGCAATTAGGAGCGCCATTTCAGGTAAGTTTTTTATGTTCAGAACATTAAACCTTATTAAAATAAGAATGCAAATGAGTCTTACTGTGGATTCTATTATGGCCGGCAGGGACATCTTTGCAGCTTCCATGGTTCCAGTGAAAAACGCCCTGTTTGCCTGTACGTAAGGGAGACTTATAAAGTAGGGTATGAGCACAAGGATGGAAAGATATTCATATTTTGATTCGAACCCGTGGTGAAGCACGTTCGTCCATATAAATACAGACGTGAGAATTACCAATATGTAAATTGCGGTTAAGATTAACTTCATGAACAGAAGCGCGTTGTTGTACTCGTTCTTATCGCCTCCAGCTGCTATCATTCTTACATGTGCCGTGTTGATGCCAAGATCTGAGATGAACGAGAACAGAAGCCCAAATGATAGGGAGAATGAGAAAATACCGAACGCCGTAACGCCCGCATGTCTGAAAATCATGAAGTATGTAACGTATCCGATGATGAATCCGTAGAGATTTTGAATTAGAATCCAAGTGGGCTTCGTTCTTTCCATTTTCCGTGGTCGAATAGATGAAGATAGAAAAACCTTAGCTATGATGCGGAAACAATTATATTGTCCGTGAAACTCTGCAGCGATGATTCCTTCGTTCATCACTTCTCTAATTCTCTTCATACCGGCATTCATAGCTAATCCCAGTGCTGTTCTGACAGGTGGAAAATTTGTAATAGATAGGGGGAAAAGCTGGAGGGGGAAAAGGATATTCGGTGATCACAAAACGTGGTCAGGATTTATAGGCGGAGTCGCGACAGGAATTTTGTCTGGAGTTATTATAAATTATGTGTTTGCTTTTGCCGGGATCAATGAACTTACATTCTCTAGTAATGTTTCGCTTGTAATTTTAATGGTGACAGTTCTCTCCTTCTTCTCAATGCTTGGTGATCTTATAGGCTCATTCATTAAAAGAAGACTTGGAAAGGAAGCTGGGTCAGAAAGCCTTTTCCTTGATCAATATCCATTTGCACTGACTGCCCTGGGTTTCTTTTACCTCATATTCTATCCAGAATCAATCAGTATATTCACGTGGGAGGGTTGTATCTCAATACTTGTGGTAACACCGCTAATACATAGAGCGGTTAATATAATTGGCTATAAGATAAAGGTAAAGAGCGTTCCCTATTGAGCCAAAAATGTATTAACATCATTCACAGGATCATCTGTAAGATAAAGATTAGGAAAACTACCCTTGAATTTTCTAGCTCTGGAATCAAGGATCACAGCAGCACCTCTGTCTTTCGGCCCCCTTATGATTCTTCCTATGGCCTGTCTCATCCTTGTTGATGCAACAGCTTCGTATGCATATTCCCATCCCCTCTTGAATTTCATTTCATAGAAAAGTTCAAGGGCTGATGTTTCAGGTGAGGGAGGGGGGTATGGGATCCCGGCTAGAACTGCAAGCTCAACTATCTTCCCAGGAAGGTCTATGCCCTCTGAAAGTCTTCCGTTTATAACAGCAAAGAGATTACCACCTTTAGAACGAAAATCAGAGATAAGACGCTGGAACTCCTCGTTCCCCATCCCTTTCCTCTCGAAATATATCTTACCTCTGATCTCCATGTCCAAAAATGATGAGAGCTGTTCATATGACATACAGAATACAATCTTGTTCCTGGGAACTTTCTCCACAAGATCCTTAACGTACCAGCGCATTCGCTCCAAGACTTCATCCTTCATTGTAAACTTTGATGTGACATCATTTACAAAAAATACACGAAGGTTCTTTTCAAGATAGTCAGCTCTGACTACAACTTCATACGGGTCATTTAGGCCAACCTCATCAATAAATTTACCGAATGGAGTGAGAGTCCCCGACATAAAGTAAGACCTGTAAGTTCTGTTGAAGAAATCAAGTAGCTTGTATGTTTCAAGATTCATAAGTACGAGTGAAGACGGTTCATCTGTGTGTGAAATTACCACGCTGTATTCCTCAGTCCCCTCCATCATTGCTAAAGATGTTATCGCTGTGTTTAGTATATGACTTCTCGGCAGTTTACCCTCGTTTTCTCTCTGCTCCCTTATTGAAAGGCCGTAGCTGGCGAGAAGATTCAGCAGATTTTTCACGTCGTTGGAATTCATCTCGAATGCCTTCATATAGGCCTCACTGACCTCAGATTGCGTTATAATTCTATCTCCCTCATCAAGAAGGCTATCTATGGCCTCTTCAAGAGAGTCGAGGATGAATGAGGTATTTACATTATTTAGTGGGAGATCCCCGAATTGCTCAACCTCTTTTCTACAATTATTTATTGATGAGTGGCTAAGCTTCAGGGACATTAAATTCCTGGTAAGGTCAGGAATATTGTGTGCTTCGTCCGCTATAATTATGATATTTTCAAGCTCTTCTTCCATCCACGTCAGGAATCTCTCCCTAATGAATGGATTTAGGAAGAAGGAATAACTTGTTGCTATGATCTTTGCGTCCTTTGCTAGATTTTTTTGTGCATAATATGGGCAGATCATTGCCTTACCCAGTTCAATGAAATCCTGCTGACTCATAATACTCTGAGGCCAGCCATTCGGTCCGTCTGTCCTGTAGGGGCATCCTCCGAGGCCTCTATTGTTCCTTTCTACTAGAATCCTGCAATAATTGCTCTGCTCTTCGGGAGTACCCTGCACCATATCTGGTGCCTCTGTCCTGAAAAGGCACATCTCTCCCCTTCCGAAAAAGGTCATAACTTTTTCAATACCTATATTGTGCGCCTCACGGAGCACGTTTTCTACCTGTGAATTTGTCCTTGTCAAGAACACTATTTTCCTATCTGGGAACTTTTCTATCACCGCGTAAAGGACGGCAGCAGTTTTTCCGGAACCAGTTGGACTTTCTAAAAGTATACCCTTTCTTTCTCCTTTCTTTAATTCCTCAATTATATATTCCTGCCACGGATATGGCTCATACGGGAACCTTGGGACATTTTTCAAGAAATTGATCTACCCCCTTTTCAACAGAAAACCCAAATTCCGAGATCTGCCTTGTTGCATCATTTCTATCTACATTGCTTGTGAATTCGTAGGAAGATAGACTCCTTTCCACATCCGCAAATTCAACACCAAGGATAGAGGCAAGTGAATTGCAAATTTCCTTTCTTTTCCTGCAGTCTGTGCCTTTTTCTATGCTCATCAGATATTTTTTCTTGAAAGTCGTCACAGCTTTAGTTGTCTTGGTTGTGAATACGCAACAACACACGCTGTCCGATCTGTATAGGGATCCACCATTCATTGATAAGAAGGGTTCCCATATAGACGCAGCATCTATCTGACCATCCCTGTAAGCTTTCAATATCTCTTCCACACTTTTGAAATACGTTCTTGTGTAACTCTTAACTCTCATTGACTCCCTATCCATGCTGGACAGCGGTGTTGTGCCTATAAGACCTGACTCTCTCCTAGAAATAATACCTGACCCGCCTTTGGCAACAGCTGCGATAGGTTTAACGTTGCTATCAATCATATGAAAGAAGAATCCTGAAACCAAAGGACTTGTGACCAGGTCCTCTTCACCGACCAGGAGGCTTTTGAGGGCCTCAAGACTGTTATCATAAACCTTTATCCTCACGAGGAATTCCTTTTCCAGGGAGCGGGCGGCAGCTAAAACGTGGAAATACTCCGAACTCTTCAATATTCCAACTCTCAGTGTTCTCTCAGTATTGAGAGAAACGACCACCGTCCTTCCACCAACCCTCTTCCTGCTAACAAAACCTCGTTTCTCCAATTGGTTAAGCAGTTCAGAAACCCTGGACCTCGATGCCCTTAAAAGAGAGGTTATCTCTCTCTGTGTTTTCTCGCCTGAGAACAGTAGCTCAATGACCTTATCCCTCATCATAAGGGGTCAGATCTCGAACTCCTCTCCATTATTGGGAAGAATAACATGTGTTGATGTAAGATCCTTTGCAAGCTCCTCCCGCTTCTCCCCATGCATCAGAACAACTTGGTCTGGTCTACATCCTTCAATGAATTCGACTAGCTCCTTATGCCCAGAATGTGCTGAAAAGTCAAAGAATTTAACATCCATATTCACCTTTGTAATCACCCCGGCAAGATCTATGCTACCAGTTTCAAGCAGCATCCTGCCGTTGGTGTCTTCGACCTGATACCCAGTAAGGAACAATCCATTCTTTTGCTCATTCAGTTGTGATATATAGTTAAGCACGGGACCGCCATCAAGCATTCCGCTGGTTGTTATGATGACATCCCCCTTTAGAGCCTTATCCCTGTCTGACTTGCTCCTAACAACGCGGACCCTTCTCAACATCTTCCTATATCTTTGATAATTCTTTATGTACTTCGGGAAACTGAGGAGAACATTTGAAACGGTCCTTGCCATTCCATCTAACCAGATCTCATAGTCAGTGTTTTCCAGAACCATCAGGAGTTCTTGAGCTCTTCCTGTTGCAAATGCAGGTATAACGGCAACCCCGCCCCCTTCAACGATTTTGTCTATTGATGAAATGAAATTCTCCTCGACACTCCGTCTTGGTGGATGTTCCTTCCCGGCATACGTGCTCTCAACGATAAGAATATCCGTATCCACTGGCCTAATGCCAAATAAAAGATGTGTGTCTATACTCTGTACGTCACCAGTAAAGAGAATCCTCCTCTCATTTTCAATAAGGTACATGCTACTACCTATTAGATGTCCTGTGGAGTGGGCCGAAATTTCGTGATCTTTGAATTCAAGTGTTTCACCGTAGTTAATAGGGGTGAATGACTCAATTATACTGTCCACATCCTCCTCTTCATAAGGGAGTTTGTTGTTCTCAATATTTGCTATCTTAACTGCATCGTATAACAAAATTGGTATAACTGACAGAGTTGGTGGGGTTGCATATATGTTAGCACCACCTACCTTGTTTATCCACGGTAACATCCCGACATGGTCAAGATGGGAATGTGTTACGAATACGGCATCCACCCTTGGTGACAGCATCGGAAACGATGGGGGCTTTGTCGGATTCATCCCGTAGTCAAAGAGAAACTGATACCTACCGGTAGAGAGGATCATCCCTAGCCTTCCGACCTCGTTTCCACCACCCAAAAACCTAGCCTTCAAAGCCCTGCCTCCTTTGGAACCAGACCGCAGCTGCACTTCCTCTCTTCATGTACAACTGCTATGCCCTTCCTGAGGACATTGATCACGTTTTCCTCGTTTTCTTTCATGACTTTCATCACTTCTTTTGAGTTTACCGGAATGTCCGCCCAGACATCGTAATCTGTTACAGTCGCAAGGGTTAGGTAACACATCCCCATCTCCCTTGCTAGATTAATTTCAGGTACCAGGGTCATTCCTATTATATCCCCAACGCCCCTAAAAAACTTACTTTCAGCTCTAGTTGAAAACCTCGGGCCCTCGATACAAACGTATGTCCCACCTTTCCTTGATTTTATCCTCATCTCCATCAAAACATTATGGAAGGTTTCAGATAGCTCAGGGCAGAAAGGATCTGCCGAAGATATGTGCATGACGGTAGGGCCGTCAAAAAATGTGTAAATCCTCCCCTTAGTATAGTCAAAGTATTGATCAGGTATCACGATGGTACCTGGTTCTATATCCTTCTGAAGGGAACCTACTGCGGAAATAGAAATAATCCTTTCAACCCCCAATTGGTTGAGTGCATATATGTTAGCTCTATAATTTACTTTATGAGGAGGTATCGTGTGACCTACGCCGTGCCTGTAAAGTACTGCAACCTC
>JAVYOD010000008.1:0-33647 GCA_038734825.1 Thermoplasmatales archaeon
TTTCTTCTGGGTATTGCACTTTATCCATTAATTCTATTTCCTTCATCACTGCATATCTAATAAAATCCGATCTTGTTTTGTATTCCAAATGTCTTACAAGAAAATCATCTATGGCATCCAATTCCATTTTACTGATGCGCACTGTTATTTTTGTGTCTGTTTTCATTTAAGATATACCTCCTCGGACAGGCCCTCCATACTTATGTAAAGTTATGTTTATTTCTATATTTAAATATTTTCATCAAATTACCCAAAATTATTTATTTATACGCTTTTATAAAAATATTATCTAACAATTTTTAAAATATTTTTAAATAAAAAATGGAAAAGAATAATATATTCTTCATCATTAAACTAAAATAAGCCGGGGTAGCCGAGCTGGCCAAGGCGCAGGCCTGGAGAGCCTGTTCTCCGAAAGGGGAGCGGGAGTTCAAATCTCCCCCCCGGCGTTATTGCATAAGTATAACTCCGTAAAATCTTAATAGTCGTAAAGCGTTATATTCTTATGGTTAATCTCAGCAAAACGGGCCTCGATTACGAGCTAAAAATGCTTGACAAGGAACCATACAGCAAGAAAAATAAAGACGTAATCAAGAAATTTCTCAATGATTTGTTAATCAAGGAGAACATCAGCGAGATCCGGAGAATCAATTACTGCCAAAGATTAAGGGTAGTAGCTAGATGGATCCCAGATAAATTCCTTAATCCAGATAAAGAAGCGATAGATGCTGTACTATCGAAGCTCGCAGATCCTAAATATTCTGACTGGACCAGGGAGACATACATCAGCATGATAAGGAGATTCTATAAGTGGTATATGGGCAATAATAAAACTTATCCTGAATTCTTGGATGGAATTCAAAGAGTTAGAAAGCATAACAACATGAAACCTGAAGAACTCATTACCCAGGAAGAAGTGAATTCTTTAATAAAGGCGTCAAGCAATGCAAGGGATAGAGCTCTATTTTCGACGTTATATGATTCAGGTGCGAGGATAGGTGAATTGCTTACAATGAAGATCAAGGACCTCGCTTTTGACGAATACGGCGCTATTCTGAAAGTTAACGGCAAGACGGGATACAGGCAAGTCCGTATAGTTGGAAATTCCATAGCATACCTGAGGGCGTGGCTTGATAATCACCCGGAAAAGAACAATCCAGAAGCATGGTTATTTTGTGGAATAACGGCGGATACGATGGGAAGGCAATTGATGTACCCTGACGTTTATTCAATCATTAGAAGAACAGTGAAGAGGGCAGGGATAAAGAGGAGAATACATCCCCATCTCTTCAGGCATACTAGGGCAACGTTGTTAGCTTCAAAGGTGACGGAAGCACCGCTTGAAGCTCAGATGGGGTGGGTTCACGGGTCTAAACAGACAAGGACATACGTTCACTTAAGCATGAGGGATCAAGATAACGCTATCCTCAAAGCTTACGGAATAAAGGTGAACGAAGACGATACGATAAAGGAAGACAGGCCTAAAGAGTGCCCCCGCTGTCATGAACTTAATCCGAGCGATGCTAAATACTGTAGGAACTGCTGGCTTCCTTTTGACATCAGAGAAGCCTTGGAGATAGAAGAGAAAGAGAAGAGGATGGAGGAGGCTATTGAGAATAGCGATGCCGTGGATCCTCTTGTGAAAAAATTACTAGATTCAGCTCCTGACAATGCCAAAATGCAATTATTGGTTTCATTAATGGAAGAGATAGTTAAGGATCCAGAAAAAATAAAGAAAATAAGAAGATCATTAGCTGATAGACTAGAACAGGTTTAGGGTATATCATAAGAGTTGAACATTCCTGAATTCATCGCTTTCCTGATAGTATTATCTATTTCCTGATTATCGCTTTCAAAGTACGTAATCGCCCCATGATTCAGAGAATTAAGCAGATACCAATAGATTGCAAAGTAATGCAGGTAAAGAGAAACTTCCTTTCCAGATAGGGGTTTACTAAATGTGCTGAATAAGATGTCATTAGTATCGATATCTGTTACTAATGATGTTAAGCTTTTGTACCCATTCGCAAGATAGAACACAGATAATATGTAACCGTAAAACGCATCAACGTAATTGATATCGCTTACCCAACTCGAAAGTTTGTTACGTGCTGAAAATAATTCATTTTTCAATTTAATCGGCTGTTCCTTCAAGGGGACTTTAGATATCTTATTTTTGATTTCGTACAATTCTGAAATTTTAGAATAATCAGATCGTATGAATTCTATTTTCTCCAGTTCCCGATCCTCAAATTCGATCAATCTTTTGGACTTCGCAGAATAAAGCTTTATGACAGTAACTGGAAGGAGTCCATAAAGATTTCCGATGTAAGAAAAATCAAAAAATCTGAGAAGAAGCTGTTCTTCTTCTATGATTATCATGATGATTTTTTTTATTAGCTCTGAATATTCTTGAGCTTCCGATAACACGACCTCTTTGCCAGCCATTCTAATAATTTCATCGATTATTTTCCTCTGACTTGATTTAAGGAGCGTGACTTTAGCAGTATAGCCTACCATTTTGCGATACGAGTAATTGGGCGGGGTGTCTAAGATAATTTCTGAGTTTTTGTTTTCGAATATTCTGTCATATGAGTTTTCGAACAACTTCCTTAACATCGCTCTTTTAACGTCTTCAGGCGCGATACAAAGTATATAGTAGAAAAAATAGACCATGCCGTCGACAACATCCGTGAAATCTGGAACAGCTCTCAGACCCCGGCCGTCAAGACCGGCTAAGTATCGCAGATCATCCAGGACGCTCAGCCTTGCGTTATCCAAATAAAGAGACATTCTCAGCTTTTTTTCCTGCCCACCTTCATTAAAATTCATTTACAAGGAATTGCGTTTCAATATCATAAATGTCACGGTATATCTGAATGTCTAGTATCGTCGAAAAGTTTTTATTATATGAAAAAATATGTGTCAATCGAATATTCGAGGAGGCGAGAATGAAGAATATAAAAAATAAATTAAAAATAAACAAACCGCCCACGCTAGCAACGATAGCCAATAAGCCACAAGCAGGTGAGAAAAAAACTGACAAATATAGATGGTTTATGTCCTTGTTTTTAACTCTTGGAGTTTTAGACCAGCATACCTAGATAAAAATGAGCGAAAAAAACGAGAAAGAAATGCCTTTGATAGGAAAATTTTTGAGACTTTACTCCGAAATATTTGGAGAAGAAGAAAATAACAGAAGGAAACAATGACAATATACTCAGATACCGGAAGATGTCACAACATTTCCTGCTTTTCTCTAACCCCTTACATGGATATGTGAGGATGGCTCAAAGGCTCGGTGGAACTATGATAGATATGGTAAATAATGTTATCAACCCTCTTGATTTGAAAACTACTGCTTCAACTGCGTACCCACGTGGGGATGTCAGGGATAAGGTTAACAGAGTATTGACTATGCTGAACATTTATTTTGAGGGTCTTAACGATCAGATGCTTTCCATATTATCCAACGCTCTAACAAGGTTGTATACGAAAGGTGAGAAGGAGGTTATATTTTCCGATTTAATTAATGAGATAAAAATTATGAGTGATTTTAAAACCAATACGAATGCACAGCTTCTCGTTGAGTCTTTAAGCATCTTCGTGGATGGTTCATTAAAGAATTTGAACCGCCAAACTACGGTTTCGCTAGATAAGGATATCGTGGTATTCGATCTTTCAAAAACTATGGACGACAGGATGAGGGAATTCTACCTCTTCTTCATGACTGATTTCCTCTACGGTCAGGTTTCCAGGGATCTTGAGAGGAAATTAGTGTTCATCGATGAAGCTAGGTATTTCATGCTTCATGAAAGAACTGCTTCCTTCATAAGTTCCTTTGTCAGGCATGCCAGGCATTACAATTGCGGTGTTACTTTGATCACGCAAAGCATCGGGGATTTCTACACGGAAGAAGGCGGTGAGTTCGGTATTGACCTTTTAAATAATGCGTATTCCGTTGTTGTGTTCACCAATAAAGATGTCCCGAAGAAATTTATTGAATCTCACAGGTTAACTGATGATGAAGTGAGATTTATTAGAAGTGAAACCGGTATACAGCACCCAGCCGGTGGTAAACCTTATTCTCAATGCCTTCTGATTCAAAAAGACAGGCGGTTCAGACTAGTGGTTGAGGGATTGGAATTAGAGTCTGAACTTGCGACAACGAAACCTGAAGATTTGAGAGAAAGGGGTGAGAGATCCGCATGACAGCGAGGTGGAATTTTAAAAAATTTAAGAAAATTGTTCAGGAACAGGGGATACCTGTTACATGGTACAGGAATTTGGATCAGGAAAAGAATATACCGTTGAATGAAGGGTTCCGGGTTGACAGGAAGGTCTATCTTTTAACCATCGCTCCTCTGAAAGAGGGGACCCCTATTACCGTTGCTGAGGGGACGGAGCTTTGCAATAAGATTAGAGACATGATTGTTCGACTGAATACAATCTATCTTGCAACGAATTTTGTTGCATTTATTTACCAAGGTGTTACGGTTTTATACGTAATTTTGAAAGGACGTCACCCGAAACCGGAGACTTTACTTGCCACGTTGAAACCTTTAGGGGTCGTCGATGTCAAGGAGGTCTTGGATCCCTTTTACATCGGTAGTGATGAGAAAGTTGTTGCGATTCGGGTAGCAAAGGGAAATCTCAGGAATCCTAAGGCTGGTCCAGGTACTTATTTGCTTGGTGCTATAACGAGGCGTATGGGTGTGATTAATCCTGATAACGACAGTTATCCTCTTTTCTTTGAGAGACCTGTTGTGCCTTTGGGTTATGATCTGCTGTTTCATGCTGTAAGGTTGAGTATCAGCGTACCTAAAATAAGGATATTCGTAAATTTTCAGATAAGGAAGGTGCTTGCAAGTAGGGCATCCGAAAGTGCAATTGAAAAGAGGTTGAAAATTTATGAAACGGATCCTAATGCTAAAGCTACAGTTAGTTCAGTGAAGAGGAGCGCATATGATTCATATTTAAGTACATCCGCGGAGGCCCGGCAGAATGCAACGCAGTTCGAAGCAGGTGTTATGATCATAGGCCCTGAAAATATAACAGACAACGATATGAAGGCATTTCTTGACAATATCGGTCAGGCTGTTACGAATACGCAGCGTATCGTCGAAAGTGTTTCTTCCAGTAGGGCATTAAGAACGAGCAGGCTTCACTATTCACTCATAGACCCTTATGAAGCCATAAAATTGTATTCAACAGTCGGTTTTCTGAGGGGTAAGGTCAAACTTCCGAAAAAGGTCGGTAAAACATTCCCGGATCCTCTGGAATACCACAAGAGAGGTAGCATAACGGAAAAAGAAAGCATTGATGTTGTACCAAAGACTGAGTGGTATATTGACAGGGCTATTTCCGCTGAACACGCATCTTTTCTATTTCAGCTCTTTGACAGGAAGACCATGACGGATCTTAACATCTCTTCAAATCCTGGATACCTTATCTGGCTGCCTTTTTATTTCACTTCTTGTATGAGAACGATAGGAGAGCTACCAGATCCACGTATTCTGAGATTCGCAAGGGGTAAAGACGCCGGGTTGGATAATAGGTTCATCGTACCTACCGAGAAAGCTTATCTGGAGCTCATGGACAACGCTAATCTCGCAATATTTGATAAAGATAAGAAAGATCAGACTGAATATGTTTACGTTGGCCCTTATGCAAATAAACTCGATGACCCTGTAATACCTGTATCTGAAGATGGAAAACCTCTTGTCAGACCGGGATACGTGGTCAGGAATTTTAAAGCTGACGATCTTGTTGATATCGGAAGGTACAGTAAAGGGGATGAACCCATGACACCTGCCTTTGTTTATCAGAACAGTCACAAGGTAGGCGGGTTCTTCTTCAGGAAGGATCAGGGAATAAGGGTTATGGTTTCTGCAGGTTCTGGTTCCGGGAAAAGCACTATATTAGCATCGCTTATAGTGAATTCTTCGGACTGGGTGACTTCTTTTGCCGTTGACGAAAACATGGATTTATTGAGTAAAGTTCTCACTCTATTGTTGGATAGATACAACAACGACTGGTCTAAGGTTTTAGATAAGATTGAAATTGTGATGCCCGGCGATGATACACATGCATCTTTCTACACGATGAATCTTTTGAGGATATTGGATTCCAATATAAATCAATCAACTATATGGCCTTTCATTTCCACCATAGGAGAGAGGAGGAGGGAACAGAAATACGGTCAGGAATACATGGGTGCAAAAATTGAACAGTATGCATCCCTCGCCGTTAAATGCGCTTATAAGATGGACAGCAAATTAAGAACAACGCTTTCTGATGCAATTTTCATGCTGGAGAATCCAAGGAAGGGGGCAGAGATGCTCCTTCCATATACTAAAGGACAGGGGGAATACGATCCTGATTTCACTTCTCTGAGAAATATACTTCTAGCTCAGGCTCAGAGACCCACAGATGATCTAAGCTCTTCAATAAGGTTCCTCAGGGATATAGCAGGAAGCGACTACTTAAAGAGGGTGTTCTGCGACAGGGATGCTCATTTCGATTATAAACAATTCATGAGACCTGATAAACACAAAATTGTTATAATATATGCACCTGAGCAGATTGTCCAGAAAGACAACAGCGATATGATCGCATCCGCCTGGATAACAAGGCTCTACGAACTGAAGAAGGCAGTGAATATCATAGAGAATGAGAGATTCAACGGTCTATTATACAGGGACGGCAAGGTTCTTTTCGTCCTTGATGAATTCCAGGAGTATTTGAATAGAGATATAGTGGAAATTCTGACTCAGGGTAGGAAGCAAAATGTTTCAATCATAGTTGCAACTCAAAATATTTTGAATTTAAAGTACGGAAACGACTTCTTCTGGAATGCTTACAAGATGAATTTCAACTACCAGCTCTGGGGAGATCTTAAAACTGAGAAGGACGTTGAACAGAGCGGGTTACCTGGGAATAAATACGATCTCATCAATTTGTTCGAAAGAAGCGTGAACGGAAAAGTTGGAAATTTCTATTTACATTCTGAAGTACCTGAAACCGACAGCGGTATCGTGACTACTATGTATAACATCACCACAATACCTGAGAAACTTGTTGAATTCGCCATTAACGCTTTAGATAAAAAGTATGAAGATTTAGATAAGGAAGACGGACTGGGAAGGAGGAGGTACCTCTCACAGGACGATGTCAATAAGATGAGCATGCCAGTTGCCCTCGACATGAATTTCAACATGACAAGCGTTGTTTTCGTATGCCATTTCCTTAATAACATGAAGGACAGGGTGAGGATGACTGATATCATAAGATATTCTCTTGCCACTATAGCATCTGCCAACAGGCTCAAATCTAAAATGGATGAGATGGCTAAAGCCGGTATTTCCATCAATTTTGATTACGATAGGCTGTTCCCTGATATAGGTGAACTGGGTGTGAGGGATGCAGTTAATGAAGCAATGAGAATGGGATATATCTTGGGGCATACGGAACAGAACAGGGAGGGAACATATAGCGTTACAGCCAACGGCATGCAGTTCCTGATGGAATCACTCGGAAAGGGGGAATCGGGAGGAGGGGATGCTCATAAAAAGGCGATCATAGCTCTCATGACTAACATAGCAGTAGGTTCTATGAATGGGATGAGGAACAGCGATGATGTAAAAGGCTTGGTTCATGTGTATCCTAATTCGGGGGTTAGAATGGGGCCTGATTTCATAGTTGATTATTCTGAACAGACAGCGCAAAGCACTGAGAAACTCGGTGGTGTTCTCTATGTACAAGGAGAAGTGCAGTTAAGATTCGAAAAGAATAGAATTCTTGAAAAGATCAGGAAACTCCCGGATGGATTCGGCCTTGTATTTTACGTTCCAAGCGGTTTGTTACATCAGTTCAGGAATTTTATAGACAACATAAAGCCTGAGGAATTGGGTAAGCCCATTGATATAATAAAGAGAATAGGAGTTCAGAGTCTAAGGGATTCAGGTGTAGATGAGAGGAGCCTTGATATAGAATTACCTACTGCTAATCTTTTTGTTAATTCAGGTGTAGCGGAAATAAAAGATAGCGGTCAGAAGAATGAGGTGAAGAGTTACCTTAATGATTGGCTTAAATCTAGTGAAAGAACGAATATCATCAAGGCGTTAGCTCCGATTGCCCTTGACGATAACCTGAAGGTAGGGGATTACATCAAGGCCAAGGGGCTTATCGAAAATATATATGATAGACTAATAGGAAACGAAATTACGGATTTAGAAACGCTAGGTCTTGAATTAACAAAAGTAATGGATTCATTTGATAAAATTGAATCATCTGAAGGTAAAGAATTCAGAGATAGCGTTATATCTATTTGCAGTAAGATCGGTCTCACGGAATTTAACGATCCAAAAGGTGCGAAATTTGATGAAAATAGGCATGATGTTAAGGGGATCGAAAAAGGAAACCCTCCCAATACTATCAAGGCTGTTTTCGGCAAAGGTTATCTATTGAAGGGCAACGTTTTGAAAAAACAGCCTGTTGTTATCACAGCTTCTGAAGAAGAGAAAGAGGATCAGGAAGGTGAAGGCGAGGGGCAGGAAGGTGTGAGTGTAGGATTGGAAGACGTAGAAACGGTAAAGGAACAGCCTGTTGCCTCCGCAGATGAAAAAGGAAACGCTATTGAAGAGGGAGAGGACGTTTCAGAGCTAGAAAGATTTTCTTCAGAACTTACCAATGCTCTCAGGAGCTTGGAGGGAAAAGAGTTCAGGGATAGGATGGTGGCAATCTGTGATGATTTATCTTCAACGATAAAGAAGGAAAAAGAGAAGGGTCAGGAAACCATTCAGTTAGTTGAATTAGAGGATGCCTTATCAAGATTCACAGTCACTCTAGAGAAGACGGAAGGTAAAGGGTTCAGGGATGCCATTGCTGACATACGTGACAGGATGTTGAAGGCTATCGAAGACGTGAAAGGAAAGGAAGGTGAAACGGAAGAAGATGTCATGAAAAGGCAGAGGGCAAGGATGCTCGCTACTTTCAATGAATTCAAGGAGATGTTGAGGGCACCTATCGGCAGTGCATTCCCTAAAATTGGCATGTTCAGTATGGGGGAAGAAGAAATTCTCAAGAGGTTATGCTTCATAGAATCTGCACTGTACAGGGATGTTCCCAAAGGGAAAGTGAGAGGTACCTTGAGCGACCTTTCCGCGCTGAAATACAAATCAATGAAGGAGTTCCTGGCAGATGTCATGGAGATAGATTATAATGATAAAGAGAAAGATTTGACGAAGAGCGAATACAGGTGGCTTGTCAAGTTCTTCTTCTATAATTACTTGAAGATCATGTACGGAGGTTGGGGATTCATAGGGATGCCTGATGACCTCTACGATCTGCGTGTCTTCCTGGGAACTGACAAGTATTCTGATGAAGGCGATCCGAATATTGAATATACAAGCATAGACCCGGAGGCTTCAGAGGGTATTTATCACGTTTCTCCCAAGGCGATAAAGAAGTCCCTGATTTGCAAGAAATACTTCAAGACATGGCCGAACCCCGTGATGGGATTATATATAGGTGAAGGTAGTTACATAAGGGGTTCCGCCAAGATAATCTTGAATGATTTGGAGAAAAGGCAGAGATTAGAGTATAATGTTAAAAATACGGGTAGCGTTGCTGGTAATGCAGCTAATGTCAACGTCGTGAAAACAGGTGAGAGCATTGAAAAGCCACCTGAGAAAGGATTCGTTACGGATCCGGAGGTGGAGAAATACAAACAGTTGTACGGTAGATTGGTGAATTTCTACGTTCAGCAGAACGGTAACAAGATTCTTGTTGTGCCGAAATTTGATGACAGTTTAACGGCAGATGAAAAGGTAGAGATTATCGTTCGTACAATACTCCGTGTAACTTTGTTATTTTATGAAAATTCTGATGTTACTATTAAGGAATACATTGAAAAGGGCGGCAGAGTATTCATTGATCTTGTAAATTTAAGAAAAATTATCTGGAAAGCTATTCCTGAGTGGTTCCGCAGCAAGTTTTATTCTGACAAAATCGACGGATTCTTTGACGTAGCTTCTTTCGTCATTCATTTATCTCCTGAAGAAGAGAAGGAATATGAAAGCTTTACAGGCAGGAACATAGTTACTATTAGAATGATCGAACCTTCGAAATTAGGAATTGAGAAAATATTGTATTCACCAGTTTGGATGAATGCAACATCATTCTTACCGCCATTAAGTTTAGTATTCATATCGCTAAATGAAACCATATCTCACTTCAAAAATTCCCAAAATTAAACTGTGGATTATTGACTGAAAATTTACCGTATATTTTCTTTTATAATTTATCTGATATTTTTGTCATTCTTTTGTTCATTGAATCAATAGCTATCTTCCTGTATTTGTAATATATATCATCCAGTTTAACCTTAGGTCTAGTTTCCGGTTTATCTGCAATTTTTTTGATTTCATCCTTGACTTCATCGATAAATCTTACAACTTTATTATAAAAATCATCAGGTTTTTTTCTTATGTAAATTGCTCTTCCGATTCTTTTCTTCTTTATTGATATTAAATCCATTGTCTTTGCTGCTCTTATTGCTTTCTTTAATCGGGCCTCTGATCCGAATATTTGAATTTCTTTTTGATAATTCTCATCATCATTTATATCTTCATTCTTAATTATTAATTCTGTCATATCCGCATGGAGTGCCAATCCTAATTCAACTTCAAGTGGAGTTATTTCAAAGCACATAGCTATTATTGCTATCGGTATTCTTCTGGTATAATCTACCCGCGAAAACACTAACCTTTCCATATATTAACTATGAATAACAGATATTTAATTGTATCCTCCAAGACTAAATCCCGGTGAATATCGAATACGCTTAGACCATATCGCCGTCCTTTGCGGAGCGTAATATGTTAATTTTCACAAAACACTTGCGGAGCGTAACGCCATTCTTTGCGGAGTGCAATCAAGTCACTTGCGGAACGTAATGATGAGAGGCATTACAAGTAAGTGACTAGAGAACACGGAAAATACGAGGTGACGTGAAGATTCCTGAGGTAAGTGGTACACCCAAAATTTGTCAAAATTACACTCCGCAAAGAATTTTGAGGGTCAAAAAGTTCGTGTTTGGGAATTTTTTTGGAACACCCTGGGCGGGGGAGGGGGAGAGAGTTAATTGTTATGATTGTTGAACTGATTGATTTTAATCATCTTGTAGTGATTGAAGTGAAAAAATGGATTGTATTGTTTGTTAATAATTTAGATTGAAGAAGGGTATGATGTCGAAGTAACTTACTGTTTACACCGTGATACCTTTCTTATCTTTTTACCTTGGTTGCAACCGAGGGTCCGGGGGGCCGGGGGGACCGACCGAGAAGGAATGCTTCATCCTTTCCTTTGATAACTCGATATGCAGTCCGGGGGGAGGGGGGAGAGGGGGTCCTTCCTTTCCCTTGATGTAAAGGGCGAGGTCTCCTGCACTAGAGGTAACTACCCAACCCCGCTTTGATTAAAAAGAAGAAAGAGTGCTTTGATTAAAAAGAAAGATAATATGAACCTTCAAAGGGTAGAGTTGTCTTTGATAAGAGGAAGTTGGAACTTACTCTTTCCCCCCTCCTCTCCCCCTCCCGGTTTAAAGTTAAAAGACTATCCTTTCCCCCTCCCATCTCCCCCTCCGGTTTAGACGGTTAGGAAGTAATATAACCCCCTCCATCTCCCCCTTATCCCCCCGAACTTAGAAGGGAGTGGGGAGGGGGGCCGACGGGGGGTAATACACTCCCCTTAGACCCCCCTAAGTTACCCCTCTACCATTGTCCTTCTACTGCTTCCTCTTTTGATAAATTCCCCTACCCTCTTCCTACCCCTCTTTTGATTAAATCCCCCTCCCCTTTCTTATCTCTCTTCTGATTAGATTCCGCCCCTATCTCCCTCCTCATTTTTTGATAAACTCCACTCACTATTACCCCCTGCAGTTACTTCTTATCCTCCTCTCTTGATAGCTCCCCTACCCTCCTCTTACCCCTCTCTTGATAATACACCTCTCTTGATAAATTCCTACCCCTCCCTTAATGATATTCCTCCTTCCTACCCCTCTCTTGAAATAATATCCTTCTCTTGATAAATCGCCCTCCTGGCAATACCTTCTCTTGATAATTTTCCTATTCTTTTCTCGATAATATTCCAACCCTTCTCTTGATAATCTTATATCCTTTTTCAAGATACTTATCGGAACTTTTAAATTCAATGACATCTATTATATATAAAATGTATTACAACCTAGAAAATGAAGAAATTCATTCTATGCCGAACATGTCAATGAAGCTAGCCAGCGACATAAATAAAAGTCCCACTCCAATCTCAGAAGTTATATTCAACCGCAGGCCGAACGGTGTTATGATCAGCGCTGATAATCCACAAGAACTCTTTGAAAAAAGGGCAGCAATGGAAAGCAAGGAAATAAAAATATACGCAATTAAGCCCGCAGCCTGCAACCCCTTCATCTCAAGAACAGTTTCCTTCTGTTATGTTGATTCCATCGACCGTCTTGATGATATTAAAAAAATTACCCTATATGAAGATGACCTTCTTCCCAGGTGGTTCTATTCAATGAAAGGTGGTTCTCTTGAAGCTCTCGCTAGTCAAATGAAAGAAGATATAGATCATACAGTACCTCCTTACGGTAACTTGAAACCCCCGAAAACAAACTACCCTATCATAAAGCTTTGGAAAGAACCTTCCTTTGTTGTAAGACCCGTAAGTATAAGAATAGCATCTAACACCCTTCAGAAAACACTAAAGAAAGCAACTCAATGTATATTGTATGAAGATCCCTCAATCCCTTCCAGGATCGGTCTTGCTTCTCTAATCCCCCGCAGTGACCTTGATATTTCCGAGATTAATAACTGCATCCGTAGCATCGTAATGGAGTAATCCCCCCTCCCCGCCTCTCTCCTACCCCTTTCTTCCACCTTCCAACCCCCCTCCCCTCCCTTCCCTCCTCTTTCATCCTTTTACCCCCCTCCCATCCCCCCTTTTCCTTCCTCCTCCCTCCTTTCCTCTCCTCGTAACTCCCTCTTAAACCGCCCCGCTTACCCCTAATACCGTGGTTATCCTAACGCCCCCCTCCAGATTTGCTCCCTCTCCCGGTGGATGGTGAGGGGGGAGCGGGGGTAGAAATGCTTTTTAATAAAGCTCAAGGTAGAAACATCTACGAACAACGCTCTTTTAATATATCCCGGAATAGATATTTATAAGAAACACAAAATTTCAAAACAACAAACCTATATGACAGGCATTTTCGACATTCACACGCAGCATAAAATTCATTCATAAGGCCCCTTGACGAAAAGTGGGTAACTTTAATATAAGGAACTTGATCCGATTTTTATTTGATTTTATGCTTATTGGTAATACTTATATTGAAAACGAGTTGAGAAATAAAACGAAAAATTCATTTCAATTTCTTGTGCATTTTCCATAGCAAGAAGGTGTGAGCGATAATTTTTTATACTGATAGTTATATTCATGTCATATGAATCACTGTAATTGTTTTGACTCAAAGGGAAGGAAAGTAACCAAGATAGGGATACCACACAAAGATACCTATAATCTCGGGAAAGCGAAGATAAATGAGAAATTTATTGTTGTGCAATTTAAGGAAGGCATCGCGGCAATCCTCAAGTGAAAATATATGGTGGAGGAAATTATTAACAGATAATAAGGTTGGTTTCTATGAGGCATAGGCTGGTTTATATAGGTTTAGGCATCGTAATTATGGTTGTTGACACCGTATTCGCTCTCAGATATCCACGAATCCTAATTTACAGTTACTTTGGCTCTTTTATTGGATTCTTTATACCATTTGGAATAGGTCTCTCAACACTCCTGTATGGTGTATTTAAAGCACGCGATTACGGAATAAACACTGCAATTGGGATTTTTGGCTCTGGAGGATTTGCAAGGGTCATGAGACAAAACAGAATACAAGGGATCAGAACATGGAAAACTGACCATGATATTCTCTCTGAACTTCCCGGTGCAGTGAAATCACCCGACGGAAAAACTGTAGAATACAGTAATCTGTTCATTGGCAAGCCCTACGGAACAACGAAGTATTCCAGAAAACTTAACGAAGCCGCTAATAAATACCTAAATGGTGAATTGGACGAAGAGGGTTTTTATAACTACATCGGAAAGCACGGTCCAAAAGAGCAGCAGATTCTAGAATTCATTAAGAAATTTAAGAATGATTATAAATGAAGTGGTAAAATGGTTGGATTTCATCCAGTAAACCGGACAATGACAATTGGTACGTTCGTGTTTATCTTATCTTTGATCGTGCTGGCAATTGGTTCTATATTCCATACCAATGGAACAGTATTAGCTTACTGTTTCATGTATGGAGGTCTTGCTTTCCTAGTCTCCTTAGTCTTGTTGACAATAGGCTTAATACTGGGGGCTAGAAGCGGAAAGCTGCAAAGAAGAGGCAGTGATATATTCCACAAAGAGAAGAAATAAAATGTTTGTTAAAGAATAGCTTGGTGATAATATGAAAGATAAACTAGGTGAAGACATTAATCTAGCAAAGATAGGATTTTTCATTGCATTTGTAGTTGTACTTGCCTTTGGACTAATTTCTGTGTTTATATTGCATTCACATATACTTGCTTTCATTACCATTCCTTTGATTTTCATACTCTTCATCATAGCGGTCATTCTTCAATATAAAGATGTAAAAAGTGGTGCTTATCAGAGAAAGATGGACAAACTCTGGCAGAACACAAAGGATAAATATAATTTGAAGTGAAAATTACGGTAAGCTCTGAAAAAATCATTTTGAAAGCGGGTATTTATGCCCTTCTCGTATATTCTCTTATTTCTATAGTATCGTATTTTGCGCTTTATTACAGAAAAATAGGGAATTTTACAAACTTGCTGAATTCTGGGATCGATATTTTGCTTTTCATTCCGCTGTACGTAACAATTGTCGTATTATATTTCTCCTACATCAGGGTAACCAATAAAAACGATCAACATGGAAAAACTCTGTGAAAGCTTAAAAGACTGAAATCTGCGAACTCAAATAATAACGTAGAATTTCCATTAATGGATAAGAATCAGGCACAGGTGTAATTCAAAATATTTTATTGTTTTATTTTAGGTAATAGTTTATTATTTTCAGTATTCCATTAAAACTTTCTTACCGGCGCATTTTAATTCTAAGATTCTAATCTTAAGCATTTTGCATTTGATCTGCTCCCCGTAAAACTGTAAAAATTTTCGTCACTTTTCATTTACTTTCACCTCGAGTTTCCTTGTATAGGCTTCCCTTGATGATAAATCATTGAGAGGAGGTTACATCAAGAGAATGGAGGTAAAACTAAATAAATAGAACTGAAAAATGTTCCAAATTTAGCTGGGGCAGATCACGGAAATGATAATAAAAACAATGGAATGGAGAAAGACTATACAAACCCGATAATAATCAAAATAACCAATAACCCGGAAGAAGGAATTTAAACTAATTTAAGGTAACTGATGGAAGATATCTATAGGGGAGAAAGGCAACACAAATATCTTGAACGGACGACCAGGAACACAACGTTGTAAGGACCATATATAAATATAAAAAATATATACGCATAACCATATTCTATATTGAGGTCAATTGAATGGTACGGATTGACAATTCTAAACCTCCAATAACATTTAAAGAGTAGATAGTGGATTTTGTGAAAACAGTACGGAATCAAAGATCAGCCTTAGCGTTTTATATCTTATTGCCAGTGGTAGCCATTTATTTTATAATCATCGAAGAAAACAAGATCGTACATCACACAATTAATTATACCGCGATCGGAATCGGTATTGTTTTCATAGTAATTCTACTAGTACTGGCAATGTATGCAGAAATACAGAATGTACGCAGATACAGGGAGAGCAATCCCAAATAACAGGTGATAAATAGAAAGGAAGGAAATAAGGATATATTCACTCAAGACTGCCGTCTCCTTCCCACATCCTCCCTCAACTCCGCCTACGGCGCTGGTTTCACCGCATTGAACTATTCTTCATCTTCGGACACTTCTTTGGTCCTCGCCCTGAAGGGTATTACTAAAGTGGAGATGGTAGTTTACGCTACCAACGGTACGGGAGGAGTTTCCAACGGCGCTATAGCCATGCTGATTATGGAGATGAATTCATCTTCAGAGGTTGGTCCGGCTGTCACCAGCATAGAACAGAACGTTTTCCGTAACTTCAGCGAGATCTCATCTGGTACTTTCAACAGCTTCACCTATTCCCTCTATAACGTTAAATCGTCACAGCTCGAATTTAACAATTCAACAACTCACGATTTCCTCTCCCATTCAGGAAAATTCATTCTCTTCATGGCATTCGGCGGTTCCACAGTTATCAAAGATGTGCAGGTTTTCAAGGGTCAGGTCACCGCAATGCTTCCAGTATATGCTTCACCCTCTCCCTCTGTTGGCGACCCTCTCTTTTTAGACCTTCTTTGGTAAACCCTTCACCCCTTCCCATCTATGACCCCATTTGCATGCATCATTTTATGCTTCCTTAGATCGCCTTCTCCTATCCTCTTTTGGTAACCCCTATTTCCCCCTCTCTTCCCCTCTTTTTGTCACCTCTCCGATAACTCATCAAATGACATCATTTCTCGCTCCAAGATATGCGGTGAACACTTAGCACTCAGAGAACATTCGAATGCCATCCTCTGAATCGTCACACGAATGTGAAAGATGATTGGAAGGAATACGTCAATAGGGAGAATGAAGAATAAAAGAGGAGGCATCCTTCCACCGTCGGAGTGAAGAACGGGAAGTCTTGCGAAATAAAACAAAACGTTCAGAACAGTGGTTAGAGCGATAGTTCGAGGAAACAGGGTGCTCAGATGGGTCACAAGGGACACTACAGAAGGATGCCTTGTACAACGGAGCGCATAGCGCTCAAGGCATCCGGATTCTCCTGTCCAGTATGCTCCTCCCCTCTCGTGAGGAAGGGCATTCGCAAGAGGGTGATAGATGACATACTTCCCTTTTAGCCGAGCATCATCCAGTACCGCATAAAGAGGATGTATTGTAGAAAATGCAGGAGGACTTACGAGCCCGATGTTCCCAGTGCATTTCCTGGTATGAGACTCTCCCTGAGAACTATGCTCGTCACCGGATACCTGAAGACAGGGGGGTTAGTTGATAATTTCCTCTAGCGTAAGAAAGAGCTGTTGTTCCGATTTGTTATGGACCTTGAGGTTGAGCCGACCAACAACAGGACTGAGAGAGCACTAAGACCTTCAGTCATATAGAGAAAGGTCTCAGGAGGAACTAGATCGCCCCGTGGATCTGAAGCGTATGATATTCTCTACTCCATATTCTACATGCAAAAACTGAGGAACAAGAGCTTCATAAGAGATGTACGAGCACTAATCACAAGAAAGGATTCTCATCCTAGATTAAGTGCACATTAGACTGACCTGTTACTTATCTTGAAAAGACTTAATAGGTAGATGGAATGGAAAGTAACTCAGACCATGTATCATTGAATCCTAAGTATATAGTTTCAATGTATTGTATACGGACGGGAACTACATCTCGATCCTTACGATTTCGAGATAGAGTTCAAGTTTCAATGTATTGTATACGGACGGGAACTACTCGGGATCTCGATGATGCTCCTCTTATGCGTGAAAGCGTTTCAATGTATTGTATACGGACGGGAACTACTATTTTATGGTTCACAATAAAAGGTGCGAGAACTCAGTTTCAATGTATTGTATACGGACGGGAACTACTTTACTTTCGCTCCTGGACAGAAATGGTCTGTTCTCGTTTCAATGTATTGTATACGGACGGGAACTACATTTTTTGTGTAATAAGTATAAGGTAGTGATTTTGTGTTTCAATGTATTGTATACGGACGGGAACTACTTGTTGCAGTCACTACTCTATTATGGTAAATCCCAGTTTCAATGTATTGTATACGGACGGGAACTACCAATAGAGAAAAAGGTTACTGGTATTACAAGTTTAGTTTCAATGTATTGTATACGGACGGGAACTACTTTTATTTCCAGTCAAAAGCAACATTGTTTCATAGTTTCAATGTATTGTATACGGACGGGAACTACTCTCCTCTGGTGTTAGTATTCCCATACTAATTCTTGTTTCAATGTATTGTATACGGACGGGAACTACTAATCTATCTGCGTTAAGGTCACACCAGTTATTACGTTTCAATGTATTGTATACGGACGGGAACTACTAGTGCTAAGAGAAGAGCATGGATGAGACATGTAGCGTTTCAATGTATTGTATACGGACGGGAACTACACTAACTCAACGATATACAGGCAACTATTGGTTGAGTTTCAATGTACTGTATACGGACGGGAACTACTTTCCGACAGGATTCGGTGCGAGCCACGTGACCTGGTTTCAATGTATTGTATACGGACGGGAACTACTTGTCGTGCGTAAGTTTCTGGTGATATCGACACAGTTTCAATGTATTGTATACGGACGGGAACTACATAATACTTCGGCTAATTCGCCTTTATCGATATCGTTTCAATGTATTGTATACGGACGGGAACTACTTATCCAAGGGTGTCGATGTTATGCTTAATTGAGATGGTTTCAATGTATTGTATACGGACGGGAACTACAAGAAGTGGTCAATTGATATTTAAGCTTTACTTGGTCATTTTTATTTTAAAGTCATTACGACTCGAGTAGCATATATATTTTTCTGTTCACAAAAAAATTGACTCCCTGTCTTTCTGGGTGCCAATCTGTCTAATATCAGGAGGCCTGTCGAAAACCCAGAAAGATACCCTCGCCTCCCTAACAGAGCTTTTCAATTTCCTGAAAAGGTCCTCTGTAGCCGACCTAGTCAGCTCTCCGGCGTATACACTATGTTGAACCCAGTGCAACTGCTTTTTGACTATGGTACGAATGTTCTCCCGCTCTTCAGAATCTGCATCGTATGTGACGACAACGTACATGGTATCACCGGAAATTTCGGCAGATCCCCCATCACAATTGCTCTATGAAGTTTTCTTGGCATCGAAGTTGCCCACAAGAGTACTTTATCTTCTCTATCGTATCCTACGGGGCGAACTGACTGCTGAAGGGTATCTTCCACAAAGCGTATAACGGTCTTTTTTCCTGCCTCGTTGAGGTACGTCCCTTCGTTAACGTTTGTGATAAGACTGTTCTCCGAACCGGTTGAAGCTATATGTAAGAGAACCCCTTCAGACAGAACTGGTTTCAGCATTTCAGCCAGGTCGAGTGCAAGGGGGTTACTGGCCCTCTCATCCCCGTGCAAGTACCCGACCCTCGGGTCTAAACCTGAGCGGTGAATGTACCCATTCATTTTAGCATATATTATTCCGTTGGCAAAGCTCAGTAACGCATCGGCCGGTCTTCTTGGAGGGTGTCGCTGCCGCGTCACGATGCTCCAGAATGGAGGCAGCACGGTATCAAGGAGAGCGTAGTATTCCTTTCTTATCCGCGCCTCTGAAAGCAACAACTCCTCCGTTGTGTTTCCTTCAGCACGTCCAGGCAGCGTCAGACCGAATGGTGTGAGTAGTGCATCCATGGCATCTTCAGCGTGATGAATTATTTCCCTGCCTATCTCAAATCTTCTTTTTCCGTCAACGTGACTCATCACCTGGGAAACCAGAATCGAAGCTGTTGGTTCTACTGGCGGAGGAAAGAAGGTTCCCCTGTAATCTCCGTAATAACTATAGACGTGAATGGGAAAAGAATATTTTGCTGCAAGTTCTAGAACCCCACTCGTTAGGCTGTAACCGGCAAGTAGATGTATTCCAGCTACTTCCTCAACGGGAAGTCTTCGCTGTTCCGATCCCGAAACAACCCTGAGAATGCTCTCATCAGCATCGAGTTGAGAGTTCTGGAATACGTAATAGTCCTTCAAGCCCAGCACCAGTCCCTATTAGAACATCCCTTGCATATAGGAATACGTTTCGGTTCCGGAGGTGGTGACTTGAGTATCTTAATAAGTTCCTCGTGATCCCTCTCCACAGAAGCATCATCTGGTTCCACTCTTTCTACCCTACCCTTGATGAGGTGAAGTTCGCCTACTGCTTTAATGCCGTACAGCAACTTCGCCGCCCACAAATAATGCCTCAATTGCGCTCTCTTTGGGTCGCTGTGGAATCTACTTCTTGATCCTTCGTGAATAACGGGGTTCGACTGAGTGCCAGTTACCCAGTCGCACTTGCCATAGGGAGATAGGTCCAGTGATCGTTTGTTTGAGAAACGCTCCTCATCAAGGTCCTTTCCACTCCTGATGTATTCCTCCCTGGGATCTACGACAAGATGACCGTGAAGGTAAAGCCAAACAAGTACCGGGCATGAGTGAAGGTAGAACATAGCTTTTCCCGTAAACACCGCTTCCTCTTCATCATCTTGAAATTCTGACATAGTACTTCCTCACCTTCGGTTGTCGGAGTTCCTCAAGGAGACCTTTTGGGAGGCTTATATATTCTCTCTCTTCCTTCAGTCCCTCTATAACTAGAAAGTTCTCATTTACTGCATCTTCACCTATTTCTATGCCCAGAGAGTTACAAAGATCTTTCCAGCCTTCGTCAACATACTTTAATTCATCTGGAACTGGTGGCCTCGTATTGTAACGGTTTATGATTGCAGCTGTTTCGTAAATGAAAAGAAAAGGGTCTTTATCCGTTTTATCTAAAAACAGAGACTGGGACCCTGGAATCCTGAAGCTGTAGCGGAGCTTTTCATGTGGATTGAGATACTTAAGGCGTCTTAGCTCCTCCTCGCCTCCAGATTCTTTGTTATAATAATAACTCACATAATCCTCCCTTTTAAAAGAGCGGGTCTGTTCCGAATCTAGGAGCATTGCCGTAAATTCTGCTTTCGTCATCGAGCTGCCGCTGCGATTTGCGATCTCCCTCCGTGCAGGAAACGAGTCAGCACTGAGAGCTCCGGGAATGAATACGTCTGCTACTGCCGGCACATTCCCCTCTCTTCTCCCCACCCTGCCTATCCTCTGTATTATGTGATCAGCGGACATCCAGGAATGCCACCATTCTGTCTTCAGGGCATCAGCATCGATGTCAAGCCCCACTTCAATGGCCGATGTTCCCAGTATTAGATGGTAGCGAGTGCCAAGTTCGTCGCTTGCCACTCTGTCTTTCCTTGTACCATCCCACTGCACCACTGGAATCCCCTGTCTTCTCAATTCCGAACATCTCACGCGATTCGTTACAACACTGTCATGAATGTAGATCACTAGACCATTTGTTTCCGGGGTCGGAAATGGCATTTTCTCTTCAAAATGGAAGTTCACCGTTATGCCCCTTGAGGCTGTCCTGCTCGTAACTGGTGAAGGAAGGGAATCCGGTATAGGCATCTCGGGTATCCCGGGAAAGTAGTCGTCCTTTTTGGTAGCAGACAGAAGGAGTACCCTATCTGGAAGGAGTAAGTTGGAATCCAGAAGGTTTTCAATGTTTATCAAAGTGAATGGATCATATTGATGATATTCATCGAGTATTAACGTGCGTCCCCTCAGCATCGAATGGACCCTTCTTTTGACAGAAGAGTGATAGTAAAAACTAGAACTGGCGTAAACTTCATGGACTGCATATGCAATAACATCAGGACTTGCAACGAGGAAACTATGCCGCTGGTTGAGCCAGTCGAGGAAATCCTCAAGAATATCCGCTTTACGCAGTGAGCTTTCATTAAGAGCAGCTGCAAGGTCCGTTCCTGTAAGTTTGACTATGTAAAGTTCACCTCCCCCGGGGATCCCGAGGCGCAAGAAAGGAATGGATATCGACAAAGAGTTGGCAGGCCATGTGGAATGGCCTAAATCAGTATAGCCAAGATTTTCAATGAGTCCTTCAGCAAGGCTGCGTTCGAACTGTTGTTCAGTGAGTATGTTTGTCGGGTAGGCAAACGTTGCCTTGATTAAATCAGATTCGTTACGGTGGAACGGGGCCACTGCAAAGAACGAAGCAGCCCTGCTTTTTCCTGTGGACGTGGGCGCATGAATCCTTCCCTTTTTTAAGCGTGTGGTGAGAGCTGAATACTGGTGAGCATATAACAACCCTCCCTTCCATAAACCTTCAAATTCTTTTGGCGGTGGGTAGAGCGGGAGTATCTCAGGAAGTATTTTTATTGATGCGACTTCTACCATGATGGAGGCACCAGATATTCATTTAGTCCTTTTTTTATGATAAAAGCCCTGAAGGGATTGGCAGCCTTCCCCTCGAAGAGAGGGCTAGGCGGTATGGAATATTCAAAATAGTTAGTGAGGGTAATGCTATCAGGAAAATCAAGGGGGTTGATTGGGTGACGGATTGTCCCCTGAAATGTTTCATTTATATAGGAATCAGCCTCTTCGAGAAATACTCGCTGCAGGGTCTGTTTTCCTCCGTATGTTATTATCATCGTGGGGGGAAGGCTTACCTTGGATAACAAGGCAAACCGGAATGTTGAGCCTATAGTTGCAAACTCCTTATAATGCAATACGGTATAATTAGACTGATAGGCAGCTAAGCTTCCCGCTTTCAACTTTTCTGGGTGCGCCAGCAGGTAAGGAGCTTCAGGAAAAGGATGATAAGTCTGGAATTCAAAACTGGCATTTTCAACAACAGCGGGTGTCGCGTATACCTGACAATTTGCGAGATTCTCTCTATGTGATTTCTCCGGATTACCCCGTATACCATTAATTGCAAACATCAAGGCCCAGTTATGGAGTATCCTTCCCATTCTGATGACATTGCCGTACTCCGAAGTACGGAAGGAAAGAGGGTTCTCAACCCTGAGTATTGCTTGATAGGCGAACATGGTCACTCTTCACTTTCTTCCTCACTTTCTCCATTCGCCTTTTTACTCTTTTTACTATCCCGGATATATTTATCAACTTCCTTATACCAGTTCTGCACTTCCTCAATATTATTAGCAGCTTTGATAATTTCTCTATGATCACCGAGAACGGGTACAGGAAGAATTCTTCCATTGCGTTCAGTTATGATTTTTTCAGCCACTGGTTTTATATCTTCCGGCTTGTTAACCAAACCTACGATCTCGTAACTGGTTATCATCGGGCGTTCACCCTGAGCTATCAGTAAAATATTATTTTTCATCCTGCCATAGTGTCTTGTCCTTGCACCGTAGCTCCCTGTAGAAACAATACTGTCCAATATAAGGTTTAATATCTCCGGGGAGTCATCTTTTATCGTTACAACATTGACAAAAGTTCCGCCGTAGATAAACGTTTCAGATGCAAGAGCAGTACCGGTCCTGTAAGTTCTCATGTCAACGGAGTTAAGAGTGAGATTTTCTATCTCTGAATCCCCAAGATTGAAAGCGTCATCGTACAGCACTATGCCAGCTCTCCCGTAACTGCCGTTCGGTCCACTCTTTAAACCTCCATGTGTATAGCAGACTGGACAGTGCATGCACAACCCCTCTATACCGCCGCCTTCCTTGGAGGTGGGGGTGATGTAACATCCCTCATCGGGGAACACATCTTTCATTTTGTTTCTTACTTCGAGCAGCGTTCTTCGTTCCTTTGCCGCAAGCTTCCTGCCCAGTATCACGGGGCGCTCTTCAATGCCATGAGGCGTAGGTGTGAATGCGGTATTCGGTTCGTTTCTGTCTTCTGTAACGAAGATCCCCCTTCCCATAAGTTTTCTCTCAACAACTATCTGATACATATATTAAGCCTCCTTTTTTGGGTTATAGGCTATTGCAATTACCACTGCATTCACGAAATCTCTCCTCGCACCATGGCTATTCCTTAAATCCCACATTCTCCTGGCTATTGAATGAAATATGCCTTTCACCTGAGACATTCTTTCATTAGTTGCAAGGAGCTGACCTTTTTCGCTGTTCTTTATGACCTCGCTTCTCCATTGTTTCAGGCCATTATTAGCAATAATATCCACGATTTCCTGATCAGTTCCCCCGTACTTGTCCCTATGCGCTGAAGCTACCATGGTAACACGATCCATGCGTCTGATTATCCTTTCTGCAGATTTGAACCTTTTATCCCAATCATTCATCCATAACGGTAACCCGCCCACTTCCTCAAACATTTTATCACTTCCTTGGCTCTTTATTTTGATAAGATTATTTATAACCTCCGCATTCTCCTTAGACTTAAGCTTTCCCCTGCGGTGTCTCACTGCGAGAAGAGTCCCCCAGCCAAACCCCTGGGTCAGCTCCCTCCAAGTGCTAACAACAGGAAGGACTTCTTGGATTTTGGTACTCTCAAGGAGTTTCATGGCATCGCCGTACGATTCCCATTCGCTAAATCCTACGTGAAGACCGCACCCGTCAAGAAGGTACTCACCGCTGTTCCGGGGACCTGCACCTACAGTTGCATTCAACCCGTTTTTGAACAGGAAATCTATGAGGAAAGGATATTCTTTATTTCCAGAATTATATTTCAACACTTCGGTTAATGCATCGTTTGGTGTTTCCGCTCTAAGAGGGAAAACAACCTCGTGCGAGAAGGTATAGAAAGTAGACCAATCCTTCGACGATAAACCCTGGTAAAACACGTCTTTCCATTCAACCCTGGCGTGATTGTAATTCGGGGTTGCGTCGAGATGAAACCTGCCGCCTTTAGGACTCCAGTTCATTTCGTTCAATCTCCAGGCGATATAGCAGAGGTCACAGACCCACACCTTACTCTTTTCTACCTGCGAAGATGTCCACGTATCGGTTTTCATATATTTAGTCGTGGGAGCTTCACGCGTTGCCTTTCTACGCTTACACGAAAAGCAGTATTCTCTAACCTGCCTTTTATGGGTACTGTCATTCCATAAATTTTCTCGGTAAAATTCATAGACCTCATTAGCTCGTGTTTTGATATCTAGAGGCTCATCATTCCAGTGTAAGAAATCTATTTCATTCGTACTAGGGTTTTTTATATGGGGGAGTTTATCAGGAGATGGAGAAGTATTATTTTTTATAACATCGATAACTTTATCAATGAATTCTTCAGGGGTTTTGGCGTTTAAGTAATCTGCAACCATTTTTATGGAATCCTTAGGTGGAGGTGAATTTCCGTTTCCCTTTACAGATTCAATAGTAATTGGGGTACCAATAAGATTTTTCTTCAATCCATAATCTATGCTCACCTTCAGCAACACGTTGAAGGGCCCCCTCCAAACGTCGAACTCGTCCACTTGAATCCCTTTAGCCTTACTCTTTTGAAAGTTCTTATTAAGATTATCTAATTTCTTACTAAATTCATCAATTATTCGAGATTTATCTTTGTGAACCTTAAAAATAAATTCCTCAGCACTCCCTTTCAAGCTATTACCAGGTTTCTTACCGTACGGATTATTCAAAAAATCCCTCTCTTCTAATATGGCAAGTATTCTGTCTTCAATATGCTCACACACCTTATTCTTGAAATCTGCCCTATTCACGCCTTCCTTCAGGAGATACAGTGACTGAAACCTATTTACGACCAGCAGTTTTACCTGACCGTGGTATTCTGTCTGCGGTTCCTCGATAAAGCCATCCGCAAGTGCAAGGGCATAGTAACTTATTGGATGGTCCTCAGCGGTAAGAACAAGAGCACTGTAGTTCGGGTAAAGGAAATTATCAACTTCTTCTACCAGACCTGAGTCAATCGTAGTCTGGCTCACAAGCCTGTCCGCGAGTTTCAGTATCTTGATGATACGTTCTGTTCCAGCGTCTGAAAGGGTATGGCGGGTATGATGTTCCTTGATGAACTCAATAACTTTTTCCTCTTCTTCCTTGGAAAGTATCATATCTGAATTAGTTTCTTCTTCAATTACGGCCTTGATCCGTTCGATAGTAATTTCATCTGGAACATGAGGGCCACGCCCCTCTGACTGCCATTCGGCTGTCATTTTTCCAGCGTCGTGGAGGAGGGCCGACCATTTGAGTATCCTAGATTCTGAGTCGTTTAAAGGAACCGGGATGACCTCCGCTAGGGTTTCTGCGCATCGATATACATTTAGTGAGTGCCAGAAGAGCGTTTCTGGAGGATGTGTCTTACCAATTTTCTTGTTTAATTCCAGCTTTCTTAAAACATCTCCTGGATCAAATTTATTCATCAGTATAACCTCCAGATTCCGTTGGAACTATCATACCAAAGGCGAGACCCGGGGAAAGACCAATTCCATAATCGACAAGCATTCTCAATTCATCTACTGGACCATCCATGATAAAACGGCCCTTTTGCGCAAGCACAGTTCTCCTTTCTATGGTTCGCTTTCTCACAGCTATGGGTTCAAAGTGCAGAATTCTAACACTTCCCTTCTTTTTAAGATATTTAGACACCTGTAAATTTGATGCATTCTGCAATATATTGCAGTAGTCACCGCTATCGTATACGATGCTCTGGTTGGTCTCTTTGTTTCTCAACAGAATAGGGCTAAGGGTCACGTATTCTCCAGGAACTACAATAGGAGTGTCTTTCCTGACCGTATGAACGATAAAAGACGTTTTCCCGACGGAAATAGGAACACCAGGTGCGAGTGCTTTTTCAAACAACGAAACGACCCTGCTATCCCCTGTTCCTATTCTGAACCAGGATTCATTGGGTCTATCAGGTACACGATAAATCTCGCTAAGTACGTAGGCTGTCCTGAACGGAGAATCGTGGAGCACCTTTGCGGCTTCTTCAGAAATGGAATTGATCTTATTATAAACTGCACTCCCCAGAAGGTAATTGTGATTATATGGTGGATCAACACCTTCAATTTTAGTTAGACCTACGACTAAATGAACCACGACATTTGATCATAGACGAATAAGATAATAACCTTTTCCGAAATAAGTATTTGGTCAGTCTCCTATAGTAAATTATTATATTTTATCACACCTTGTTTCAGAAGTGTATTTCCTAGTGGCGCGCGCGTCATTAATTAATTTCTTTCAGAGACTCCGGGGGTCGGGGGGTCGGGATATCATAGATTATATTGTTGACCTGAACAAGAAAATAGGTGAGGAGATTAACTAACTCAAGATAGAGACAGACGAATGCAGAAATATCTATCCAATAGCGGTTGACATCAAGAACGAGAAGGCATACGTTATCGGGGAAGAACATGCCCAAAGGAATACGATGCAACAATGACAAAAGGGCTCAGATGTTTCAATCTAAGCATAAGAAGCACCCTTAGGTACAAGAGAATATCGAGGAAGAGAGCTTTAGTTGAATATCCATTTGCAATAATGAAGAGTGTATTCTACTTCTCCCACACCTTGGTAACACTATCAAGGAGGGTGAGGGTAAAGTTCATGTTTTCTTGTTTCTCTTACAATATTTTGCAATGAATATTATGAAGGTATACCTGTAGCTATCCTAATTATCAGAAAAATAAGAGGAAAAGAAAGAGAAACGATCATTCAGCACTGATTTCGTCAATATTTTCACAGTTTTAGCGCTTTGCCAATAATAGTTCATCAAATTGAGAGGGTCATCCGAAACCTTCATTAAGTATTGTTTCTGTTATATCGTAATTTCAAAAGTTCATTTATCCTTTCATTCCTTTAATATCGTAATTGAGTACTTTTAAATTTTTGACATCGTGTCTGTTTACTGCCTACAACATTACCCGATTTTTTAGTCTTTCAGAGGCGCTTTTATTATTTTCAATAATTTCCCTGAGTATCCGCACTCTGTTGAACTCATCAATTTTTCTGGCACCACTAATATTCCCAGAAAGAATAACTGGTATTTTTTTTCCTTTGAGCGGATAATAATAGACTGTTGTGCCAAATTTGGAATAGTCGCAAAGCAACCATTTACTGATAAATTTCGCTACATCAGTTGAGTTAGTAAGGATAATCTCTGGATCAAAAAGTTTTATTCCGTTTTCTAAATAAATACGGATTTTATTCCGTAATTCACGATCATTCTTGAACTTATCGAAATGCAAGAGATTTTTCCTTCCAGTTCGTACCGGAATAAGGTCAAAAAATCCAATCTCGCTCTCATCAAATAACGTAACACCTTCGGGTTGAATTCTGAAAAAATCCTTCCTAAAATAATTAAAGTAAGGATAGCCATTCTGTGCAGGCTGATCTTCATTTGGAGTTTTTTCGTTGAAATGCCCATTCAAGCCAAGTATCAGTATCTTGATACTCCTCAGTTGTTTTAGTTCGTAATCAAATATTGTTGCGAATGGCTCTATTCTCTTCTCTTCTTTTTCTCTTCCTATTTTTTTAAGGACTTCTTTTCCGAGGACTTGCTTTAAACCTTCTATATCTTTTTTCAAAGCTTCAAACGAGTTATCGTCTATCGCCAAGCTGGCGCTCACTCCATGGTTTGATCTTTTCGGTATATATTATCATTTGCCCTTTTGGATATTATCAGACAATTTCCTGATAGTGCTTGAAGTCCAGCCACCCTTCAAGAGGGGGCCAAGAAGTGAGAGACAGGCAAGCCAAGAAGCAGGAGCGAATTGAAAAATATTTCTGAAGTTATACTTCGGGGGCCGACGGCCAGAATATAATCTACTGGAAAATTCAAAGGCAGGTTATTATTAGTCTGCACTAGTCTACACCATTTATGATAATAGATTTCTGATACCAAAGAGATATATTCAAATATTCAATAAAATTTATAACTTGTGAATGAAGCGGTTCTCCTGACCGTAGTATCTGGATTTATAGTAACACCAATAGTGCCTGTAATAATTTATTTTGCACAGGGCGTTAATACATACGTACTGAAATCAAATTTTATACATTCCTTTTTACAAAACAACAATGATTTTAATAAATTCTTCAGCGATCTTTCCTCCCATAGGCTTTTGATCGATTTCTTCTTTTTCTTACTCATTGTGGCAATATTTCTTTATTTCTACAGGTATTCAAATGCTCTTGAATCGATTATTATATCAGGAATTATTTTACTCGTATTATTTATCATTAGACCCTGTATAGCATTTTTATCAGCTTTCCTTAAAAACTACATAATGGATGGTGAGAAAAGAGAGGTCAAAGCTAAAAATAATATTAGTTTAGAAACCATTCGAACGCTTTTTGAGCCAAATAGAAATACTGAAGTATTAAATTTCTTAATTATATCCTATTTTGGCATTTATTGTATTGCTGAGAACGAAAGTATGCATCCACTAATAGTCATGCCACTAATCATAATTACTATCTTAATGGCAATTTTACAATTCTTCCCTGAATTGTTATCGTTAGGAAGCCGTTTCTTCGATCCAACCCAGGAACGTGGTCCTTTTAGAAGTCTGAGCGAAATAGGATTATCAACTTATATTAGGTTCTATGATTATGAATCAAAATTAAAAAGTATAACTTGTAGTCTATCAAACGGTAAATCCATAACTGGCATACCAATAAAATTTGAACCCCTGCTTGTTCTTCAATACAAACCTTACGGTTCTCCAGCAATTCGGTACCATATTCCTTGGTCACAAATAGTTTATTTTACCATTCCATAGGAGTTAGTAGTAAACTTCTGGTCGGGTCAACTCTTGGATAAGATGATGAAGATTCTAGAGATATTTGATTCAAATAACTACCCCAGAGGTGCTTTTTTATATATATGTACCCTCCGCAAATAACTGAAAGTATATTTCCGCGTTCTTTCCGATTTTCGTCATTCATCTTTAAGGCAATTCTAGCCTGCGTTTTGCTACCAGTTCCGACAAACTTCGGGGTGGATTCGTCTTCAAAACTTCACACCTACGATTTATCTGCATTACTTTTCTGCATTATTGCAATTCTCGTGCTTATATTCAGGAGTTTGAGACGTAATACTTTGTCTATCTAGATTCGTCCGTGATTGACCTTTGCCCTGCTGCAAGTGCACCCATGTATTACCTTTTTTTAATGTCAAGTTTACAATTACGGCATATACCTGTATCATCATTTTGCATCATTTCACCCGTTCATAATCTCCTCAGTCTCCGTCATCTCCCTATCTCCTCCCTTATCTTATTCCTCTCTCAATATTTCACTCTTATTATACTTATTTCTCAATATTCTTATCGCTTCTGTATTATCACCGGATATAGAGGTAGTATTTTTTAACGTAATATACACCATTCCAGCATCGGTGGAAACTACACTTATGAATCCAATGGCCATAGTGAAGGAAAGAGCGTTGTCCTGCATCCCGCTGAGCAAGAAGAATATCCCTATCATTCCTGCAAGGATTGTCAGCATGCCGTTGGAAACAGCTAGGCCGGCAATCAACCCGCTCCCTCTCAAGAGCGAGGAAGCAATGATCATCAAGGAGAGCATCCCGACCAATATCCCTATGGCCATGTGTATCATTATTTCCGGAACAGAAAACATGGGAAGCATCATGAAGCCTATCGGGGACTGGGGAAGTGAAGTATTGATCGTATTTGCCTACAGGTTTATCCACATCCCCGAGAATAAACTGTATAGCGAGGAGGAAGAGCTAGATCATCAGGAGCATTGCAATCACCCCTCCGTCGTTCCTAATCACTGTCAATCTCCCTTTCTTTTCAGATCTTCCATCATCCTGCCAAACTGTTCCTTACTTATCTCTATTGACATATTTCTCCCTCAGTATTTCCACAGCACCGCCACGATCCCACCAGTTCCACCTATCCCGGGAATAGTATCTCTAGCCCATGGAGGGCCATCCCGTGAATCTGGATAACATGATTATCAGCTAGATGAAGACGAAGAGGCCTACAAGGCACCAGCAACGCCGCCTCATGCGCCAGGCAGACGTTGTAATATGTGGGGAATGAATGTGAATTCCGTATAACTTAAAGAACTGGAGCTATTCCCAGTATGAACGTTATTGAAATACCGTACCAGAAGATTCGCCTGGGATCTGGGTTATGGTGCATCCTCTGAGAACCTCCTCAACTCTCCTGTCATTTTGAATTTAAACCATCCTGAACTCCACAAAAGGTCTGAAGGCAATTCTCATATTCTTTTCATCTCTTGATTCTACTCGAGTGCTTGCCTCTAAATTCTGGTTCAGTTAATATTTTCATCATTTCTTGACAGGTTTTCTTTCTACCTGCTCTTTTCTTCTCTTCTTCAGAAGTATTTTTTAAGTTCTGTTAGGAGATCTTGAGAGAAGTCTTCAGGTGCTCACAGCTAGAATTCAGACGCTTAGCCGCCTCAAAACAGTTCCGAATACCGTATCTAGAATAGATGCTGGTATCATTCCAGTATATTCTTACACGTCTGTCATTGATCATGATTTTTTAAGCCTTTACTTACCACAGTATCTCGTCAGTCCGAAACTATGTTGCTCAATGAAGGGAATTCAACGAAGAGACCTTTCGTCAGGAAGACTGTATCATTTAGTACAGATCTCGCTTTATCTTTTTTAAGCGAGTCTGAAGGTTGTGATTTGGGTACGTGAGCGGCTTCATCTCCAAAAGATTTAACGATTTTTCCTGCATACTCAACTATTTGGCTATTTCCATGTTTTCTCTTAAACCATTCATATAGTTCACTCAAGGAAAGCGGTTCCTCGAAATTATTTGAATGTTTCACAGGTATCTTCTTTTCCTCATTGACATAGAGGTTAAATAATGTCAGCTCGTATGCTCTTCTGCACATCACCATTGACGAGTCGAAGCATTCATTATAAAAATCTTCAATTGCCTCTTCCAGGGTTTCTTTTATTTGCTTATCTTTTATTTCCGCGGGCACTTTAATTTCTTTTTTCTCTCCACTAAAGTCGAGTAAAATTATGGCTTTACGGAATTTCAGCAAGTAACAAAACATTTTTTCATTGAAATGATATTCATTTGCATATTTAATAGCCTTTTCAAGTTCTTTTCGTAGGGTATCTAGATCTGGTTCAATTCTTTCAAGGATTTCAGTGAATTATCTTTGCCAATATAGAGCGTTTTTCTTATTTCCTTTTTCCGAATAGCTATTTGAAGCATCTAACGCGTTACCAATCTCTTCAATAGACTAGCCTAACCTCTTAGAATACTCAGGTAAAATTATTCTACTCCCACTCCACAGTGACCCTAAGTGATTTAGGTTCCTTCCCCTCGAACAGGGATTTCTGTACGTATAGCGTTCCTATAACAGGATTCCCGGAACCCTTCTCCTGGAAGCGGAACGTGTTCTTCGTTGCCCTCTCGAATTCAAACTCTATTTCCCTTTTAGGCATATAGTATCTACCATAAATAAAGGAAGCTGATATTTCTCTTTTACTAAGGATATGAATATGGGAGAGGGTGTCAATCCTTTTTCTCATTGCGGTTTGTTCATTCTTCGGACTAATCATTTTTCTGAAACACAATCATAAAACCCTTGCATTTCTTTGTGTTGAATTCTTCTCCTACTGAAATTGCATTTTTTTCTAAAAAATATTGGGAGAGGGGGACAGATGCTCCCTTCCCTGTTTCTTATTAACATCTTCTCCCAAACAAATATCTCAATTTCCTTTCTTTTCCCTTCTGCAAATGTTACCCTCATGTCTTCCAGATGCCCTGGGTTTAAGAATATACTGTAATGAAAGAACCGCAACATTCTTCTTGAACTGTTATCAACTGATTATTTCCAGCAAGAAAAGCGGTACATCTTTCACGGGGCTACTAAGCATCATTATTCAACGAAGTATAAGAACTCTTATATTTATGAAGTGAATAGTATACATGATGGACAGCAAAAGACAGAAGTCCATCAGTAGTGATGCAAGGGACGCTTACCTGAAGTGTGCCCTTGCAGTATTAAGAATAGGCAGGGAGCTGAAGAAGCCACTGCCTGAATTGGATTTGGATGCTGTGAGTGACAGCATAAAGGAGATAGAGAAAGCTGTTCCTCTCATAGAGGGTGTCCCTGTGGAGGATATAGCTGGAGAGTCTATTAAAGGGGTATCGCAGGAAGGCGATCTCTCCCCTGAAGAATTGAATGATATGGTGGTAACGGCATTGCAGAACGTCATGATCAAGGTGTGTATGCTGATAAACAACATCGTCTCTGCCGATCTAAACGATCTTGAGAACCTTGGGTGGAGGATAGATGAAGATGAATGAAAGAATAAGTCCTACTGGCATCGTATATACAGATAGTGATCTCAGAAACCTTGTTGTATCGTCTGCAGTGGAAATAGCAGAGGAGATGCTCAGGATGGATGAGAAGACTAAAGCAGCTATAGCAAAGGGTGTGGATGGTGAATGTAAGGAGTTCTTCTTCATCTCCTCTCCTATACCGGACTGGTATGCATTAAGCGAGGAAGAACGTAACCTGCTAATGATGAAGGAATACATGGAATACGAAGAAAGCAAGAAAGACAACAAAGTAATTCTTGAAGTATGGTATAATACCGTCATAGGTTTCATAAGGTTCCCCTTTGAAATAGTTGCATCATTCCCTGAGGGAAAAGTGACACCTTCCAACTATGTCCAAATAAGGGACAGGGTTGCAGCTGAATTGAGGAACAATCCAGAGAAGTGAATAAGGCCGGTATAACCACTTCTCTATTTTTTTTGAAATATGTTTTCATTCACATAACAATCTAAAACTTCTCATCCACGGAATGCTTTGATCTCGTGCGCAAGCATCCATGTATTCCTTCCTACTTATATTATTAATCGTATAATGAGTTCTACGAGGGAGCACTCCACTCCTAATATCAAGTTAAACAACGATATCCATTATCTACCCTTTAAGTCTATTGGACATAACTAG
>JAVYOD010000009.1:0-33546 GCA_038734825.1 Thermoplasmatales archaeon
AAGATACTTCAAGAACATACAGGTATAATGAAACTTGTCGAACAATCGGTAGAATCTACATACACAGGCTGGACAGAAACAGAAAATTATCTGACTCAGCTTAAACTAACCCTTGCGGATCATCACAAGAGAGAAGAAACAGAAATGTTTCCAAAAGTATTATCCTTATTATGATGCATCACGATACGCTTTTATACGCCTTTACCATCTTGAAAGGCACCCTGAGGTGAAACAATTGCCTAATGGACTAATGAGCGGAAAACAGATTAAGGAAAATAGGGACAAGCTTAGATGGTCGGATAGAGATTATAAAAGGAGAGTGCTGAGGCTTAAGGAAAAGAGCGATCCCCTAGAGGGTGCTCCGCAAGCGAGAGGGATAGTTATCGAAAAAGTTGGGATAGAAGCAAAGCAACCAAATTCTGCAATAAGGAAGTGTGTTAAGATCCAATTGATAAAGAATGGCAGACAACTGACCGCATTTGCGCCTGGAGATGGTGCAATTAACTTCATAGATGAGCACGATGAAGTTGTGGTTGAGGGAATTGGTGGTAGGATGGGAAGGTCAAAGGGCGATATTCCCGGAGTAAGGTATAAAGTTATAAAAGTTAACAATGTTTCTCTTAAGGAGCTTGTAAAGGGAAGAAAGGAGAAGCCGGTAAGGTGAAGTTTATGGCAGGCATACTTATATTTGAAAAATGGGATCCTTCAGGAGTTACAGTTACTGACCAGGGTTTGGTCAAATATATTTCTCTTAAACCCACTGCAACGCTGCATAGTGGGGGGAGACACGCAAACAAATTCATGGGAAAAGCAGATATGAATATAGTGGAGAGGCTTATAAATAATTTAATGAGAACTGTGAGATGGACTGGTAAGAAGCAAAGCGCATACAGGGTAGTGAAGCTTGCATTCGAGATAATAGAGAAAAAGACTAAGCAGAATCCAATACAAATTTTCGTCAACGCGATTCAGAACGCCGGACCTAGAGAGGAGATCACAAGATTAAAGTACGGGGGTATTGCTGTTCCAAAATCTGTTGATACTAGCTCCTCTAGGAGGCTAGATCTAGCTATTAGGAACATATCAATCGGAGCAAGGGAAAACGCGAGAAAAACAAAGAAAAATCTCTGGGAATCTCTTGCAGATGAGATAATAGCAGCCGCAAATAATGATCCGAACTGCTATTCTGTTAAGGAAAAAGAAGATAGGGAGAGGCAGGCGGCATCTGCCAGGTGATCTAATATGGGAAGAAAAGAAGATAACATTCAGAAAGCCTCTGAGGTAATGAAGGATATCACGCGTATCAGAAATATCGGGATAGCTGCACACATAGACCATGGAAAAACTACGCTCTCAGACAACCTAATAGCTGGCGCGGGTATGATGAGCGAAGAGCTGGCCGGAAAGCAACTTGTTCTGGATTATGACGAGCAGGAACAGGCAAGGGGTATTACAATTAATGCTGCAGCTGCATCAATGGTTCACGAAGTTGATGGAGTCACATATCTTATAAACTTAATAGATACGCCGGGTCACGTGGATTTTGGCGGTGATGTCACAAGAGCCATGAGGGCGGTAGATGGAGCAATTATCGTTGTGGATTCCGTTGAAGGTCCGATGCCACAGACTGAGACTGTAATAAGGCAGGCCCTGAAAGAAAAAGTAAAACCAATACTATTTATTAATAAGGTGGATAGGCTGATAAATGAGTTAAAACTCGGACCTGACGACATGGTAAAAAGATTCATTAAGATAATTACCGAAATAAACAGACTCCTAAAGAAGTATTCACCTGAAGAATTCAAGAACTTGTGGCAGGTAAACGTAGAAAATGGCTCTGTAATATTTGGCTCAGCCTTCAATAATTGGGCCATATCTTCAAAATCGACACCAAAAACTTCAATCGGTTTCAAGGAGGTCTATCAGTATCTTCAGGCAGGAGACCAGAAGACGCTTGCGAAGAAATCACCTCTTCATAAGGTTCTCCTCGACGCAGTTGTGCATCATCTGCCGTCTCCCAAGGAGGCACAGGTTTACCGTGTTCCCCAAATTTGGAAAGGAGACCAGAACTCCGATGTTGGAAAGGCAATGATAAATTGCGATTCCAATGGGCCAATAATGATGATGGTTACTAAGATAATAGTGGATGAACACGCCGGTGAGGTCGCAATCGGGAGGCTTTTCAGTGGGAAGCTTGTAAAGGGTATTGAGCTCTACATATCCGGCATGGGTGACAAAAAGTACAAAGTTCAGCAACTTGCTATGATGGTTGGTCCGGATAGGATTCCTATAGAAGAACTAGATGCTGGGAACATACCAGCTATAGTTGGTCTCAAGGATGCAGTTGCAGGATCTACGGTCTCAAGTATTCCAGGGGTTGAATCGTTTGAACCGATGATTCATTACTCAGAGCCAGTTGTCACGGTTGCAATAGAGGCAAAGCACACTAAAGACTTACCCAGATTGATAGAGGTGCTGAGAACCGTCGCCAAGGCGGATCCGAGTATTGAGGTAGAGATTAACCAGGAGACGGGGGAACACCTGATGTCAGGCATGGGTGAACTACATCTCGATGTTACGCTTTATAGAATTAAAAACGATTATAAGGTTGAGGTCGAAACTTCTGATCCAATTGTTGTGTATAGGGAGACTGTTCAAGGGAAGGGCGGTCCATTCGAAGGAAAATCACCTAACAAACATAATAGATTTTACATTGAAGTGGAACCCCTCGAAAAGGCAGTTGTTGATGCAATACTAAAAGGCGACATAGTTCAAACTGACAGAATAAAGGATAAAAAAACATTAATTGCAACACTGCAGGAACTTGGTATGGACAGGGAAGAAGCTAAGGGTGTAGAAGCAATCCATGGACCAAACGTACTTCTTGATGTTACCAAGGGCATTCAGTACCTGAACGAAACAATGGAGCTTGTTAAAGAGGCTTTTATAGAAGCAATGGATAGGGGTCCCCTTGCAGCAGAGAAGGTTTACGGTGTTAAAGTTAAACTTGTAGATGCAAAGTTGCATGAGGATAGTATTCATAGAGGTCCTGCACAAGTTATTCCGGCTGTGAGGAATGCGATATACGGTGCAATGTGTCAGGCTGGTAGGATACTGCTAGAACCTGTTCAGAAGGTTTTCGTTGATACACCTCTGGAAGAGTCAGGCGCAGTCACAAGGGAGTTTCAGCAGAGAAGGGGGGTTATAGTAGAGATGGAGCAGGAGGGAGAACAGTCTAAGATCACCGCCCTGGTTCCAGTTCCCGAAATGTTCGGATTCGCTTCAGCGATAAGAAGCGCTACAGGCGGGAGAGTGCTTTGGTCCACAGAAAACCACGGGCATCAGCCAGTACCAAAGGATCTTCAGCCATCCGTAGTTGCCAAGATAAGGGAAAGGAAAGGCCTTAAGCCGGAACCGTACGATGAGACTTATTACGCAAACCTATGAATTCCGCTGCGTCGGATGACGATCTTCAATATTGGAATAGAAATCATTGACAAAGTCTATATATAGCGAAAAAATAGGCCTAAGCTAATCAAAAGATTGGAGGTACAGTAGGTATGGCGACGCAAAAACCACATCTAAATCTCGTAACCATAGGTCATGTAGATCATGGTAAATCGACAACTGTAGGTAGGTTGCTCTATGAGCACGGAGAGATACCAGCCCACATTATAGAAGAATACAAGAAAGAAGCGGAAGAAAAGGGAAAGGCGACTTTCGAATTTGCTTGGGTTATGGACAGACTTAAGGAAGAGAGAGAAAGAGGGGTTACCATAGATGTAGCTCATAGAAAATTTGAGACAGATAAATATTATTTCACCCTAATAGACGCACCAGGACACCGCGATTTTGTAAAGAACATGATAACGGGAACAAGCCAGGCGGATGCTGCACTTCTAGTGGTTTCAGCGAGGGAAGGAGAAGGTGTGATGGCACAAACAAGGGAACACGTGTTTCTCGCAAGGACTCTAGGTGTTCCGCAGATGATAGTCCTAATTAACAAAATGGATGCAACGCAACCGCCTTACTCCCAGCAGAGGTTCGAAGAAGTTAAGAAACAGGTGGAACAACTGCTTACTTCAGTTGGGTACAAGAACGTGCCAATGGTTCCGATATCTGGATATAAAGGGGACAACATAATGAAGAAAAGTCCAAACATGCCATGGTGGACTGGTCCAACACTTCTAGACCTTCTGAATCAACTGACTATACCCCCAAAGCCCACGGAGAAGCCTCTCAGGCTACCGGTTCAGGATGTTTACTCCATCACTGGAATAGGTACTGTCCCAGTGGGCAGGGTTGAAACAGGCATTCTTAAGGTAGGGGACAATATAATATTTGAACCATCCCACAAGACCGGCGAAGTCAAATCAATTGAGGAACATCATGAAAGCATTCCTCAGGCAGAGCCCGGAGATAACATAGGATTTAACGTTAGAGGAATCTCAAAAACAGATATTAGGAGGGGTGACGTGGCAGGTCATGTGACCAATCCCCCAACAGTTGTTAGCAGTTTCACAGGTCAGATCGTTGTTCTCAATCATCCATCGGTCATAGCAGCTGGGTATACGCCTGTATTCCACGCACATACCGCACAGGTCGCGTGCACGATTACGGAAATAATAAAAACAATAGATCCCAGACAGGGAACCACAAAGGAAGATCATCCCCAGCATATAAAAACAGGTGATGCGGCTGTTGTGAAGATAGTCCCGACCAAGCCTATGGTAATCGAAAAAATGTCAGATTTCCCGCCACTTGCTAGGTTTGCTGTCAGGGATATGGGGCAGACAGTTGCAGCAGGTCAGTGTATAGACCTTGAGAAAAAATCTCAATAAGTGAACAAAGATGCCATCTTACAGAATGAAGATTTCCCTGTCAGGAACCGATGTGAAGAAAGTGGATAGTGTCTGTTCTGAAATAAAGCAGCTAGCCTCAAGAACTGGGGTAGAGATGAAGGGTCCCATACCACTTTACACAAAGAGGTTGGTGGTTCCTGTCCGAAAGGCGCCGAACGGTGCCGGGACAGCCACCTGGGACCGCTGGGAGATGAGAGTTCACAGGAGACTCATATATATAGATGCGGACGAGAGGACGATAAGGCAGGTTATGAGGATTCAACTGCCGGATGGCATAAATATAGAGGTAAAGCTCCAGTCTTAATTTTGAATATTTTATTATTAAATATCCTTAGTTAAGGCTATTATTATTATGTGTTAGTTCAGATTAGAAAGGCGTTTGTTTCCTGTATTACAAATGAATGTCTGAGGTTGAGTTAAATTGATAATATCACAAATGATAATGATGCCAGTGCTAATGTTTTCACTTTGTCTTATAGGACATTAGATTAAGAATGTTATTACATGGTTCGTGAACGTAGATTCTCTTCAACTAGTAGAGTTATCTGGTCCTTCTGTCAGTAAGGCAGCTTCGATAAAAAATTACCGAAGAAAATGACAGCGTCCTAGACCGATTTTGTTTCAGTTTTAACGGTGCTTTTCTTGTTCTCTCTCCTAATTGCAAGGAACATAGATATAACTATTATAGCACCACCCACGAGCATCAGTGAGCTTATTCTAAAATGGAAGACAAGTGTTGAAATCAGAACTGCAAACACAGGTTCCAACACTAGAATGAGCGCAGAAACGTAGCCGCTTATCTCTCTTATAGCTACAGTCATTATCCAGATGGCTAGAAATGAACCGACAGCCCCATTGAAAATAACTGAAAATAAAACATATCCATTCCCAAGAACTTCAGAGTTGATAACAGAAAGGGGATCAAAAATGAGACTAAACACAGCAACAATTAAAATCTCAAAGAACGTGAATACGAGCGGGTCACCATCTCCGAGATACTTTTCTGTGAGAACTATCTGCAAAGCATAGAATACAGCTGTGAATACGGTCAATATATTCCCTAAAGTTTCGCCAGAAGTTGAGGAGACAGTCATAAGAGCCATACCGGCGAAGGCGGTCATAGCAAGATAAATCTTAACAGGATCCTTCGGAATCCTAAGAATGAAAATGGAGAGGATAGGGGTCAGAACCACGTAAATGCCAGTTATAAGGCCTGACATAGACGGAGACGTGTATTGAAGCCCTATTGTCTGGGTTATATAGCCGAGTGCGAGAGGGATTCCCACTATTGTTCCATATATTGCATCCTTCTTCCTGATCTTTTTGACTACGAAAGGCATCATTATGACAGAAGCCAGTGCAAATCGAAAGAAGAGAAAGGATATTGGACCAATGTATAAAAGGGTCTCTTTAATTATAGGGAACGTTGCTCCCCACACAGCTGCTACGAAAACGAGCCCTACGTAGGCGACCCTCTTATCCATCCGATCCAGAAAATTTCCTTCAAGTAATTCTTTTGCATGCAAATTTATGAGTAATTTTTTATTGATGTTTCCCTTTAAGAGTGAATGCAGTTACGAAGCCTGTTAATAATATTGATGGTTCTGGTTGTGGCAATCCCTGTTGCATCGTATGGGGGATATAACTATGCGCAGCATCGAGAATTAGTGATAAAGCCTGGAGACAATGTTTCTCTCTGGTATTATGGGTACATAATTGTGAACGGAAATCCTCTCATCTTCGATACAAATATGGCAAGTGTTGCAAACAACAACGTAACATATCCAAAAGCGCCAGACTTCAAGTACCATCCGCCGTTCAAACCGCTTAATGATACCGTTGGCTCAGGAACTATGATAAAGGGATTTGACGACGGTTTGGTAGGCATGGCAAAAGGGCAGACAGGCATTATAGTAGTACCGCCTGCTGAAGGGTACGGCCTGGAAAATTCAAGTCTCATCAAGAAGATACCAATTAATGGCTCTGTGCCAGTATACCAGACAATGAACTACTCTGCATTTACATCTGTTTTCAACACTTCCCCAGTGGCGGGTTCATTTGTCAGGGATCCTATCACTGGCTGGGATGTATACGTTATAAGTTTCAACGGCTATTACGCGAACATAGAGAATGAGGCACAGGTCGGTTACAGGTACTTCCCCTACAAAAATATTACAGGGTTCAGCATCCTAGTGCAGAACATAACAGGTTCAGGCAAAAACAGTCAGATAAACTTCACAACACTAATAATCAATGGCACTATTCTACCATCAGGCTCCTACGTGAGCGAAATATCAGGTGGATATTATTACCTTAATAGCAATCCGTACCTCGCTGGCAGAACTTTATATTTCTACGTAGATATAATTTCAGTCAGGACATAGTTGTATCATTCCTTTAGCACAAACTTGTAACCGTACTGTATTATGCCCTCCTTACCCTCTACCCTTACTTTTCTCAGTGTTGCAGATACTTTTGCTCCTATTTTAACGTCCTCTGGCTTGCAATCAACAATCTGTCCTGTTACGAGCGGCCCATCAGACATTTTGATTAATGCCATTATATATGGAATCTGCATCTTGAATTGGTCTAATCCATCGTGAACTATGGTGTATGAATATATTTCTCCTTCCCCTGAGAGCTCCTCCTCCTTCATTTTTCCAACAGATTCTCTCCTACAAACAGGGCATATTTCCCTCGGTGGGAAATAAAGGGTATTACAGTTTGTGCACCTTGTTCCCACAAGTCTGTATCTATGTTTCGCTTCTCTCCAAAATCTTGGAACTTCGCTCATTTCAATCAACCCCCAGAATTGTAGTTATAGAAGTTGTTCCCAGCCCACCCATGTTGTGTACTAGGATATTTCTAGGATCATTTATCTGCCTTTTGCCAGCCTTCCTCCTTAGCTGCATTACAGAATCAACAACTTGATAGACACCAACTGCACCTAAAGGATACCCGTGTGCTTTGAGCCCGCCAGATACATTGAGGGGGCTGGACGAATTATAGTAAAAATCATCGCCCTCCGTCATCCTGATTGCCTCAGGACCATATATTTCCTCAAGTTGAATTAAGGCCGCTATACTGTACGAATCGTGAATCTCTATTCCATCTATCTTATCTATAGTGAGGCCGGCTGAGTCCAGGGCAGATTTAGTGCTTTTCTTGACCGCCTTGAAAGAGTCAATTTTTTGCCTGTCGTGGAGTGAAAGGAAGTCGTTGGCTGCTGACATAGCTTTTATCCTAATAGGTTGATCTGAACTCTTTATCAACTTCTCGTCAGAGGTTATTACAAGTGCCGAGGCTCCGTCACTAACAGGAGCATTGTCGAAGACTGTTAATGGCTCAGCCACATAGGATGCTTTCAGGACATCCTCAATTTTTATAGAGTTCCTGAAATGCGATGTTTCATTCATAGAAGCGTGAAAATGGCTCACAACAGGTAACATTGCATAGTTCTCTCTTTTGGCACGTCCTTCGTATTCGTGCCTCCGAGCAATCATCGCAGCTAGTGATGCCTCTGTGGCGCCGAAGAATGTTTCCCACTCGGCATCTAGAGACCCGCCAATGATTTCATTTGCAACCTCAGAAGGTACATCTGTCATCTTTTCGACACCTCCTACAACAACAGTCTTGTAATCCCCTGCCTTTACAGCGAAATATGCCTGAAGCAAAGCAGCACCTCCGCTTGCTGATCCTGCCTCTACCCTTATTGAAGGTATATTCAGCTCTGCTATGCCAGAGTAGTCTGCGATCAATGCGGCAACATGTTCCTGGTCAACAAACTGACCGCCACTAGTATTGGCGCCGTAGAGGGCATCCACTTGCTCTGCAAATATTCCAGCATCCATTATGGCTTTCAGTCCGGCTTCTGATGCCAGTTCCCTTAGACTCGAGTCCCAAAGCTCTCCAAATTTTGTAGTTCCAACACCGATTATATAAACGTCTTTCATTTGGTTCAGTCTCCCTTCATTACAATCTTTCCCTTGAATTTCACATATGTAGCATAATCAACGTATAGAGCTCTATTTACTTGTTCCATTACACCAGGGGCATTCTCTCTCTTCAGTGATTTTATTCTATCGTTAATAGTGATGTCGAATGCATCTGATCCTGCGCCACTTCCAAATGCAACTGCAAGGATTCTATCGCCACTCTCTGCCTTATCTAGGATGGCAGAAAGACCTATAATCATGGAACTTGAATAGGTGTTTCCAATGTACGGCGTCAAAAGGCCATCTTTAATCTGTTCGTCCTTGAAACCAAGCATCTTGGCGGCCCTTGTTGGAAATTTTCCATTTGGCTGGTGAAAGACTGCATAATCGTAGTCCTCTGGCTTCGTTGACATCCTCTCCATCATCTTTTTAGCAGCTGTTATGACGTGCTTGAAGTAAGCTGGTTCCCCAGTAAACCTTCCACCGTGGCTTGGATATCTCTCCCCCTCCCTACGCCAGAAATCTGGCGTATCTGTGGTAAACGAAAGGGTAGAATTGATGTCAGCAAATCCGTTTTTACCAATGATGAGCGCTGTACCACCGGCAGAAGCTGAATATTCAAGCGCGTCGCCAGGAGCACCCTGAGATGTATCCGCACCTATTGCCAGGCCATTTTCTATGAGACCGCTGTCCACCATAGCCATGACATTCTGAACAGCCGCTGTTCCAGCTTTGCAGGCAAATTCATAATCTGCCGCATGCACGTAGTACGGAAGCCCCAGGGCTTCAACCAAAATTGATGAGGTGGGTTTTACTGCATAGGGATGACTTTCAGAACCTACGTACACGGCTCCAATGGTCTTTTTATCTATGTTAGCTCTCTTTAGTGCATTTTTTGCTGCTTCCGTAGATATGGTTAATACATCTTCATCTGGTCCTGGGACAGATTTGCTGTAGATCATTATGCCATTCTTTATATTGTTAGGGTGTTCGCCCCACTCTTTAGCAATCTCTTCAACCTTTATTCTATACCTTGGGATGTACGATCCGTATGAAACTATAGAACTCATCTAACTCACGGTAAAGTTTCATCACGTATTTATTCTTTGTCGGAATAGTATGTCGGCATTCGTCGATTTTATATAAAATAAGTTCCGATTCTCGCGATGAAATTTGGTAGATACCTGGGGTAAAAGGATCCGGAAGTATGAATAATTCCGCACTCTGAGCTTGCCTTATCGATTAAACTTTTCTCCTCCGTAGAAAGGGAAAGGTTCGACGCTTTCACAATTTCCATCACCTGTTCTGTTGTTCTGAAACCTGGTATCGGAAAAGCCCCAAGGGCCACCTCATAGGACAGAACGATCTGAGAAACAGTAGCTCCCTTTTCGTGGGCAATATCGCTTAATTTTGAAAGCAGTGGTTCAAATCTTTCAAAATACCTAGGCGAAAAAAGTCTATTTATTCGTCTAACATAGCCGGACGGTCTATTATATTTTGTATATTTACCACTGAGGAAGCCTTGTGCAAGAGGGCTCCACGCTATTACTTTAATACCTTCATTTTTCATAAAATCAAGGAGAGCATCTCCAGGTCTCTCAATGATGTTAAATTTGATCTGATTGCTTTCGATCCTGAAATCTTTCATGGAATTATTGGCAATTTCTATTCCTTTTTCAGAGAAGTTAGAAACACCTATGTGCTTTATATAACCTTCTTTCGCGATTTTCTCTAGAGTACGGAAAAGCTCCTTTACATTGGTATAAGCTGACGGTTCCCAATGAACTTGGTAAAGGTCAACGTAGTCTGTCCTTAATCGTTTAAGGCTTTTCTTTAGGCTCTGAAATACCCTCCGGGATGTAGCGTTAAATCCCGCTACCTTAGTTGCAATCTTGAAATCCTCTCTCTTTAAGCTCTCTAACGCCTCACCTATAAGAGTTTCGGACATTCCGTTTCCATAAATTTCTGCTGTATCTATGAAGTTGAGCCCATTTTTTAGTCCAGTCTGCAGAGCTTCAATTAATGTATTTCTCTCGTACCCTTTTCCCCATCCTTTCAAACCAAGTTGCCAAGTTCCCAGCCCGATATTGCTTATTTTTTCCGAGAATATACTATTCATACTGTCATCTCTGTATCAAAAAGTCTCAATTTTACATTTTTCGTCTTTCACAAAGTTACTCAAAGAAAATATATTAGAGTTTAAAATAACAAATCGTGCGTCTCTACTACGAGTTTCCACTGAACGAACAGCCGCAAGACGCGTACGAAAAGCTAGTGGAGAGCCTAGATGATGTAAACGTGTGGCGCGGTCATGTCAAGATCAGTAAAATAGACTCTAATTATAGAGAATCAGTGCTTGCGTTTAGGAATAAAAAGCAAGGTGAATGGGTCGAGTTTAGGAGAGATAACCTTTCAATAGTTATCAGATATGGTAAAGGTCCAATGAAAGGTTACCAGATATTTCAAGTCCTTGAAGATAAAATAATAATAATGGCCAATATAAAGATGAGGGGGATATGGTATCCCTTTACGTCGTTTGCTTTATCACATATACTTGAGGGAGAAATTGCTGCATTGAAAAGGTTGTTTCCGCCACTGATAGAGCAAGAAAACATTAAATAAAGTCATTAAATACGAAGGCTAGCCCCGATAGTGTAGTGGCCTATCATACGAGCCTGTCGAGCTCGTGACACGGGTTCAAATCCCGTTCGGGGCGTTACTTATGACATTACATAATGCTCAAGAAACACTGGTTAGTGTTGAAGTTTCCCACCAAGTCGTTTTCGCCGAAATGATCTCGGTTTCAGTTTAAGGAACTTGACAAATCAATATTTAAAATTTTAGCAATAAAACACTTTTGGTAAAGGGTCTTTAGTCTCAAATATGACCTCAATAGAACCACGACATAGTTTAAGAACTGTCCTATAAAATAACCTTATTTTTATTTACTCACCATAGCTACCCTGGATTTATTAAACAGAACAACTTCCAATCCCCAGCCCTGTATACTGGAGCGATTTCACACATTTAAACGATGAACGCTCCTTTACTAAGCTAAGTATTTTCCATAATAAACGTGGGTGAAGTTCATTACAGCCTGTTTGAGAGATCTTGAGGGGAAATGTTAGCTAGAAATTAGCTCCTTTGGTAGATCTTCCTTCTTCTCCTTCATTTGTTCCTCAAGAATGCTTATCGCCGCATCAAGCTGCGGATCTCTTCCAAATGCGTAATCCTCTGGTTTAAACTCGATCTCGATGTCTGGATCAACACCGTAATTTTCCACTCCAAAGCCAACACCCTTAAACCAGAACGAATATTCCGGTTGGGTGACAACAGTACCATCTATAAGTTTCCTGAGTGGATTTATTCCTACGACACCCCCCCATGTTCTTGTTCCTATAAGTTTCCCTATTTTCATAAGTTTGAATGAATAGCTAAAGATATCACCATCCGATCCTGCATATTCATTGGTCACTGCGATTATTCCTGAAACGACCGAGTTTACTGGATATGGATGCAAAGTTCCATTCCTAGGTTTGTCGTATCCAAGCCTTTCTGATTTTATTTTTTCAAGTATGATCTGAGAAACAAAACCACCCCCATTATATCTTACATCTACAATTAGGGATTCGTAAGAGCTTTCATTGACATACAACCGGAAGAATTCGTTGAGCCCCATCATTCCCATGTCTGGTATGTGCACGTATCCTATCCTGTTACCGCTTTTTCTGTGAACGTACTCCCTATTACTCTCAACCCATGCCCTGTATCTTATGTACCTGTCTTGTTCTAGAATGTTGAGCAGTGTGAGTTTCTCATTACCCTCTGGTTTCCTTACTCTTACTCTCAGGGTTCTACCAGCATTTCCGAGAAGGAAATAATTAGGATGTCTCCCGACAGCAGGAACACCATCGATTTCTTTGATGATATCTCCCTCGGCAATACCTGCTAGTAAGAGCGGAGATTTTTCTTTTTCATTAGTTATGTCCCCCTTGTAGATCTTCTTGACCAGAAGCCCATCTTTTGAGCTTTCAAGATCAGCAGCTATAGCACCAGCCTTAGGTAGGTCAGTCAATGTGAACTCGCCTCCCATCTCGTAGCAATGTGACGTTTTGAACTCCCCAATCATTTCATTTATAACAACACTCAAATCAAACCTTGTTCTTGCCATTTCTGCGAGTTTTCGATATTTCTCGTAGATCCTGTCAGATATTTCGAAAGCCTTTCGCTTGTCCCAATAATGATCTCTCATCATTTTCCAGGTTTCGTCAAACATTTGCAGATATTCTTGATAATCATTAATTTTTACAGTTATATTATCGATGTTTACAATTTTCGCATCTGTTTTCTCTTTACGAATTTCACCATTACTTGATTTAAGCTTATCAGCTTCAATGATTCCAATTTTACCATCTTCTGCTTTAAAAAGTATTCTTTTTCTGCTTGGCGAAATAGAGAAAGCGATAATATTGCTCCACTTCCCCTTAATCTCTTTGCTCTTAAAGTCAAAAAACTCTATGTTTCCCTTTTCCGGCGCACCGGAGTAATAAGAATCGAATTCCCCATGTATAGGAACATCGTAAAGTATGAGGCCATCATCCACCGCCACGATCTTTCTGTAGTCTGCGGATGGCATTTCAATTTGCTGTGACCGTAAAGCAGCACCTTCAAGATCATATTTATCCCCTTTATCATGAAGTGAAGCTATATCCCTTTTCAATGGGCTGATGCCCCCCTCCTTAAGAGGTATTACATACGGCCTTGTCACGAACGGGAAGCTAAAATTGAAAGTTACCTTGTCTTGAACAGGGTCTAGCTCCCTCGATGACAGGAAGAAAAGGTACTCTCCGTCGGGACTAAAAGTTGGACTGAAATCATTGGAAATATCGCTTGTTACATTGTAAATTGTGTTCTGCTTTATATCGTATATCTTTATTAATCGCTGAGAATATCCCCCAAAGAAGGTTCTTTTTGTTGGAAAACTGTAGGCCAGAAATAAGGAGTCAGGTGATAACTCAAAATCGGTTATCATATCTTCCTGACTCCTATCTACAAGGCGAGCTTCTCCCGTCACCAGATCTACTATGTGTAATTCGAACTGATCGTTTGCAACCGCAAGGTATTTACCATCCTTTGAAGCAGCAACGTGATAAATGTTTCCGAGGTTATAGTTTATCGTATTTTTCTTTCCATCTTTGTAGTTGAAAACAACAAGATTGTCTCCATCTCTATTACCAATGACATAAAGAATTTTATTTGATCCAAGGAATAAAGTTTTCCTTACTCTTAAACCATCTTCAATATTTATGCTAATTGTAGAGTCATCATTTGTGATAACTCCCCTACCTCTGCCAACGATAGATAGGAAATTATCATCATTTACGTCAAAATTTTCTACGTACTTTGTAATAGATACAACTCTTTCCTTAAGGCTGTCGTATAACGTTCCAATCTTTATTTCCTTAATACTTCCACTATCAGGGTCAAAAATGAAAATTCCACCACCCATTGAGAACACTATCTTACTGCCATCGGTATTTAGATGGCGCGGATAATATTCCGTGAAATCCGTATGCGTCTTGAAATCCTTTCCATTAATGTCAACAGAGCATATCTGGCCATGCTTTCCTCCATCGTATATAAAATAAATTCTGTCTTTAACGATAACCGGCGAAGAAACATGATACTCAAGATCCACAATTTTCTTGAATCCGGATTCAACCGTACCAGCCCATATCTTTCCCCTAGTTCCCCCTTTATAACCCTTCCAATGAAGCATATCAGAGGTGTTCCTTCCAAGATAAATTTTATCTTTATAGTAAATTATGTGTATCGCAGGACCTAGATTTAGTGGCCGTAATATTCTTCCATTGTCTACTAGTTCATACAGGTACGTCATTGACCCAAAAGGCTGAAAAACAGGAGTAGAAATGACTATATTTCCCTCAGGTGTAAAGCCGGCTATGTCTGTAAACATCCTCCTCGCAACACTTGGTCCTGATAAATATGTCAACCTGTCTATTTTTCCGCTCTCTAACTCATATGAAAAAATATCGGAATAATTTGCTGATTCACCATACATTGCCCTGAAGGCGATTTTTCTTCCATGATCGAAGTATTTCACATTATTTATTACTCCAAGCCCCGAAATCAGTTTCCTAACAGAACCATTATTCGTGTCATATTCCCAAACAGAGTCACCAGAAATGAAGGCAATCTTGTCCCCGTATATATCAGGGTTCCAAGCTAAGTTATGCATAATTGTATTATTTTAAATTGGTTAATACATTTTTCTAGGGAATAATTCAAAAAAACATTAACAGAGCTATCTAATTCTAAAATGAGGAAGATATCTATTTGATGCACTTTATTTCAATAAAAGCAAATAGAAAATCATCACAATGCTAAAATTCAAGGCATCAGAACTAATTATGTAGTGCTATATATCACTAGAAAATGATAGAAAGAATTCAGAAGTATACAGGCATATGCCCTAATTCTGGGTTAATTTTTATTAAGTAAGCACCTGGCGAACTTTTTGAGTTTAAGGCGAAAGGATTGTTTTAGTTGCATTTCATAGACATGATGGTATAATACGTAAGTAGCCGCAATAAAAATGCGGTAGGGCATGTAATCTGCTTGAAATTACAGTATAAGGAAGTTTATTCATCATGTTTGAATGTCTACTTCAAGTCGCGTAAATTGTGTATTAAAATCATCAACTCCTTTATCTTGAAAAGCATCATTAAACAACCTTTTTTAATAAGTTCAAAGGTTGTGGAAATACTCAATGGTCGAGGTGTTAATTGATATTAGTCATCGGTGATGCCCAACAAAAATCCAAATATATAGGGCAGTTATGAATTTAGCATAGAAGGAATCTCATCATACTAGAAAGTTCAATAGGAGGCCGACCAAACGAGACCTTAGTCTCAATAGTAAAAAGTTATAAGCTAGAAATGATAATTTCTGAAAATTCATGCAGCGATGTCAGAAACCCAACTATTAGGAAATGTTGAAACTGACTTGATTGACCTCTCATTATTTTTTACCTCACTTTCTCCATTAAGTTTAGAGGATCGATAAATATCAGATAATAATCCCTTCTGTATGAAAAATATTGAAAGAGATTTCTGCTCGTGGACTTTTAAAGGAGTGCATGTTTTATTAGTTACTTTAGGTATACAGATATATTAAATATACTTGCGTAATCTCGAATTATGACAAAAGTATTATTCCTGTTGCTAAGCGGGAAGGAAACACCTGAAAGGACAAATCTTGCCCTGATGACGATAGCAAGGCAAATCAGTTCCAAGAGGTACGAAGATGCAAAACTTTTGTTATTCGGAACTAGTGAAGAGTATGTCACTCATCTTGAAGGAGAGGCCAAGGAGTCATTTAACGAAATCGTCAAAGCAGGTGCTCTAGACTCAGCTTGCGTTTTCGTTGCAAAGAAATATGATGTGGATCTGAAGTTGCAGTCGATGAACGTGCCGCTTATGCCCTTCGGTGAAAGGTTAGCTTATTATATAAATCAGGGATACGAGGTAATCACGTTTTGAATCAAAATAAAGATTTAAACTTTGCAAAAGGAAACATTATTTTTTCAATTCTTATCATATTATCTACGACTTTTTTTATAAGATCAAGTAACAATATGATGATTACATCGACTCCCTTACTTGCAAAATATTTCCTAGATTTCAACCAAAAAGAGGTAGGATTGATAACAGCATTAAGCTACCTAGTTACGTTTGTAACAACATCCTTTATTAACACTCGTCTCTCATCGAAAGAACGTAGGTTTGCGTTTATACTATCAATAGCGATATATTCGCTCACATTTATCGGGTTTTGGATAACGAACCAAATTACAATCTGGATACTAGTCGCAGTTTCAGGCGCGACCCTGGGGCTCATCATGCCCAATATAATGACATCCGCTAGCCTATTCAAGGATAGAACTATTAGAGAAAGGGTTATTTCACTTTATGCAGTTTCGCTAAGTTTGTCGCTTGTTGTAGGTCCAGCGATAGAAAGCTATCTCCTAAAGTTTATAACGTTGAGAGAAACCTTCCTTGTGTTTTCTTCGTTTGCTCTGACCGCACTCTTCCTATCTCCTTTCTTGAAGTTTCCAGAAGAGAAAGTTGTGAGATCTCGTGTCAAGATACTTTCAAATGCAGGGTTCAGGTCATCCTTGATCAGTATCGCCTCATACAACATTCCATTTACAATTCTAGTAGCATTTGGTGGAATTTATGAGCATGAGAGATTTGGTGTTTCACTGTCTACAATTTCGATTTTATTCTCGCTTTTTTTCCTATCTTCATTTGCTTCTAGGCTGATGATCTCATTTATACCTCAAAATCGCCTCTATAGAAACATGATGGTGTCAATGGTATTGACAATCCTAGGGATACTTTTGATGATCTCTTCTCAAAATATCACGTTTTTTGCTTTGTCTCTTTTTATTTTAGGGGTTCCACATGGACTCACATATCCGCTGTCTATACTTTCAATAGCGAGATCGTATAGGCCAGAAGAAAGAAATGTGGCCAATAGTTATTTTTTCTCATTTATGACAGGTATAGGGATCGTTGTTCCAACAGCTGGCGGGTTCTTGATAGATAGATTTGGGTACAATGAGATTTTTATTGGCATCTTAGCTATGATAGTGCTTCTCTTTATCATGCTTGTCCTCAACGTGAAAATTGATAACAATATAAAGCGAGAAATTTTATAAAATAATAGTAACATCTCAGCGTAGGATTATTAATAACGATTCTACAATTACGTCCTGTGACTCAATCCAAGATCACGCTGTGGCAAGCAACTGCTATCGGCTTGGGAAACATAATAGGCGCCGGGATATTTGTACTGGCCGGAGCTGTTATCAAGGAATCAGGACCGGGTGCAATAATAGCATTTATAATAACGGCATTCCTAGCAATGACAGTAGCATTCAATAGCGCTGATTTATCATCGAAAATAATCTCTCACGGGGGACTATATTCCTTTACAAAGGTAACAATGGGCGACTCGCTTGGGTTTGTAGTTGGCTGGCTGAGGAGCATTTCCTATGCGATTGCAAGCGCAGCGGTTACCCTTGGATTTTCAGCCTATCTCATATCTTTCTTTCATTATCAATCCAATATACTCATCATAGGGATTTCTATAGTTTTTCTGGCCGTGATCACAATTATTGACTATGCAGGGATAAAATTGGTCGCAAGGTTGGAACAAATTCTCGTGATTATCACATCAGGCGGGTTGGTCATATTCATTATTTCCGCCATATTCTTCGGAAGATGGGAGCAAGCAAGGTTTCTACCACTTTTTCCTCATGGTCCATTAAGTATATTAGAATCCGCCTCTCTCGCTTTCTTTGCCTATTCAGGTTTCAATACAATTGCGACTCTTACACCAGAGGTTTCGGATGGTCCGAAAAATGTTCCGAAAGCAATTTTAATATCTCTCGCCATAAGTACGGTTTTATACATCCTTGTGGTAATTGGCATGCTTGCCATAATGCCGTGGCAACTATACGGTAACTCAGCGGATCCTCTAGCACAGGCCCTCAACTTCTCAAGGGCTCCAGAAGTGATTTCTTTCGCTGTTAGTAGCGTCGCAATTATTGCAACTTTTACGGTAACCCTGTCATTGGTCGTGGCCGGTTCTCGAACACTCCTTCAAATGAGTGAAGATGGTTTATTCCCAAAATGGATTGAGGGAAAAAATAAGGATTCTCCTAAAAGGGCAGTTCTAATAATAGGTACTCTTGCAATACTCTCCCTGTTCCTAGGAAATCTCAAGTACGTTGCACTAGCGTCTAACTTTGGTGTTATATTCTCTTACGCACTGTCAGGTGTAGCAGTTATCCTTATTAGAAAAAGAGTTACTGATAATGGATTTAACGCACCACTTTTTCCTTACCTTCCAATAGTATCAGTGCTATTATCTATGGTTATTATGGTATCCTTGGGTTCACAGGCACTATACTTGGGAAGTCTAATGATCCTATCCGGCATAATAATATATTCATTTCACAGGCATTCAAAGCTCCCCAACCGAGATCTATAAACTTATTTTTCGTCAATTGAAAGATTAAAAATGAAAGAAAACACAATAGCCATTACGACTGTTGCCAGTATTGCGGACGTATATAGATCATTGTTTATTAACCCTCTGCTCAAAGATATAGATGCAATGATCACTCCGACTGCACCCCTAGCGCCAAAAATCCCTACAGCAGTGATTGCGCGGCCTTTGAGATATTTTTTAGCTATTAGATAAGTGAAAGTACCACCAACAATTGAAGTTATAAGGATGAAGAAAATTGTAGCTGGGATCAGATTTAAAGATATTCTTGTTACTAGAATTCCGGATAGACCAAAAAATAAGGGTATGAAGAAACTGTTGTTTATTCGTGAAAAGGTGCGCATAAGAATACCATGTGCCCTCTCTCCCACAGTGCGTCCATGAATTATTAATCCAGAAAAGAATGCTCCAAGTACAAAGGTTAAGCCAATGTACTCAAATAAAGACGAAACAGCAAATCCCATGAGTATAACAATTGCGAAGAGAAGACTCTCTCTTTTCTCTATAAAGTTTTCAGCCCTTTCGATCAGTCCTTGAGATCTTATCTTAAGATACCTGTCAAGGATATAAAGCAGTATAATAAAGGCAGTCAGTGATGCGGCTATTACTACAATTCCCTGAATGGAATTTTTAATTGAGGAGAGAATTACGAATGCTATGAGGTCGCTAAATGCGACCCCGCCAAGTAGTCTTCTACCGTCGTCCGTCTCTATTAGTCCAGAGGTAACCAGCAAGACGGAAACTATTGATATAGATGGTATCGCAATTGCTAGTGACGTTGCAAATGACTGCAAAAAATGAATATGAAATAGTACGTTGCCACCTATAGTCATTATAATCAGAGGCACAATGAATGACAACGAGGCAAATCTTACCATATAGTGGAGACTGAAAGAAAATATGTCGGTCGATTCTTCTATTCCAATCTGCAGTATTATGAAAAAAAGGGCAATGGTGCTTATCGCAGATAGTTCATTATTTGGGGAGAGGATTTTAAGTAATGCAGGTCCTAGAATTATCCCTGCTATTATTGCACCAACAATCTCCGGCAGTTTAACTGTCTTTAGAAGTTCCCCGAACCCTATAGCCAAGGTCAATAAGATTAGGATCTCCTCAATGAGGTTTAACATCGAAGAGAGACCCCCAGATGAATGAAGAAATTATAATTTGAATCAAAAATAGAACCATTTCAATCATTTTCTTCGCGAGCCATTGTATTAAGCATATATAATTTTTCATAGCCGTAAATGATTGTCACACAGGCTACTGAGGCGCATAATCAATAAAATGAAAGATTCACTTAATAGGGAAATCCTCTGCGATCCTATTTTTATTCTCTATGATTTTCTTAATGTAATCGGGGGGATCACCACTTGAATATGTAGGCTTTCCGTAGATCCGAATGATAGGGATCACGCCAGTCCATATATTCGGATTCGTTCTTTTCTCTATTGGACCAGAGTCTCTGACCTTTATCGAAAAAGTTCTTAAAGGCATTTTAAAGACGGAAACACTTCTTAATTCTTCATCATCAGGCATAACAGAATCACTTAACCTACCAGGAAGCATCCTTTCGATCCATTCTGCGAACATTCTTGCTTTCTCTTCCGCTCTCTCTACCTCCGTTGCCCTCCCGAATACTAAAGCTGACCTGTAATTTATTGAATTATCGGCTATTCCTTTGGCTAAAACTATTCCGTTGATTTCAAGGACAGATATGCATATCTTCCTTTTTTCTCTAAGGTGAGAAATGATCCTTGAGGAAGGTGATCCATGAAGGTAAATGAAATTTTCATCACTGTAATATGCCATAGGAATGATGAATGGTTGTCCCATCTCCTGGAACGAAACATTGCATACGAAATTATTATGAAGAATGTCCAGAAGCAGTTCCTTGTTGTAGCTGGCTCTCTCTGGATGTCTCCTAACCTTTATAAATTCCTCATTCATTTTTTATAATAACAGTTTAAATTATAAGGCTTCTCATAAGTTCATTTTGCTTCTCTGGAAATATACGCTTTCATTTCTCTTTACTATGTTCTTAGGTCTTTTTCCTTCAGCGTATATCTTTATGTTGTTGAAAGCCTCTCTGAATGCTATCTCTTTAAATTCGTCTGAAAGACCTCCGGCGACGTGTGGGGTAACGACGACATTATCAAGGTCTGTATTCGTTAGGTTGGGCTCACCCCACCAGACGTCTGTGAGATAGCTGACATCACTTCTGCTTTTTAAAAATTCGAGCATGTCATTCATTTTAACTATCTCTGCTCTTGCCACGTTTACTATAATGGAATTCTGCTTAACAAGTGCAAGTTGTTCTTTTTTTATAAGATTTACAGTAAGGGCAGTAAGGGGTATGGAGATCAATATATAGTCTGATCTTGAAAATAATTCATTTATAGACTCGATCCCCATGAAAATATCGCAATTTTGATCCCTATACCCTCTACCTATGGCAATTACATTCATACCGAATGATTTGGCTATGTGTGCGACCCTGCTTCCTATACCTCCGTAACCTATTATACCAATTGTCTTCCCGTACAGAGGTCGAGTCTCACTGGGCCTGAATAAGCCAGATCTAGTTTCTGAAGAAAACTTTGATATTTTCTTAATTCTTTCGAGGATCAAAGCGAACGCATGCTCGGCTACTGGAATTGAATATGCACCTGCGTTGCTAGCTACTATCACGTTCTCCGGTATCGATGCCATGTCGATATTATCTGTTCCTGCATTTATAGTTTGTATGAATTTTACGGTATTGTACATTCTGAAAGAATTGTCCTTAACTAACAGCGCTTCCGGCATTCCTTCATCAGTATTTAAAATCAAGTTATCACGGCCGAGAATTTCTCTTGCTATCTCAAGGTATTTCTCTTCGATGTGAAATGTTATCATCGTTTTCATAACAACGAAAGGATCTAATTGAATATTATAATTTATCTGAATTTATCAGTATGAGATAAACGTAGGACTGGAATCCCTAACAAATTTTCCATTACGCAAGTCATCGAAAGCTTGTTCGATCTCGCTCCAGTTGTTCATTACTATTGGCCCGTACCAAGCGATATTTTCGTTTGTTCTGGCACCTGATATATACACAAACCTTGCTCTATTCTTGCTTTCAATTTCGATCGAGCTCTCATTACCCGTAAAAACACCTGTTTCTCCCTTCTTTATAGTCGCTCCGTTAGCTAATACTTCGCCATCAACAGGTATTACAAGCCCAGTAAATCCACTTTTCTTCTTAATGGCAAGCGATCGGCCGTTTGAAACCACATCAAGATATTCAATATTCAGAGGGTGATCTTCCAACGCACTACTTGGATTGCCTTGGTAGGAACCTGATATTATTTTCATCTCAACTCCGTCAAATTTTAGGCTTTTAAGTTTTGAAACTCCAACATTTCTATAGACGGGTTTTGAGAATTTCCTGGCCTTGGGTAGGTTAATCCATAACTGGAACCCGAACATTTCTGGATTATTTTTCTCAGGTTTTGGCATTTCCTGATGGAATATCCCGCTCCCGGCCGTCATCCATTGGATTTCCCCTGATCGAAGCTTGCCACTATTTCCAAGACTGTCTTCATGCTCAACACTCCCGCTAATAAGATATGTTAGGGTCTCTATTCCCCTGTGTGGATGCCAGGGGAAACCCATTAAGTATTCATCGGGATTATTTGACCCGAAAAAATCTAGCAAAAGAAAAGGGTCAGTAAAATTAAACGTGCCAGTGCTTCCAAAGAGACGGAGAATTCTAACTCCAGCACCGTCTCTGACCTCGGTTCCTTTCAATATGTAAGGAGAAGTATTATTTGTTGTTTTCATATTTTTTCTTCGGTGTTGTAGTATTTGTCGAGCGTTATTCTCTCCTTGTTGTGTGTGTATACATAAATCTTGGTTGGATCTTCGTCCCTCGTCACTCTATGACTGCCATCACAGAATGGTTTATCGTGCGAAAGACCGCAGCCGCATATATGTATTTCGTATTCAAGTAGTTTGGATTTGTCATCAAGCTTGTCTGCACCTGGTACATCTTTTATTTTTATCCTGTATGGTCCTGTTCTTTCATGAGTTACTATTCTCATGATTACCTGAATTCAACTTACTTAAAATAATTTTATTAACTTAAGTAATCACAAATGGACGTTATTTATATCATCAAACGATCATATTCTATGGAAGAATATGAAACAATCACAAAGCAAGGAAAAATAGAAAAGAGGATTTATATCGACTCTGGAAAGTTCGTTCTCTATGGATATGACAGTGGCGAAGGCTTAACTAACAAGTATAGATTGCTTCTATCTGGAAATGATAAGAAGAGCTTTTTCCTTATATCCACATCAAAACACAGGGGAATTACTGTGGAAGCTCAATTCGAAGATGAGGTGTACATTCTCAAGGACGGAAAATCAGTAAAGGTGTCAGAATTGTTGTTATAAGCCAGTAACGATCCAATAAAAAAGGCCTATAATATCGTTGCCGTGAAACTCGGTGGTTGGTATGGGAAAATTTAGCTTAGAAGAATTATTGCTCGTCCCTGATCACAACGTCAAAGGTATACGCTTTCCTGAATTCTGCAATTCAGATTTCTCTAAGAGTGAAAATGGCAAGTCACTGGTATCGAGGAGAATTAAAACTCCAGATTATTCGAAACTTCTTCATAAGAAATTTCCTAATTAATTAAGGCTAGTATCAGATTGCAATGTTCCGCTCGCTAAGTACAACAATATCCTGCTCAGAAAACCGACCTGAGAATTTCGTACTTTGCTGGCATATTAAATATGGTAAAGTAACTAAGCTAAACTTATTTTGAGAGCTATATGAATACGAGGTAAATAAAATAAATTATCACTTTGGTGCCCTGCAAATAATTTTAAGGGTTCTGAGGAAAATCACGCGAAGTCATATGTAAATGAAAGACTGTACCTGGGAAATGACCATATGGAGAATTGGTGATTGGGGGAGTTGTTACGGCCAAATCCTTTATTTGCTTTAATAAGGTTTGATTAAAAAGTCTTGGTTTAGTAAACAAAATATTGAAATATGTACGAATATTATTGAGATAAAATATGACTATTAGTAAACTACGCAAGAACAATAACATAGAACCTATCGCTAACCCAAGCAATATAACAGCCCACCACTCTCAGCCACATACCGGGAAGGCGCCACTGAATGAATACGGAAGTAAATCGGACAGATACAGTATTCCATCTTTTAACGAGGCCACCAGGAAATTATCTGCTGCTGCTTCCGGGTTCTATTTTAGAGGTTGGATACTAGGGACGAGTGGAAATCTAAGTGCGGTTACAGGGCTTAAACCTACCAGGATCACAATAACAAAGAGTGAGGTAGACAAGGGTCATCTTGATGAGTCCGGGTTTTTAGAGATCACCAGTTCTGGTGAGGTTATCAGGGGATCTGGCTGTCCATCTGCCGAAACACCAATTCACGTGTCTATAATAGAGGAAACGGGATGTAGATCAGTTATGCACACACACTCGGTTCCAGCTACTATATTGTCGCTTGAGCATCTACGAGATGGTCAGCTTATTATCACGGGGCTTGAAATGCTTAAAGGACTTGACAACGTTAAAACGCACGAACATATAGAAGTTATACCAATAATAGAGAACTCTCAGGACATGAAGGTAATATCTCGTTCAGTTAGGGAGGTTCTTAGGAAAAACAGAAATGCCCATGCATTTCTTCTCAGCGGGCACGGTCTATATACTTGGGGTTCTAGCATTTATGACGCGGCCAGGCATGTTGAAGTGCTGGAGTTTATTCTCGAGGTAATTTTAAAGCTGAGGCCAGATTATTCTAAGGCAGAAAGAGTAAAAATGGAACAAATTGTGGAGGGATGAGAATGGTAGTTGTAAAAATGCCCGAATTAAACATAGAAATAACTGATCCAAACAAAGCGAGAGAATTCCTATTGGCTTCTGGGGTCGATTATGAACATTGGGAAATAAGAGCAGAGCTAAACGAGCATACTTCTCCGGCTGAGATATTGAATATCTATAGGCAAGAGATCGAGGAATTGAAGAGAAAGGGTGGATACGTTACTGCCGATGTTGTAGATATAAATCCTCTCACTCCAGGCTTAGAAGATATGCTCGACAAATTTAAACGCGAGCATTACCACAGTGAGGATGAAGTGAGATTTACCGTATTTGGTCACGGAATATTTCACGTACACCCGGAAGGCAAAAATGTCATAGCAATTGTAGTTGAACAAGGGGATATGATTAGGGTTCCAAAAGGGATGAGGCATTGGTTTGAATTGTGTAATGATAAAAGGATAAAGGCGGTAAGGCTCTTTCAGGACAAGTCCGGCTGGATACCCCACTATGTAGAAAATGGAATTCATGATAATTACCTTCCTATATGCTTCGGTCCTGCATACATAAATGGGGAAAGATGAGTTTAGGATGCAGAAATTGCAAGAATGTAGAGCTATCTTACTAGACGTTGAGGGAACCACGACCCCGATAGAATTTGTTAAGGTAACACTCTTTGAATATATCCGCGAGCACGTCAGAGACTTTATTTATAAGAACTGGAACACTAATAAAAGTGATGCTCTGAATAGGCTCTGGGAAATGATGATGGAGGATGTTGAATCAGCAAAATTTACTCTCGACGGTAATGCAAATAATGATCAGGATAATCTGGTTAGATACACTAACTGGCTTATTGACATAGACAGTAAGTCAAGTATTTTCAAAGAGGTACAGGGCTTAATTTGGCAGGAGGGCTATGTTAATGGTGAACTGCACGGCGTGGTCTATAGCGATGTTCCGTTAGCACTAGAAAGATGGTCTTCCAGCGGTAAAATCATTTCCATATACTCATCTGGGAGCGAACTTTCCCAAAGACTTCTATTCAGCACTACCCCCTATGGCGATCTTACAATCTATATATCAAAGTTTTTCGATACAAGGATTGGGAGCAAGAAGGACCCCACGAGCTACAGCAAAATCGCGGAAGAAATAGGCGTTAAGCCAAAAGATATTTTATTTTTCTCAGATTCAGAGGAAGAAATACGTGCAGCCAGTATAGCCGGAATGCAATCTCTGCTCGTCAGAAGGGGGAGTAAAGAAAGCAGAGATGGAAGTGTAAGCGATTTCTTGGATCTGTGCTAATCTAGTTATTTGGGTTCCATCATTTTGTGTTCACTAACAATCGCAAAAGATAAAAGATATGCAGAAATAAAGTCTGGTCAAATTCGTTACTTCAACACTTAATTTTGATATTTCCCCAATTTACCGTTGCCTAAACAATTGTTATATACGAGATTTCTTTAAAAAAGTGTGAAGGAGCTAACGCTAAAAGAGAAGAACAGAATTATAGTGAAATTCATAAACGGACGGAGACCAGAGGATATTTCAATTGAAGAGAGGGTTCCTTTGGATTCAATTCAAAACGTTATTAATGAATGGAGGGACGGATATTTGAACATAGAAATTGGAAACGAAATATCCCCCGAATTAAAGGAAATTGTCACAATGATGAAGGAAAAGGAGATATCGATCAATAATTTAATAGAAGGTTATCACTATTACACAATATTTAAGGATGTTCAGGACGAAAGAATAGTTTCTATAATAAAGGCACTTTCTTCTTTAGATAAAGATTCCAGGGATAAATTCCTAAACACTGCACAAAAAATGATGAGATTTTCCAAGTATATGAACGTGGAGTATGTTGACATACCAAAGGCCCTAGATGAGATGGTGGCACGTGGGAAGGAACTTCAGAGTGAAATAAAAAAAGAGGAGTTTCAACTTCAGGAGAGCTCTGCGAAAGTTAAGAGCATGAAGGAAGAGATCCAGATACTTGAGAACAGAATCAAGACCATGACTAGAGAGATTTCTCTTGTAGAAAGAGTAATGGCAGAATTCCAGATGACAGGCGAAGATGAAGACAAATTGACAAAGCTACTCTCAGGATTAAAAAAGGCTGATTTCGGCAAGGACAAAATAATTGATGTCGGAATCGCTATTTCGGAGATTTATGCAAGGGGATTAACCATTGACCAGTTCCTAAAGGTTCATAGATATTTCGAGGAATTAATGGGTCTTGGACTTACTGTCCAGACAATGCAGAGGATTCTAAATGATGTTAAGCAATACGAGGTGGACATAGATGAGTATCTTAATGAAAGGGCTATGTATGTCAAAGATAAGATCGCCTACCTAAAATCTTTAAAAGAGCTCGTTGAGGCTCACAAAAGGGCCGAGAAACAGATAAAAAATCTCGATGAGGAATTAGAAAGGAAGAAACTCAAGTTGGCAAGGGGGTAATGTGGCCCTGTATTCCTTAATGAAAAATCAGCTATCTGTTATTGCTCAGCGTAATTACTTTCTAACCACCTCTTTATTTCCGCTTTCAATAACTTCTTGTCCTTCGCTGCAAAGGTCCCGGTGTATCCTGCTTTGTTATTAATGTATTTAACAAATAATTACAATGCGGAGGGCCGGATTCGAACCGGCGAACTCCTATGAGAGCAGACCCTAAATCTGCCACCTTTGACCTGGCTCGGTAACCTCCGCTTCCTGTCAATATTTAAAAGGTATATTGATTTTCCCTTCTCTCCTACAACAAGTTTATAACGTATTTTTCTCTAAAATCTCATAATGATATGTCCTGTTTGTGAATATAATTTTCAGGGTGGTTTTGATGAACTCTCAAAGCACATGGAATCTCGAGCAGAGATGAGTGATCCCTATCATGTTATGTGGTTAAATAGGAATATTTCTAAAGAAGAGCTAAACGAAGAAGACCTATCGCTGAAGCTATCTGAATTTTATGATTTTTCCAGGTCTGGCCTAGCTGGTTGGATAAAGAAAAGATTTGTTGAAAAATTCTTTTCAAGTCAACCACACCCTTTTATTCTGGAGATGCAAGATCCGTCCAAATATACGATAATGGGTTATGTAACAGAACATTACCACTTCCTCAAGCAGTGGGTTAAATCTTGTGCTTATATAATAGCAAAAAGTGATGCTGAGGATGTACAAAGGTATGAAATCGAAAATATTTCTGAGGAATACTTTGGCCTTGGAGATAAAATCCCCCACGTGGAGCTCCTCCTTAGAATGGGCGAATCGGTTGGTCTTCCTAGGGGTAGAGTTATATCATCATCTCCTCTCCCGGAGACCAAGAAGGCAGTAGATTTCTGGAATAGGGTCTGTAGGGATAAGCACTGGTTATTGGGAATGACCTCAATGCACTCATTAGAACTTATTGCTGACAGAAATGTGAAGGACTATGGGGCCTCTTACACGTATTTCGATCCTAGAATATTAGACGGTTCATTGACAAAGGAAGTCGAACAATTTTTAAGAGCGGGGTACGATGCAGATGTATATCATTCAGCAGGCGCTCTCAGTCTCATAGAGAAATACTCTAGAGAGCTAAAGATGGAACGTGATGTGCAGTCCTATTTCATCCTTTCCTCTGAGATGTTCTACCGCTATCTTAATTCTAGACTGGAAAGGGGGAGGATGTATGAAAAGGAATTATAAAGGGTGTGCCCTATGCAACGGAACTTGGGGTAATTACTGGCGAATTATAGAGGGGGAAAACACCTTTTTCTGTTGCTCAATCTGTGCCGACGCATTCGAAAATATGGTAAAAGAAGTGAAAAGGAGGACAGGGTGGACAGAAATAAACGAAGTAAGAATCGAAGGAAACTACTACACAGGAAGGAACTGTATAGCGTTATCTGGTGATAAATTCGTGAAGTATTTTTTTAAGCACGAAGATGGTAGAATAACAGAATTCAAGATCACGGAACAAGGCCAGTACCGTAGTCAACCCAAAGATCCTCAGAATATATAGTGAAATTAACGTTGCTGTAGGCCTTAATTGCTGGTTTATTTTCCTTATTCACAAAGAGTATTGCAGTATCTAGATTGCTGTATTTATAAAGAATCGCAGACAGCAGCCTTTGGACAAAACCTCTGTTCCTGTACCTAGGATCTGTGAAAACGGAGGATATCATAAACCATCCTTTCCAGATAGCTCCGAGGGTTGCAACACTTATAAGCTCGTCATTATCAATATAACCGAAAACAGTGCTATATCCAAGCAGGTTTCTGAACTCCTCACTATCCATCGTAGAGAATCTAGTATTAGGCCACTGTGACATCAGTCTTCCATATTTAACGTACATGTCCTGAGTAAGGATGGATACGTGAGGATCTGGATTGCCGGCTGGGTTCTTGTTAATCATGCAATATTCCCTGTATATATTGGATGCATCATGAAAAAGATCTTCATTTCCATCTGCCCTTAGGTGAATAACACTCAACGATGTATCTATATGTGATATGAGTCTCTTCACGGCATCCGTATCACCAGCTACCCAAATATCCTTTATTCCACTAGAATGGTAATAGTTAAGGAGGACCCCCCGTACCTCGTTTCCATCCTTGGCGTAGAGGAATGAACTACTACCTAGAAGGAAGTTGAAATTGTCAAGGTCAAAAAGCATGTAGAAGTTATCATATTTATCCTTAAGAAATCGCATAAGCTTCTGCTTCTCAAACCAACCCTCAAGTTTCTTAACCTCTAAATTCATATTATTTTCAAAACGTAATCTGACAAGATTTAACTATTTTGTTGTGATATAGAATTGTTTATGACCTCATTAGAGATTAGCGAGAACACACAGATTGCGCTCCAAGAAGTAAAAAAGGAGTTAATTGAAAATTTCAATTGGAAGTTTTCAAGTAGAAGTCTGATGAGGTCGACATTCCATCTCCTCAATGTTAATGGAAAGCTTCTCAGGCCAACCTTAGTATTTGTAGGAGCCGAATCCGTCGGACTGAACTCCTTGAAATATGTCAACCTTGCAATAGCGATTGAGTATCTTCACATATCTTCTCTAATACATGATGATATAATCGACAAGGATGAGATCAGACGGGGTGTTGAGACAGTTCATAAAAAATTTGGTATTGAAAATGCAATACTTGCGGGAGACGCACTTATAGCAAGAGCGGTATATCTTTCTGCGGTCTACGGTGAGGATACAGTTAGGCACATTTCGGAAGCTGCATTCAGGATGTGCGATGGTGAATCCATGGATTTTTGTACTCAGAGAAAGAAGGCAGATATTTCATTGGAGAATTACATGGATATTGCCAGGAAAAAAACTGCGTCTCTCATAGCTACCTCTATAAGCATTGCAGCCATCAGCGAAAAAATGGGTGATAAAGTCATAGGTAGTCTATCTCAAGCCGGAGAGCTTCTCGGGGTGGCATTTCAGGTGAGGGACGATGTGATAAACGCAGTTGGTGCCTATGAGCTCGGAAAGAGACCAGGGAAAGATGATTATAAATTCAACAGACCAAATATCGTAACAGTCTTTGAACGCAATGGATACACCAAAAAGGAGGCTGTTAATGAGAGCATACAGGTTATGTCAGGCAATGTCAAGAACGCAATAGAACGCCTTTCAGCATTCGAAAAAATTGATTATATAAAGAAAATAATAATGAGTTACTTCGATGAATCACAGCTGAGAAAATATCTATAGTATTTGATGATCTAAAAACATGGAATACGTTTTGGGTATCAGCGGTGCGTCCGGCATCGCTTATGGTGTGGACATTTTGAAGAATTTACCGCATCGGAAAGTCCTGATAATTTCAGACGGGGCACTGGAGGTAGCTAAGCATGAGATGGTTCACTTTTCTAAAAGTAAATTATTAAAAATGGCTGATGCCTCATATGGGGAGGATGAATTTACGGCTCCAGTTGCATCTGGCTCACATCTTTTCGATGCTTTTATACTTGCCCCTGCATCTATGAATACTATAGCAAAAGTTGCAAACGGGATATCCGATAACTTGATCACGAGGGTTGGTTCCATAGCGTTAAAAGAGAGAAGAAAATTCCTTGTAGTATTCAGGGAAATGCCGCTAAGTCAGATACACCTGAGAAATCTTCTTACGCTTTCCGAGGCTGGGGCATACATCATTCCAGCATCGCCAGGTCTTTACCATGGGGCCAAGAGTATCGAAGATATGCTCTCATTTGTCACATCACGGGTTCTAGATATTCTTGGCATAAAGAATGACCTTATAAAGAGATGGGGGGATTAGGGCAGTGCAATTGGACAAAATTTATTAAGATACAGCGTTTTTATCATAATGGCATCCTCACACTGTCTCATCTGCGGCAAATTGGTCGTGTCTGGGCTGTACTGTTATGATTGCCTTTGGGAGATCAAGAGACTGCGACTTGAGGGTGAACAGGATATAGATACCTGGATGGAGGAGAACATAAGAAAGAGGAAACCCGTACCCCCGGAAGGATATATTATAAAAATTGATTCTTTTCAGTAGTCAGTCAGGTTGTATTTTTCCTTGAATTCTATGAATTTTTCCCTTGAATCAACGCCGTATTCCTTAGAAATATCTTCCATGAGCTTGCTCTTTGTGGGATCCCAAATCTCCCTCAGCAACATCATTCTTTTCATCCTCGAGGAAAATACGATCTCATCCCCGTTTCTTTTCATTTCCCTCAAAATCTCGTAACCTTCTGTCATTTGTCATTGCACCTCATTGAATCATAATACGGATATTTTACATTGTATCTGTTATACGAATAGAGGAAGCGGAAGTATATTGCATTCTTCTCCTGATCTTCCCCTTCAAGCTTCATCAAACGATCCCTGACATCCTCCGGTTCTATATGATTATTTATTGAATCGAGAATTACCCTGGCTGCGTCTGCGTAGAACCCCTTTCCCTTTGCAGATCTCTCTAGAAAGTGAACAGCTCTCCGAACCTCGCCACCTAGCATTTCAATTTCGTATAGTTGAAAATAAAATCCTTCAAGCATTTATAACCCCCCGAAAAATGATGACGCGCTTGAGAATATAATGTTGTGTGCATAAGAAAAAACGAGGAAATATAGCACGCCAAAGAAAACTGTCAGGAAGGCGGATGCATAGAGGAGATAGTTTCCCCTAACAGCCTCAGCTCCCCCTCCTCTCCAAAACATGTACATTATAACTCGCCCGTAGTAGTAGAAAGATAGCACGGAATTTATAACTGCGAAGATCACAACAACGTAAGCGAGCGGCGTGGCTGTTGACAATACAGAGAGGAATAGGAAATACTTCCCAATAAAACCTAATGTTCCGGGAAATCCTGCAAGGGAAAGGAGCAGGATAGAAAAAGAAACGGCAAATGCGGGATTCTTCTTAAAAAGACCAGAAAAGCTATCGATATTGTAGTCTCCCATGCTTTCCAATCCGAGGAATGAACCCCCTTTCATCAAGCCGTAGGCAAGAGCGTAAAGAAACAGGCTTACAAGTGCAAGCCTGAGAGCGGACGTACCAGCGACAAGGAATACAATGGATAAATAACCAGCCTGTGCTATAGAAGAGTATGCTAGCATCCTCTTGACATTTGTCTGGGATATAGCTACGATATTTCCGAACGTCATTGTTAATATAGAGATGATAGCAAATATGATCTTTAGGTAGGGGAAAAATGAGGGCGATGTAAAAAATATGTTCACAAGAACAACGAGAGTCATTATCTTCGAACTAGTACTAAGGAATGAGGCCACGGGATTTGACGTACCTGTGTATGTATCTATAGCCCAGCCATGCAGTGGGAATATTGCAAGTTTAAACCCAAACCCGAAAATTAGGAGGCCAAGCGCTAGGAAATATACGTTATAAAACACAGGGGTCGCGCCCAGAAGTAGGCTGCCTGTTGATATATAATACATCGATATACCGAATATTATTAGCCCTGTGGAGAACGCCCCTATGATAAAGTATTTCGTTGCCGCTTCAAGCTCGCTCTCTCCCTTTCCGTATGCCGCAAGCACGTACGTAGGGATAGAAACCCCCTCGAATGCTACGAATATGTAAATCAGGTTATAAGAGGATATTGCCAGTAACATGAAACCCATTGAAACCAGGAATATGAAAACCATAAGTCCCGGTTTTTCAGTTTCAGGTTTGCGTACGGAACCAACAAGGGAGAGGATACCTGGAACTAGAATTGCGATGAAGAATAGCTTGCTGAATCCGCTCAGATACATAGAAGAACTAATTGATATTCCTGAGAAAGTCTGAACGATAGTGATAATCAGTGAAAAAAGCGCAAACAATGATCCTATAGCAACCAGGATATTCCTTCTTTCACCTAGTAAACTTGCGAATAGGACTACAAATCCACCTATAAATAACAGTAATGAGTTCCAAAGATAATCATAATTTCCTGGAAGAATCATCAACCCACCCCCATCAGAAATTGAACATAATGGAGATTAAAGAAATGGAAAAGCATTGCAGGGTACACGCCAAGCGCAACTATTATTATAAGTGGGAATATACTTGCCGCGAGATCAGATCTCTTGGACCGAATGTCTCCCAAATATTCATTGTATGGACCGAATATGGTTCTCTGCAGTGCAAATATGTGGTAAGAAGCTGTTATTACAACACCGACCAGAACAAGTATTAGGTAGTATTTTAGCACTGCATAGCTTCCCAGAAGTATAGAGATTTCGCCAACGAACCCGGAAAACCCGGGTATTGCAACAGATGCAAGGAAAGAGGCCAGAAGGAGAAAAGAAAGAAATGGTACCTGCCTAGCAAGACCTCC
>JAVYOD010000010.1:0-32517 GCA_038734825.1 Thermoplasmatales archaeon
CAGCTCAGTACACTATTAACGGCCCCATTAAGATGGGCGCGACACTTGCCGGATACGAAGATGTGGGAAGACTGGACGACTATGGTATCCCCCTGGGGATCGCCTTCCAAATTCAGGATGACATACTTGGCATGTTTGGTGATGAACAACAGATCGGGAAGTCAATTCTTAGTGATTTCCTAGAAGGGAAGAAGACACACCTGATTTTGTACACATATCAGCTGGCAGATTCCCAAGACGCTGATTTTGTGAGACAGAGACTAGGAAAGAGTATCAGCATTGATGAGTTCAATACCGTTAGGGAAATAATAAAAAAGAGTGGTGCTCTGGACAAAACAAAGAATCTGGCCGAGAATTATTATAGAATGGCAATAGCTTCAATAGAAAATATCACAGAAGACCCGGTCAAGAGGGCGGAGCTCAAGAGGATGGCAGATGTGATGGTTAGGAGGGTGTCATAGGTTCCCTGATGAATTTCCTTCCCCCGCCCAACGGCATGGTGGCATCCATTCCCACCTTGTTTGTAATTGAGCCCTCGTATGCGCTAGGGTCCAGCGAGGAACCCCTTTCCTTTTTTATTATTAAGCCCCTGTCTGCCTGAAACCGCGTGGCGAGCGCCCATTCAACGTCAATTGGATTATATATATCAATATCCTCATCAACCACTATAACTCTCTTAAGACTCCTGTGACCCCTGAATGCTGCTTCAACTGCTTTTGAAAAGTCTTCATTTGTCCTCTTCCTTATTTTCACGACCGAATGTAGCCATCCCGCCCCTCCTTCCGTAAGTACTACATCCTTCGCATCCACACCTTCTTTCTTCAATTCAGCAAAAATCGTTGGCTCCCTGGGCAGCCCCATAAGGTTTAGATGCTCTGATGTTGCGGGTACCAGGGCATGGTATACAGGCTCCTTTATAGTCTCAACGGAATCAAAAATAATCTGCGGCTGATCCTCCTGGATGTCGTATGTACCAGTCACATCCTTGAAGGGCCCTTCCCTCTTCTTTTTCTCGGTTAATATACCATTTATAACAAAGTCAGATTCTGCAGGGACTGGCAAGTTAAACTTTGACCTTGCAAATTCGAGATCCCTTCCCTTAGACCTCCTGTAAAGTGAGGCTGCTATTTCTGACTCATCCTTCTCAAAAGAGACCGACGTTGCTGCGGCGAGGAGATATTCCAGTGGAGTCCCTATCGCAATTGAAACCCTGAGCTCTTCACCGTGAGCTATAGAATCATTGTACATTGCAAAAAGATCCCGTGGGACGAGCCTCACGTATCCTGTTTCATTATTCTCAATGAAAATGCGGTGAATCGAGAGATTCCTCTTTCCACTGTGTTCTGCCACGAATATTCCGGATGTTATGTAATAGCCGGCGTCACCGCTGTGGAACCAACAGACGGGTATCTGATCCATGTCACCTCTAGTTTTGAACAGCTTCTCCCCTTCTTTGAGCTCTATCCTCTCGTTTAGTGAGGTCACATAATTCTCAAGGAATTCCGTCCTAGTGAAGTTCAGTTCTCTGTATATCCGTTCGCGATCTGCCCATAGATTTACTATAGCTTTTTTCCCTTCTAGATTTTCAATCATTACAGGCCTTTTCCCGTATTTTTTTGAAATTTCTGCTACTTCAAGTTTTCTAGATACCCTATCCTTAATTACCACAAATTCATCATTCAGGTACTTACCTATCATCCCCCGCCCCCCTCTATTTCAAGTGAAATCTCATGGTGTCACCCTAGTCCTGTCACGCGGGAAAAGGGTGGCCTCTCGTATATTCTGAAGGTTCAGGAAAACCATAGTGAGTCTCTCTAACCCTATTGCCCAACCAGCATGTGGCGGCATTCCATACCTGAATGCATCCACGTAAAAGCGAAACGAGTCTGGATTCAAGCTCTTACTTTTTAAATTGTCCACTAAAACAGAAGGTGAATGTACCCTCTGCGCTCCGCTTGTTATCTCAAGCTCCCCAAATTGGAGATCAAAACCTCTGGAGTATTGATCATCATATGGTTCTACGTAGAACGGTTTTAAAGCCCTCGGCCATCTCGTTATGAAGTAAAATTCCCTGATACGGCTTCCAACTGCCTTCAGAACAGGGGTAGATAGATCTTCTCCTTCTTTTATATTAAATCCTGCATCCTGCGCCATCTTTATATACTGGCTGTACGGAATCCTTCTGAATTTATAGTCAGTATCTGGAATATTCACATTTAAAATGTCCAGCTCCCGCATGTTTGTTTCGATCACAGACTTCCTCGATGTTTTTATAACATCTTCAAGTACATCCATTGCAATTTCGTCATCTACAAAACTCATTTCTATATCGATAGAAGTGAATTCATTCACATGCCTCGGCGTGTTGTGCTCTTCGGCTCTAAATGCTGGTGCGATCTCGAAGACCCTGTCGAATCCAGCAGACATCATTATCTCTTTATACAGCTGAGGGCTCTGGCTAAGATACGCATTTTTCTCAAAGTATTTAACTGGAAATAGGTCTGTGCCACCTTCGGTCGCTGCTGCCACGATCTTCGGAGTGTGTATCTCAATAAATCCCTTAGAAACGAGATAATTCCTAATAGCATTTGAAATGGTGCTCTGAATTTTGAATATTGATAATATTTCCGGCCTCCTTAGGTCGAGAAATCTATTTTCCAGGCGAGTTTCGATGTCTGATTCTATCTTGTCTACAACACCTAATGGCAGCGGGGCTTCAGACCTATTGAGCACTTCTATATTCTCAACTTGTACCTCAAATCCAGCTTTAGCTTCGCTTTTGACCACAACACCCTTTACAGAGACAACCGATTCTCTCTGCAAAGTTTTTATTTCATTGAAAAGTGACTCTTTTCCCTTTTTCAGGAGAACGCATTGCACTTTTCCAGAAACGTCCCTAACTTCGATGAATATGATCGAACCAAGAATTCTTATGTTCTGTGCCCAGCCGTAAATCTGTACGCTCTCTCCTATCTTACCTCCTACATCTTGAATAAGAGTTCTCATCCGTTGCCTAATGATCTCTTTAAATATAATCTTAGATAAGGATAGATATCAAAAATATATAACGTATCCATGGAGTTGGGGGTCGTAGATATACAAGGGGACGTTTCCGAACACGTAGAGATTTTGAGGAAAATAAATGTTAAGGTAAAATTGGTAAGGTGGGTCGAAGACCTCAAAGGTCTCTCCGGCCTTCTCATCCCTGGGGGAGAAAGCACAGTAATAGGGAGCATAATGAAAAAAAGGGGAATGGATAAGAAGATACTTGAATCTCAAATACCGATAATGGGGACCTGTGCTGGGATGATTTTGATATCTGAGAAAGTGGACGGGAGAGAAGGACTGATGCCAATACTCCATATTGATATAACAAGGAATGGTTATGGTAGTCAAAGAGAGAGTTTCGAAGCACCGATTGAGTTTAAAAAAATAGGAAGTTTCATCGGAGTATTTATTAGGGCTCCCATTGTCAAAAGTGTTAGGAGCGGAGAAATACTGGCTGAGTATGCTGGGAAGCCTGTGGCTGTTAGGGAAGGAAATAATATCGGACTGTCATTCCATCCCGAGATATACGGTGATCCGCGGATCCATCAATACTTCATCGATATGCTTTCTGATTAAACCATCCTAGGTTTTTTAAGAATTGCTTTCACTTCCGTGCCTCTGACTTGGAATGCTACCTCTGATTCTATCTCAACATCAGATCTCACATAACCAAGTCCTATTCCTTTTCCCAGAGTGGGGGAGTATGAACCAGATGTGAGAATACCTATATTCTCCCCATCCTTAATAACTGGAGAACCTGCCCTAGGTATAATCTTATCAAGAGAAATTAGACCCCTGAATCTTTCTCTCGATTTCTTCTTCTCCTGTAATTTATTCTTCCCTATGAATTCGTGATCCCAGTTTATTATCCAAGATATTCCTGCCTCTATAGGTGTCCTGTCCTCATTGAAGTCCTGCCCGGATAAGAGAAAACCTTTTTCCATCCTAAGTGTGTCTCTAGCACCGAGACCCACAGGTTTTACTGTATTATTACTAAGGATCTCCCTCCAAAGGGGTACAGCATATTTATTGGGTATTATAAACTCGAATCCGTCCTCGCCTGTATAGCCTGTTCTGCCGACAAGGACTGCATCTTCAAGCCCGGGCTCCTTATACTTTTGATAGGCGCTTAGGAAAGTGAAATGGTCCAACCCTAAGGCATCTGGGAATATTCCCTCGATTACGCTTGGTGACTGAGGGCCCTGAAGTGCAAGACAGGAAAGCTTATCAGATAAATTTTCAATGCTGACCTTGTAACCATTTTTGTTAGAAACAAGCCAGTCATAAACCTTTTTGGTTGTCGCTGCATTCGGAACAACTAGATACTTATCTTCAGAAATCTTGTATATTATCGTATCATCAATCATATTGGCATCGTTATTGAGATATGCTGAATATATCGCCTTGCCAACTGGTTGTTTCGATATCTGGGTGGGAAATATGTAATCAACGAAACTCTCGGAATCTTTCCCTCTAATAAATATATCTCCCATGTGCGAAACATCAAACAATCCAGCCTTAGACCTTACGTGCAGGTGTTCCTCGATTATGCTTGAAAATTGAATAGGCATCTCCCAGCCATGGAAATCAATCATCCTTGCATTCATAGCAACTATTTCATCGTAGAGGGGGGTTCTCATCCTAAGGTTATCACAAGGGAGACTATTAAGATTAGTATTGCAGTGGAAACAAAGGGGGGAGAGTCATTTGCTAGCAGAATCATGTTTACAATGAGGTCTTGAAAAGTCAAAGTATTTCTAAGGGATACTAATAATCCGTTGTTCACGCCGCGGTAGCTCAGCTGGGAGAGCGCAAGACTGAAGATCTTGAGGCCGCCGGTTCGATCCCGGCCCGCGGCATTATCTTTCTCCAACATTTAACTCAACGAAGTATTCCTCGAATTTCCGAGCTTTACCTAGCAAGTGCGTATAACATGATAAAGAATTAACACCACCTTGCGAGTTTTTATTTCCAGAGCTCCACGCTTCATTCTAGACATTCCAACTTGTTCAGGGTTAATTATTTAAGAACATTCTTTACGCTTCTAAGAGGGAAGCACGCGAAATTTATTTTATGTAATTAAGACTGCAGTCATTAATACCAGTAAACGCTCGGGAAAGGTTTTCATGCAATCAAATAGTTTTGATAAGGGGATTGAAGGGCTATCCACGGAAGAGGCGAAGCTGAGATTAGCTAAGTATGGCCCCAACGAGGTACCGGAAAAAAAGAAAAACCCGGTAGGTGAGTTTTTAAAGAGATTCTGGGGGCTTACCCCGTGGATGCTCGAGCTGACAATAGTCTTCTCTTTCCTGATTCATAAGATGATCAATGTGTACATCATCTCAGGTCTCCTGGTTGTAAATGCCATAATTGGATACGCCCAGGAAGAAAGGGCATCGAAGGCTGTTGAGCTCTTGAAAAGGAGCCTTCAGGTAAATGCCAAGGTTCTCAGAGATGGGCAGTGGGTAGTCATTAAGGCAAGAGACCTCGTTCCAGGGGACGTGGTCAGACTTAGAGCCGGCGACTTTGTTCCTGCCGACGTTAAAATCTTGGATGACAGTGAGATGGAAGTTGACCAATCCGCACTCACAGGTGAATCCCTTCCAGTCTCCAAGAAGAAGGGAGACAAGGTCTTTTCTGGTTCAATAGTGAGAAAGGGAGAATCAAATGGCATTGTCGAAGCGACGGGAATGAAAACTTATTTTGGCAGGACTGCTGAGTTAGTTAGCATAGCGCGGCCCAAGCTTCATATGGAGGAGATAACAACAAGAATTGTGAATTATCTGCTAGTTATAGTAGTTGTCCTTCTAGGAGTCATTTTCCTCTTTTCTTATCTTCGGGGTCTAAACTTGATTGAGGTTGTTCCTCTCGCTCTTGTCCTGCTTGTTTTCGCTGTTCCAGTTGCACTCCCAGCAATGTTCACAGTTAGCATGGCAGTTGGCTCTCTTGAGGCAGTCAGGAAGGGGGCGCTTGTAACAAGATTAAATGCTATCGAGGACGCTGCGACGATGGACGTCTTGTGCGCAGACAAGACAGGTACTCTTACTCAGAATAGACTTTCCATATCGAGGGTTGTGCCGGTCGGTGGCTTCAGTGAAAAAGAAGGATTACTCTACGGCTATCTTGCATCCCAAGAGGCAAACAATGATCCTATAGACATGGCATTCATAAGGTCTGCAAAGGAGGCAGGGATCTCTAAGGAAGGCATAAAGATAAGGAATTTTAAAGGCTTCGATCCATCAACACGCAGGACGGAGGCACTTGTTACCCTCAACGGGAAAGATATCGCCGTCGTAAAGGGGGCCGTAGAAACAATCCTTGAGCTCTGTAAATATGAAAAAGACGAAGAAATAAAGAAGGTAGTAGATGAGATTGCAAAGCAGGGAGACAGGGTTATTGCAGTTGCTGTGTCTGAAGATGGCTCTTATAAACTCGCGGCAATCATCGGTCTTTCTGATCCTCCCAGGCCGACTACTAAGGCAATTATCGAAGAGCTTAAAGATCTTGGGATCAAGTTAAAGATGTTGACGGGGGATGCAGAGGAAATAGCTAGGGAAATAGCAAGGGCCATCGGGCTGGATGGAAAAGTAGTCACGGGGACTGTTGTGAAAGAATTGAAAAACAAGGATCCAGTGAGAGCTGCCAACATCGTGGAAGATAGCTCAGTTTTTGCAGAAATATATCCTGAGGATAAATATACCATAGTAAAGAGCCTTCAGGCTAAGGATCACGTCGTTGGGATGACCGGGGATGGCATAAATGATGCACCTGCCCTCAAGAGGGCAGAAGTTGGCATCGCAGTGAATAACGCAACCGATGTGGCTAAGGGTGCCGCGAGCGTAATACTAACAACGGAAGGCCTGAGAAACATTGTGGACCTGGTGCGTATCGGAAGAACGACATATCAGAGGATAGTTACTTGGGTACTGAACAAGATCATTAAGACATTTCAGGTTGCGGTATTTCTTGCAGTAGGTTTTATTTTAACTGGTGAATTCTTATTATCTGCGCTAGACATTATACTATTCCTTTTTCTGATAGATTTTGTCACTCTTTCCCTGTCCACAGATTCTATGAAGGGATCAAAGAATCCGGAGAAGTGGAACATTAGGAATCTTGCAAAGATAGGAATCTCAATCGGGGCGGCTCAAGTGGTTGAGATGTTTGTCCTTATTTTTGTGGGTTTAAAATACTTCAATATGGGAGGCAATGTTAGCATACTAAATACGTTTTCCTTCACGGAGATAATGTTTTTTGGTCTATTAACACCAATAATCGTCAGAGAGAACGGCTTCTTCTGGAGGTCTAAGCCTGGAAAAACGCTCACCATCTCAATAATTCTAGATATGATCTTGGTTTCAATCCTCTCTGTTTTCGGCTTTGGTCTGATCGCAAAAATCACAATCTCGGAATATATTTTTGTTCTCCTTTATGGTCTCTTCGTAAATCTCCTGGTAAATGACGCATTGAAGATTGGTCTTAGAAAAATAGGTATATCAAGATAGGCGGAATAAAGATCGGATTCAGGCGCTAGAATCTATAAACAGTCTCACTTTCTAGCTTGAGGATCCATAGTCCTGCACTTGTGGGATCAGAAGCTCTAAGTCCAATCATCATTGTCACTATCGTACTAGGCCTTAACTTTAAGATATGCCGTTAATTGAATCTCCCTGGCTACCAATTTGAGCCTTAGTCTTTATGAGATCGGATTAAGAATTCTGTTTATTCAAATGTTTATAATGGCATGGAGCCATGATAGACCAGGATGCATGATTTTGAATAAAATCCACTCTTGCTTTAAACTGCAGAACTGACTAATCTTATAGTTTATTATTCCGGAGATTCGCTTGATATGCTATTCACTCATCCTCTCTGTATACCTCAGGTGGGATATCATCCGTCAACATCTCGTTTATCCTGTCAACAGCCGGCAGAAGTTCATCAAGGGTATTAGCTTCAGAAAGGGCGTACTTGATTTTTCCGATAGACATCCTATACGAGCCCGGACACATCATACCCTCTTTAACGACCAGTGCATCTGGCTTGAGCCCTAGTATGGCTGCCATCGCTATCTCCTTCCCCCCGGGGATCTTTTCGAATCCAGGGTTCTCGTATTGTGTTATCTTCTTTTCCTCCGTATCCACTATGCTGATCAGCTCCCCAAGATCTAGAGGGGCCAGCGTATCATCCTTCCCATGTACAACTGCAATTTTCATATGTCTAATTTCTTAAACGCCAATTTAAGCTTCATGTAGATTGGGTGGCTAATTCCTCTCGGAAAGGAAAGGTGTTTTATCCGATAACTTCTTTCTATCTCGTGAAAGTTCTTCTTGGGGGAACATTTAGTACTCTTCATAAGGCACATAAAATTATGATATCTAAGGGATTGCAGATGGGAGACCTCATTATAGGGATTACATCAGACAACTTCAACTTCAAGAAGAACTATCCTGTCCCGCCGTATGAGGTGAGGAAGCGGAGAGTTGAAAGATACATTGAGAAGCTCGGTAAAAAAGCGGTGATAAATCCACTCAATGATCCTTTTGGACGCACGCTGGATCCAGAATTCGATGCCATAGTGGCTTCGAATGAGACTGTGGATTTCATATCTGAGATCAATTTTATTAGGAAATCAAGAGGGGTGAAGCCGCTTATCGTAGAAAACATAGGTACAATACTCGCCAGTGATCTAATGCCAATAAAGTCAGAGAGAATATTAAGGGGGGAGATCGATGCAAGCGGGAGAAGAAAGAAGGATATCAAAATCATTATTGCTAGCAAGAACGATGAGAAGGTTATTGGGGCCAGGGAGTTTCTTTCCACGGTCCTCAAAAGAATATCAATAAAAACTGTTGAGCCGGCTATGAAACTCACGCCGCAGCCTATGGGCAGTGAAGTTCTTCAAGGCGCAGTAACGAGGCTTGAAGGGATCGATGAACCATATGACTATCTGATCGGAATTGAGGCTGGATTGATACAGATTGGAACAGAAATCTACGACTTCCACGTTGCGGCTGTCAGGGACTCACTAGGAAGGACCAACTTTGGTATTTCTTCCGGGTTACCCCTATCTAAGGACATTCTAAAAGTAATTAAAGAGGGGGACGAACTTGATTTAGCGATGAGCAATTTGTTCGGGATCAAAGGTTCCGGAAACAAGCTAGGGGCTGTGTACCATCTGTCTAAGGGCATGAAAAAAAGGATGGATTTAGTAAAGGAATCTCTTCAGTCCGCTTTCATTGAAAGGATTTCAGAAAGTCTACCTAGAATAATTAAATGACGGAGGGGAAAATATCAGATGCGTCGTATTCATTAATTCTACCGTTCCTATATACTATTAAGGTTTTATTCAATATCTCGTACCACTTACCGCTCATCTCTTCAGTGGATATCGTGAATCTGTCCTCCTCGATCTTGTAAAATAGAGAATAATATCCAGGTTCAGTCTTAACTTCCCTGTATGCAGCAGCATATCTTCCGTCAGTTATAATGAAATTCAAACTTGTAAATTTCATATCCCTGACTGTTGATACAGCAGACGGGAGGTCCTTAATTATCATTTTGAAAAAGTTAAAGCTATCACTAGTTCCACGCTTCTCAAGACCTTTGATAGTGCCGTTGTGCGCAAATGAGAGATCCCCGTGCGTAAACGGTTGCGTGTTCACAATGCTCTTGGTGGATGAACTTATCTTCCTAGCATGTGCTATAAGTGCCGTGCCATATAGATCAGGGACTTTCTTTGCGGGTTCAATGCTCTTAAGTGCAATGGTTTCATTCTTGGTATAGAGAACATACCCGAAGCCGTCATGGTGTGGCGCTCCCTTCCCTTCATCAGCCATCTGTACGAGAAAGTCCATATATGGTGAAAGATCTGAGAATTTTCCGATTGTCAGAAGCATCCGGCACATACTTTTAAATAATTTCGTCGGTAAAAAATGATTCTACGCAATTGTTTAATAATCTTAAATTATAAAGATTTAATGAATAAAATAGACCTAGATCTAGCCAGGGAAGTAGCAACTATAAGGAATTCCACGCGGAGAAGCGCAAGACGCGATTTCGTTGCGACATACCTGGAGAGGGAATATCTGAACGGAAAAACCAGAAATGAAAGGGTCTTGATCCTCCGTACCAGGGGGTGTAGCTGGAGCTATCATTCCGGTTGTAGTATGTGTGGTTTTTGGGGTGATACAAATCCTAACATCGGTAGTGATGACCTTATAGCTCAGGTAAATTCGTTCTTGAAGGAATTCCCCGAGGGCGAAGTCCTAAAAGTGTTTACCTCAGGGTCATTTTTTGATCCAGTTGAAATCCATCCGGATGTCCAGAAGAAAATAATGGAAGATGCCTTAGATGGGTACGATTATATGGTTGTTGAGACGAGACCGGAATTCGTAAAAAAAGCGTCAGAGTGGATCGGGAAATACTCAGGAAAGCTCCAGGTTGCTATAGGGCTTGAAAGTACTGATAAATCAATTCTTGTAAACTCTATAAATAAAGATTACGATTTTGAAGATTTCAAGGAGGCTGCAATGCTCCTTCACTCAATAGGTATATCTGTGAGAACCTATCTCCTTCTAAAGCCTCCATTTATGACAGAGACTGAGTCAATACTTGATGTGGTAAGATCTGCCAGGGAGGTTTCTGAGTATTCAGATTTCATCTCTATAAATCCGATGGATGTCCAGAGAGGAACCTTGGTAGAGAGCCTCTACAAGCAGGGAAACTACAGACCACCGTGGCTGTGGAGCGTTGTTGAGGTCCTCTTATCCCTTAAAGATCTCAGGTTACCCGTGGTTTCTCTTATAACCGCTGCAGGAAAAAAGAGAGGGGCACACAACGGTCACGTATGTGACAGGGCATTTTCTGAGGCCATCAGGAAGTACAGTGAAACGCTCGATTACAGATACCTGGAAGACCTGTCTTGCAGCTGCAAGGATTCATGGGAGACGTTCCTGAAAATTGAGGAAAATCTGGGTATTCCTATAGGAGAAATAGAAGAGTATGATGAGTGAAGCTTCAGAGCTTATTTTTAATGCAAAAAAGCTCAAGATCATTTCACATCATGACTCTGATGGAATCGCATCAGCTGCAATAGCTGTTTTTGTGGCTAGGCGGCTGGGACTGAAGTACGAAACAGTGATTAGGAACCAGCTTTTGCCCGAGGATTTTTCTGACTCATCGTACATATACTGGTTCAACGACCTCGGGTCTGCTAGGATAAAGGATATGAAAGGAATAAGTGGTGTGATAACAGATCATCACACACCAGTGGTTAACGAGGCCCACTACACTGAAAATGGGAATAATATATACCAATTTAATCCCCACCTGGAAGGGCTTGACGGAAGCGTTTCTCAGTCAGGTTCCACTACCACGTTTCTCTTTTCCGTTAATTTGATTCCAGAGGTTTCTTCAATTTCTCATATACCGGTAATAGGTTCAGTTGGAGACCTTCATGACAAGAAGTTTTGTCGTCTCGTTGATTCTGACAGAGAGGTAATGCTACTTGCTGAGAGGATTGGGCTTATAGAGAGGAAGGAAGACATCAGGTACTTTGGTCGAAGCTCAAAATCCATATCATACATGCTTAGATTCGGTAATGATCCCAAGATCAGTTTACTTTACGATAATCCGGAGAAGGTATCACAATTTCTAGAGAGCCATGGTTTGGACAGGGAACAAAGTAGGAAGATAAGATGGATAGACCTTGATGAGGGAAAAAGGAAGGAAATTATAAACTCGCTTGCTGGTCTTATAGAATCAGAGGGCGGAGATGTTTCTAGGCTGACGGGCGAGGTTTATGAGGTAAAAGGCGAGCCCAGGTCATCGATCATAAAAGATTGCAGGGATTTCTCTTCTGTTATAAATGCCACATCTAGAAAGGGAAGACCAGATATAGGCATTAGGATATGCCTTTTTGAAAGGGGTGAAACTCTAAATGAGGCAATGAGACTGTACTCAGATCATCTTGATACCCTCAGGAAGGCATCCAAGGCCCTCGATGGGATAGAGAGTAAAAGGATAGGCAGGGTAGTTTTGTATGATTTTGGGGAAAATCTCGAGAATAACATCACCGGGACTGTTGCTACCAGGATAATTACACACAAGAAAATACCAGAGTCGTCAATTGTTGTTGTAATGGCCAACCTTGGTGATTACAAAAAGATATCTGCTCGAATCTCTCTGGAGCTCTCTGAAAGATTAGACCTATCTTTACTATTTAGGAATGCAGCCATGGGTGTTGGGGGATCTGGTGGTGGTCACAGGAACGCAGCCGGCGCTACCATTCCTAAAGGTATGGAAATGGAATTTATAAATAAATTGAACGAGATGATAGATAGCTCCCTTAACCTCCAAGGTTAGCGTGTTTAAAGTTTATCTTTAAATATCACCTCACGATAGTTTGCGCCTGTTCCCTGAGGAATTGGGGCAGATAGTAAAATGATCCTGTTCCCTTTCCAGTAGTACCGCTGAATTTCCAGCCGACAAATGGCTGAGATCCGACCATGGCTCCAGTTGAACCTCCCCTCCGCCTGTTTGCGTATACTACTCCGACATCTACATTGTTAAAGTAGTACTCTATTTCTTCTTTATCTTCACTGAATATTCCACCAGTAAGGCCATAATCAAGGGAATTGACAAATTCAACTGCCTCTTTGAGAGATTTAACAGGCTTTAATGCAAGTATTGGCAGGAAAAGCTCAACCCTTTCTATTGCAGGGTCCCCTACATTGTCTAAAATTGTGTTCTGGACATAATAACCATCTCTATTCAGTCTTTCCCCTCCTATTAAAACCTTTTCCTTGGGAACTGAGCTCATAATTTTCCCAAATTTTTCGTATGCTTCTTTGTTTATGACTGGTCCGGTGAACGTGTCTCTTTTCCTAGGGTCATCAACGATAAACTTCTTTGTTAATTCTACTAACTTCTTCTTGAAAGAATCGTATATTTTTTCATCTACCAGGGCTAAGCTGCAGGCAGAGCATTTCTGGCCTGAATAACCAAATGCGGATCTTGCTACACCTTCCACAGCTTTATCTATGTCGCACTTATCAGTCACTATTATCGTATCCTTTCCTCCCATCTCTGTTACAGCGATCTTAGCCCTCTTTTCTTGAGATTCCCTATATATTTTCATTCCAACCTCGCGGCTACCTGTAAAAACTATGCCATCAACGAGGTCATTAGTGTATAGAGTTCTTCCAACCCTGCCTCCAGAGCCAGAAAGGAAGATGAGATTTTCCTGAGGAACCCCTGCTTCGTGCATCAGCTTCACAAAGAGAAACGTGGAAAGCGGTATGTCAGATGAAGGTTTTAGAACCACGCTGTTTCCAACAACTAAGGGACCGCTTACCATCCCAACTGTGAGCGAGAAGAAGTTAAATGGAGATATAACGAGGAAAACTCCGTATGGTTTCATTACGCTCTTTGATTCTTCTCCGTAATACGCAGTACCAGTGAATCTCACATACCCCTCGTTTTTGATGAGTTCCAGAGCGTAGTACCTCATGAAATCGATTGCTTCATCAACGTCCCCCATTGCTTCGTACCTGTTCTTCCCATTTTCGTATGTCAGGATAGCAGAAAATTCAAACTTCCTTTTGGACAGCATGTCCGCAGCCTTCAGGAATATCTGGGCACGAGCTAGATAACCTATAGAATACCATTCCTTGTACTTTGATCTCGCTATCTTCACGGCCTTTTCAGATGTTTCCTTTGTAGACATCTGAAATTTTCCTATAAGCGTCTTTCCGTCTATCGGAGAAACGTGAGTTATCTTCTCTTCCTCGAACACCTCCCCTGCCACAAGATTAGGATACTCCTTTCCAAAATATTTCTTAACATTTTCAAGTTCTTCTTCGTACTTCCTGTGAAAGAGGTCTTCTTCCTTCCTCTCAATCATCCTTAGGTACGTATTTTCGTTTTCAAAGGGCATATTTGTATATGCTTTCTTCTCTAATAAAAATCTCGATTCTTTAGGCCAGACTTAAAAAAGGGATCTATGCACGTTAGATTTAAGGAACCTGTAAATTTTTATTCATAACCCGTATGCGGTAAAGGTAAAAGTGAGCGTAGCCAGATTATATGTAGATGGACTAGGTGTCTTTGAGGGAGAATCTATCGGGTCTAAAACTTTCTCAAGCGGCGAGTTAGTTTTCACAACTTCCCCATCCGGGTATATAAAATCTATAACAGACCCAAGCTACACCGGCCAGATATTAGTGTTTTCGTTCCCATATATAGGTTCCTACGGCCTTCAGGAAGTTGGAGAAAGTTCGCGGCCTAGGGTGAAGGGTGTGGTTGTGAATCATATCCCCACAAAATTTAAGGAATCATTCTCTTCCTACCTTGAGAAATGGGGAATCCCTGGGATTGTGACGCCCTATACAAGAAGTATAGTTGACTATATAAGGAAATCAGGAAATCCGCTGGCCTCATTTGGAAGGAAGGAATTCATAGATCCTTACGCTTTCAACTTGGTCGACGAGAATGTCAGGGAAATTGAGGGTAAACAGGGCAAGATACTCCTCATAGATCTGGGCTACAAAGGGAATATTCTTAAGTTTATGGAATGGGCAGACGTCTCAATAATACCATATCATCTTTTCAGGAAGGAGATGGCCATAAATTACGAGGGAATTCTAATTTCAAACGGACCAGGTGATCCCGCCCACCCTTCACTAAGCAATTTAGTTAAAAACATTAGGGACCTGATAGGCTTGAAACCATTGCTCGGGATATGCCTCGGTCACCAGCTTCTATCAATATCGCTTGGGATGAAGACACAGAAAATGAAATTTGGCCACAGAAGCATAAACCATCCGGTGGTTGATCTCACAAGTGGCAAGATTGGGATAACAACACATAACCACGGTTTCACCGTCAAGTATAGAGAGGGAAAAGGTGCGGTAGAGCGGTACAGATCAATGAACGACGGATCGAATGAGGGCCTGGAAGGGAAGAAGTTCCTGTCAGTTCAATTCCACCCTGAAGGGGGCCCTGGGCCTGCAGATGAGCTGGGAGTATTTGAGGAGTTCAAAAGGATAGTTCATGAAATCTGAATTGCCTAGGAAGGTTCTTATAATAGGTTCTGGTCCAATTGTAATAGGCCAGTCCGCGGAGTTTGATTATTCGGGGAATCAGGCCATAAAAGCGATCACCAGCAAAGGCGTGAAGGCTATAGTTGTAAATTCTAATCCGGCCACGATACAGACTGACAAGACTCCAAAGACTATACCTAGAATGGTTCCCCTTAACACCTCACACGTGATGAAGATAATTGAAGAAGAGAAACCCGATGCAATTATGGGAACCTTTGGGGGGCAAACAGGCCTTAATATAATGCTCGATCTTTGGAGATCTGGATTCCTTGATTCAAAAGGAATTAAGGTACTAGGAACATCTCCATATTTCGTGGATGTGGCAGAGGACAGGCTGAAATTCAAGAAAAAGATGATGGAGATAGGGGAGCCTGTCCTGGAATCGTATTACTGCAGCTCACTCCAGGAATCCATAAAATACGCAAAAAGCATTGGGTTTCCGGTTGTCGTCAGGCCATCATTTACCCTAGGAGGAACTGGTGGGGGAATCGCAAGGAATGTTGAGGAGCTTAGGAGTATAGTTGAACGTGGCCTTTTTCTTTCAAGCTCTGGATCGGTCCTTATAGAGAAATCTGTTATTGGATGGGTTGAGCTGGAGGTTGAAGTTGTAAGGGATGGGAAGGGAAATAAGATAGCAGTGTGCACGATGGAAAATGTGGATCCGATGGGCGTACACACAGGAGACAGCATAGTAGTTACACCATTTCTGACCTTAAACGATTTCAACTTCCAAAAGATCAGATCATCAGCCCTCAGGATAGCCGAAGCCCTTCAAATAAAGGGGGCATGTAACGTTCAATTCGCATTCAATGATTCAACAGGGGAATATTTTGTTATAGAGGTTAATCCGAGACTCTCGCGCTCCTCTGCACTGGCCTCTAAGGCGACAGGTTATCCTATAGCAAGGGTAGCAGCTCTAATTGCTCTAGGTTATTCGCTTGACGAAATAGAGAACACTGTGACAGGCGAAAAGAACGTAGCTAGGGAACCGGCAATAGATTATGTTGTTGTAAAATTCCCTGTTTGGCCAGTTGAAAAATTTCCAGAGGCAGATTTTACACTTGGTACGCAGATGAAAAGCACAGGAGAGGTGATGAGTATAGGTAAGACCCTCTCAGATGCAATGAGAAAGGCACTCAGATCAACGGGTCTCCTGAACAGGAGGGTCGATTTCGACGAGGGAAAACTTGCGACACCAAATCCAGAAAGAATTCTGCATATAAGGGAAGCTTGGAAGAGAGGTTATTCTGTCAGCTCTATTTCGAAGCTTACAGGTTGGAGGGAACTGTTCATTGAGGAATTAATATCCGCCTTTGATACTACTCCGAATTACGCTGGTTTCTCAGTTGTCGATACATGCGCGGGTGAATTCGACGTAGTTACACCTTATTATTACTCCTCTCCTAGCGGCTCCACCTTAAAGGGAGATTTTATTATTCTAGGTGGTGGTCCAATTACGATTGGGCAGGGAATTGAATTTGATTACAGCTGTGTTCATGTTGCCTCAAGATTACGAAAAGAAGGTTATAAGGTTATCATGGTTAACGACAATCCAGAAACTGTGTCTACTGATTTTGACGCCAGTGACTCTCTTGTTTTTGATCCAGTTGATTTTGAAACCATCAAAAATTTAATGGAGAACTCCAACTGCAAGAAGCTCATTCCGTGGTTTGGTGGTCAGAGGCCAATAAATCTACTAAAAAGGATAAAGGGAGAACTTGGGGACAGAATTGAAATTGTCGGAACGGACGTAGAAGTAATAGATATTCTTGAGGACAGAGAAAAGTTTGCCCAGCTTATGAACGAGATGAAAATACCGTACCCTAGGTACAGGTATTCATCAGTTGAGAAATTCATGGAGGCAATAAATGAAATATCGTTCCCTGTTATAGTTAGACCTTCTTATACGATTTCGGGGGCGCACATGGCTGTGCTAAGGTCACGGGAAGATGCGCGAGAATACGTAGTTCAACATGGAAAGTATGTCACCGAATTTCTTGTCGAGCAGTACCTAGACAACTCTATAGAAGCCGAAATAGATGGTGTTTCAGATGGGAAAAACGTACTCATCCCTGGAATAATAGAACATATAGAGGAAGCAGGTGTTCACTCTGGAGACTCAACTAGCATATTTCCGTCTGTAAACATACCAAATCACCTTCAGGAAACCATGAAGGAATATACGAGACTCATCTGTAACAAGCTTGGCATAGTTGGGCCAATAAATATTCAGTTCGCCATAAAGGATAATATCGTTCACATAATAGAAATAAACCCCAGATCCTCAAGATCATTTCCGCTAGTTTCTAAAATCTCTGGGCTTGACCTATCTGAAATTGCTGCTGATGCGTTGCTGGGAAAGCCTGTTCCGACGGAATTCAGGATAAGGAAGAAGATCGGTGTCAAACTGCCAATATTTCCATTCGACAAGCTGGCAGGGGCAGACGTGATATTAGGTCCGGAAATGAAGAGCACCGGTGAGGTTATCGGAATGGGAAATACTCTAACGGAAGCATTGAAAAACGCGTACGAGGCTGCGGGTTTTGACATTTCGAAGGAAGGTGTTATCATAACTATTCCCTCAAAAAAAGTAGGTGAATTCATAGGGATAATTAGGATGATACACAGGGCAGGGAAGGTCATATACAGCACGGAAGGGACGCGGCAGAAGCTGGGAATGTACGGTATTAATACAGCATTAGTCAAAAAAATTTTTGAAGGGAGTCCAAACACTATTGATCTGCTTAAACTTGGGAATATATCTGCTGTCATAAACATCCTTTCTGATAACTATAAATCAGAATTGGATGGAAAGATAATGCGGAGAGCCTGCTTCGAGCGGAAGGTTCTCTATTTGAGCACCAGAACTCAAGCAGCTGCATTTGCTGAAGTCGTATTAAAGGGTAATTAATTTTGCACTTCGCGATCTAATAAAGAGCGATAAAATTAATTAATTAGAACTATAATTGTTAAGCACAGGATTATATCTAGAATTCTAATATCTAGCTGTGATGACATATGGAAGAAAAAATTTCAATCATTCTGTTCAGCGGAACTACGGACAGAATCATAGCCGCTAGCGTAATAGCACAAGCAGCGGCTGTGTTGGGTCAAGAAGTTAAAATTTTTGCAACGTTTTGGGGGCTCTTAAATTTTGTGAAGGGTGAGAAGAAGATGATGCTTCCTAAAGAATTTGAAAGTATGGGTCCGATGCTTCTCGAGGGGATGAAAAGGGATGGGGTAAAGTCTTGGTATGAAATGCTGAAAGAGGCAAAGGAATTCGGTGCTAAAATTTATGCCTGCTCGATGACCGCGAGCATTATGGGAATAAAGAAAGAAGATCTTGATCCAATAATTGATGGAATTGTAGGAGCTGCAACCTTCGTTCAGGAAAGCTCAGGGGGCAACACGCTTTTCATATGAGGTGGTAAACAATGGTAGATGCTAAAGTTATCGATTCTAGGGGCTCAGCCTGCCCTGGTCCAATCACGGACCTTATAAAGGCATATAGGAATTCAAAGGTCGGCGATATTTTGGAACTCTGGGCTACTGATCTAGGAGTGAAGGCGGATACTGAGGCTTGGGCTAAGAAGACTGGCAACGAGATTCTTGAGATAAAAGAAGACGCTGACAAAATAGTGGTGAGAATAAAAGTAAATAAGAGATAGGTAAGCTGGGAAAATGAAAAAGGTTCTAATAGTGGGGAGCGGAGACGCAGGTGTGATTCTAGCAAATCACCTGAATCCAAGAGATTATGACATCACCGTCGTTGACAAGAGCGAACTTCACTACTATCAGCCCTGGTTTCTATATGTAGCTTTCAAGGGTTCAAAGAGGAAAATTTGGAAACCAAACGCCGATCTCCTTAAACCAGGCGTGACTTTTGTACATGATGAAATAAAGGAGATTAATTTGGACAAGAGGAAAGCATACGGGACAAGGAGAGTTTCTTACGAATATGATTATATTGTAATTGCGACGGGAACAACTCCGGACCCTGACGTTATACCTGGTCTGAGATCTATTTACGATGAATACGGAGATTACCATACAAGCGTAAAAAATTCATATAAGCTCTGGACTCACATCAAAAATTTCAAGGGTGGAACAATAGCGATAGGTCAGTCATCACCCACGTGCAAGTGCCCTCCATCACTTTTAGAAGGGGCGTTTCAGCTTGAAGAATATCTCAATAAGAAAGGTCTGAAAAGTAAAACGAGTATCAAATTTTTCACCCCTTTTCCCAGAGCTTACCCTGCAGAACCTATGAACAGAGTGGTAGAGCCATTGGTTAAACAGAGGGGGATAGAAGTGTTTCCGTTTTTCGATGTGGACAACGTAGATGTTGAAAACAAGGTTATAAACTCTATAGAGGGCGACTCTATAAAATACGATCTCCCTATTATCGTCCCTCCGTGCCGCGGAACAAACATAAAGATAGTGCCAGATGGGATACAGGACGAGGACAGGTTCATAAAGGTGGATAATAGAAAAATCAACATAAAGGGCTACGATGATGCGTTTGCAGTTGGGGACTGCAATACGATTCCGACCTCGAAAACTGGTGTGACAGCCCACTTAGAAGCGATGACTGTAGCGCATTTACTTAACGGTGAATACGGCGAATTCAACGGGAGGATCAACTGCCCATTTGATACAGCCTACGGAAAGGCCACATTTGTTATTGCGGATTTCAATAACCCAACTGTCCCTTATCCGCCTACTAGGTTAAAGCATTTCATGAAGATGTCAATGGCGAGGATATATTGGATGACGCTTAAGGGCAGGGCAGATTTCATTTTTGACAGGTATTTCGAAATGACCAATCCAGAAAAGCTGAATAAAAAGTATGCACCAAAGTACAGCGGAGGGCAGTCAGCCTAAGGCCCCAATATAGCTTTAGCCGCCTTTATAGGTATCATACAAACTAGCTTTACATCGCTGATCGCGATAATAGTATGTCTCAAGTTTGGGGGTATGAAAACAAAATAATCATTGGAAACCTTATACTTCCTATTTTCTATAATGGCGTCCGCATCTCCCTCAATGAAGTACATCTCGTGTTCATAGTCATGCGAGTGATCTGGGGTGGACTTGCCAGAGGGGACTTCAATTAGTCTCATTGAAAAATTCAAGGCTCCATCTCTGTGTGTTATAAGCCACCTTATAACTCCTCCTCCATCGAGCTCCATGGGCGTTATAGATCGCGCACTTTTTACGATTTCCTGAACCATAGTATGTTAGGGGGAGTTCATATTTCTATTCTTCCTTCATTCTTTCTGGGTTAGGCCATGGGTAAAGGATCTCTTCAATTCCAGCCCTTTTATTGTTAGCGACGGCAATCATAAAAAGGAAGGAGGAGAGTCTATTGATATACTGCAGTAAGTTTGGGTTTATTTGCTGCCTCTGAGCGAGCTCAACAAGTCGGCGCTCCGCTCTTCTGGCTATTGCTCTTGAAAGCTGGAGAGAAGAAGCACTAATACTGCCTCCTGGTACAACGAACAACTTGATCTGACCTATCTCCTTTAGATATGATGATATTCTGCCTTCCATCCATTTTACACCATCATCCCTCAGCTTTCTTCCCTGTCCTTGGGTGATTATTTCTTCACCTAGGTGAAAGAGGTCTTGTTGAACTGTTGTAAGATCACTCACTATGTCATCGTAACTCTGCAGTGATTTAGAAAACCCTATAGAAGATATTAGCTCATCCAAAGTACCTTCCCATTCGATGAGTTGGCTGTCTTTTCTTATCCTCTCTCCGTAGGCGGTGTCGGTTTCCCCTTTGTCTCCCCTTCGCGTATACATAGGAACAACATCATAACCTTTTATTTTGTAGTTTTGTTCCTGCAATAAATATAGGGGAAACACATAATAAAATGTTTGATATGATAAGAACGGGGCAGGATGATGACTTTAGCCTAAGCTGAAAATGATGAGTGACAGGCGATCTGATCTGCTCCACATTAAATGGACATCATTTTCTCTATCAGATCGAAATTACCACTCCGGAAGGCTTCATTGATCGCCCTGAAAAATAGCGGTGTTTCTGTATCAGGGCAAAGGTCGCTTATAGCTAGTAAAATCTTCTGCTTCTGGAGCATCAGATTTTTCAATTCTGTCTCTATTACCTTTATCTTCCCATCTATCTCCTTGAGCTTTTTAACGAGATCTTTCACGTTACCTTCAAAGTTATAAACCTCTTCTTTGCTCTCCATACTGGATGATATGCTTTCTATGAACTGAAGAAGGGACAGAAGTGGTAGGTTTGCTTTATATAGAATACGTGGCGGGCCTGAGTCAGATTCTATCTTTCCTACCTTGTAAACAAGACCTCCGTCTTCAAGCAATTTTAAGTGCTTAGCAACAAGTTGCTGCGAACTACCAAGGTAGCGGGCCAGTTCGAAAGTATATGAGGGCCTTATAGACAGAATACTTAGTATATTTCTTCTGATCTCATTGTCTATAAGGTCCAGAAGGTCTCCGTTCATATTCAATCTACAGGTATCCTTTTTCCTTCCTTTTTGTTCTCCTGTGGTTTCTTTATCACAATGTCTAGTACGCCATTAGAGTACGTTGCTTTTACGTTCTCTGGTTGGATATCAAACTGTACCTTTATCTCCTTATAGTATTTCCTTCCCTCTTTGTCCACCCTTACGATTAAGCTCTTATCACCGGTCTCTATATTTATATCACTTTTGTTCACTCCTGGAAGTTCAAGTGTTATGTCAGTCTCGTCTTCTCTGTTCTGCACGTCGGTAATGGGCTCCCTGTACTCAATACTTGGAAGTTCAGAATATTCCCTAGGTATGTTACCGAACTCCCTATATTCTGGTTTCCCATCGGGTCCAATTCTGTAAGTAAATCCGTAGACGTACGTACCAGGCTGGCCTTTGAGGTTCTCTAGCTCATCAAACGCATCGAACCATCTTTCGATGAATTTTCTGTATTCTCTGTCGCTGTTTTCAAAGAAGTCCTCTATGTAATCCCAGAATTCATCATCCCTTCTCCTTATCCTTCTCCCTACCATGTTAATCACCTCCGGTTAACAACCTAACGTTGATTAGTGATTATTAACCATTATTTAAATTTTTCTAAAATAGAATATGGTGTTCGCTTGGATTGACACGCGAGCGAACATTAAAATTTATAGGAAATCTTTAACGAACACAAGGGAAAATCAGAATTTAAGATAATCTGCGTTTTTATAACTAAAGGCAAGAGACATAACGCTACTTTCCGGCAGAGAGCGCCTTATTGTATTCGTATATGGTCTGTATCAATGCAAAATGGCTCAACCCTTGCGGATAATTGCCTAGGTACCTGTGTGTGCCGAACTCAATTTCCTCTGGGAACAGGTAAAGGTTGTTGCCTATATTAAGGAGCTTCATTATGCCTTCATGAGCCTCTTCTAATCGTGACATTCTTATAAGGTTTCTGATGTACCAGAAGGAAAGGAGAAGAAAGGCGTTGTCTGAGCCTTTCAGCCCATCATCAAGCGTATACCTCCTAAAAAGATACCTCTCCGGCATAAGTCTCTCCTCAATTTCTCTAAAAGTTCTTACGTATAAGGGATCGGTGACAGAGCAAAATCCAATTAGGGGAAGTCTGAGAAGGGAAGCATCTAATTCTTCTGAATTGTAGCTCTGCGAAAGATAGCCCGATCTTGAGACCCCCTTCTCTAGTATCTCCTTTGCTATTCTCTTCGCCTCATTTTTAGCTAATCTGGATGAGCTTTGATCGCCGAGAATGTTATATATCCAAGCAAGATCCGAGAGCCCTTTCCAAGCCAGGGCCTTAGAATATACGTAATGTCTTCTCTTTCCTCTTATTTCCCAGATGGAGGAATCTGGCAGGTTCCAGATCCTCATAAGAGAATCTCCTAACAAGAAAACCTTTTCAAGCATATGAGTGCTAATAAATCCAGAATTCTCCAAGATGAGTTTCAGAGAAGTTATGAGGGATGCGTACTGATCTATCTGAAGCTGGCTTCTTGCAGCGTTTCCAACCCTAACAGGCTTTGAATTTTCGTAGCCTGAGTAGTTAAGTACCTTTTCATCTGTTAGCGCATCATCTGTTATGCCGTAAACTGAGTAGAGGCGCCCGTCCTTTTCAAATCTGTCGATTATTGACAGATAAAATCTAGTTGCTTCGTCCAGGTAGCCAAGCTGTATGAGTGAATCCACAGCGTATGCAGTATCCCTAACCCACATGAACCTGTAGTCCCAATTTCTTTCACCTCCAATAGACTCAGGCAGTGAAGTTGTTGGAGAAGCAACCATGAAGCCTTTCGGGTCGAAGAACAGGCCTTTTATTGTTAGAAGAGAGCGGTTAACAACGTCATAGAAAATTCCCTGATATGTAGATTTCAGTAACCATTCTTTCCAGAACTTCCTGGTCTGCCATAGCCTTAACTCGCTTGAGAATACTGAAGGTGGATATGCCTTCTTTAGATTGTGAGCTGTCACCATCCAAAGTACCTCTGTCTCTGGCAGCTCTATGTTTCCAAAAACCTCATCATCATTTACTTCTAAATCCACAGTCGTTGAAAGAAACTGGGTTGAATTGTCAGAGTAGGACATATAGCCGCTGTGATCAATTTTCTTTATTCCCTTCCTGGATTCGCTGAAAAAGGGTCTAAAAGAAATGGATACCTTGACATCCCTGAAAGCTTCTATCCTTCTATGGATCTCGGAGAAATACACATAATTCTCATGACTCATCGGGAGGAAGTCCATAACGGATAGTATCCGCTCTCCTTTCTGGTAAAACACGGTGAACAAAATGTTGGTATCTGGTTCGTAATATTGCCTACCTTCTATACCATTCCCGACAGGCTTAATTATAAAGTAGCCTCCCCTCTCTCTATCGAGGATTGAAGAGAAGACCATATCGGAGTCAAAGTTTGGAAAACAGGCAAAGTCTATTTCCCCTTCTTTTGAGACCAGTGCCGCAGTCCTGTTGTTTAAAAGGACACCATGATCTTCTATTAACGGGAATTTGGAGTTGACTGGCATCGTTCATAAACAAGATCTCATTTAAATTCTTTTCAAGTTAGATTGGAGGGTATTTGCTATGTGGATTATTTTGATTGTCGCTGTATCGATATCGATATCGTTTTATATAATGAATCAATAAGGCCTATGGACCCTGAAAACAACAGGTGGAATAGGGGTATAATCTTCTTTATCATCCTAACAATGGTGAAAGATGGTCCGATATATGGGAATCAGGTGGCTAATATGATATCCGAGAAGACAGGAGGAGCATGGAAACCAGGGGCTGGATCGATATACCCAGCTTTGGACAGGCTCAGGAAGAGGGGTTTTGTTGAGAGGTACGAAGAGGGTGGAAAGGTGATGTATAAAATAACAGAAAAAGGGCAGGCACTCATTTCAAAGATCAAAGAAAGACACTTTGAACAATCGCCTATCTCTAAGTACATGGGAAGGCTCTGGATGGAAACTATGGGTCCAGAAGAGAAGTTGAGGTTTTTAATAAGTTCAGCCCAGCATATTAATGAGTTTTTGTCTGAAAACCTGGAAGGAATAATGAAAAATGTCGAAAATCCAAAACAATATGAAGCTTTTCTGATAAGCCTTGAAGTTGAGGCTGAAAAAACCATAAAGATAGTAAATGAGACAAGGAAGAAGTTCCTCGAGAATTAAGAGGTGATATTATGGGTGAAACAATAATAGAAACAAGAAATCTTACAAAGATTTACGGAGGTAAAATAAGGGCAGTTTCAGATCTCAACATTAACATAAAGGAAGGTGAGATTTACGGCCTTGCCGGTCCTAACGGAGCTGGCAAAACAACAACGATCAATATGTTGATAACGAGAATAAAGCCAACGAGCGGAACTGCGAAAGTTGGCGGATACGATATAGTCAAGGATTCCTTTTTGGTAAGAAAGGTAATTGGAGTTGTACCCCAGGATTTTACGGCAGACGAAGATCTAACTGGCAGAGAGAACATGTTAATGGTTTCGCAGTTCTATGACGTTCCTAAGTCGAAGGCAAGGGAGAACATAAACAGGCTCCTCAAACTAGTTGATCTTGAAGATGCTGCTGACAGACTTGTCAGGACTTATTCAGGTGGTATGAGGAAGCGTCTCGAATTGTCATTGGGCCTTGTTCATGAGCCGAGAATCTTGTTTCTTGATGAACCTACTTTGGGCCTGGATGTTCAGACGAGGACTCAAATGTGGGACTATGTCAAAGACATCAGGGACAGGCTCAAAATTACCATAATTTTGACATCACACTATCTGGAAGAGATCGATGCGCTCGCCGACAGGGTTTCAATTATAGATCACGGGAAAGTGCTCATAACAGGATCTCCTACTGAACTTAAAGCATCATTGAAGGGAGACATAATAAATCTGACACTAAAGGATGAGACTGGTGTAGGAGTGATGAAAAAGGTACCTGACGCGATTGAGGTGACGGAGACTGGTAAGAATGCACTTAGGATAAAAGTAGCAAATGCAGACGTATCGCTGCCTAATATTATAAATTATATTTCGCAACACGGCCTGTCAATAGAACATTTGACACTACAGAAACCGTCTTTGGATGAAGTTTTCCTGGAATATACAGGCAGAGATATAAGGGAAGGTGAAGGGGGAGAAGACGCAAGGAAGCTTGTTATGAACCTAAGGAGAGTGAGGACATGAGTGGACTGTGGCCTTTAACTGTCAGAGAGCTAAAGAAATGGATTAGGAATCCGACATTCTTTTTCACTGGCCTTATTCAGCCCATATTTTGGATCGCGCTTTTTGGAAGCGCCTTTGATATTACGAAATTTTTCGCTGGGCCAGAAGGAAACGCTGCTGCTCGTGCTATACTGGATGGAGCTCCAAATTATATAACGTACATAGTTGGCGGCGTCCTTACAACGATGGGTCTATTTACTGCGATGTTCGCGGGAACTCAGATCATATTCGATAGACGCCTTGGGCCTATGGGCAGATTCCTTTCATCTCCGATAAGGAGAAGTTCAATAGTTTTTTCAAAGATAATATCGTCAGTCATACGAATACTGCCCCAGTCTCTTATACTGGTGATAGCGGCATATCTGATTCCTAATGGCCTCAAATTCCAACATGGCTTCACAATAGTTGACGCGCTTATAGTGGCAACAGCTATAATATTGGTAGCATTCATCTTTTCCTCAATTTTCAGTGTAATTGCAACACGGATGACAAACATGCAGTCAATTTTCGGGATTGTCAATCTCGTAAATTTGCCCCTTATGTTTGTGAGCTACGCTATGTTTTCAAGGCAGATGATGGCCAACTGGATAGGAAACATTGCAGAGTACAATCCTGTTTCCTGGTCTGCTGAGGCGATAAGGACTGTTATAATCAATGGTAATTTAACTGCTGCTCAATGGAAACTCGAAGGGGAGTGGCTAGGAGCTCTTGCTGTTCTAGCGGCAGCTCTCCTGTTATTGACTGCGTACCTAGTGGAGAAGGAAATTAGGGATTAAAAATAGTTTCTCATTTATTATTCTTTACTTTCTTTTTATTAAGAATACAATCAGAAAATTAGTCTTCTCTACAAAAAGTGGCAATAAAGATTCATGCAAGAACTCTTTCGAACTGCGATACTTATTTTCCTTTAGAAAATACAGTTTCTTCAGATTAAACCTGGGTAACATTTTTATAACTTAGGGGTTGGGTGGGAGCTGTCTTGTTCAAGCCAGACACGCAGGCAAGTTGCGATATCTATAATTTGATAAGCGTGTGAAAGTCAAATGATCAAATAGAAAAAGGATTTTAGCTATATCGAATAAGCTTGTAATAGGCAGGAACTAGATATCGAGAGAAAAAACAAGATGCCTAAGGGCGCAACATCTTATGAACACTATTATGATTCAAGAAGAGAAATCTGAACCTGCCTTCGGATTGACACTGGCATAGTGTGTATGAAAGAGAATTCTCCTAAACTCAATCCCAAGAAAAAGGTTGAAAGGCTACTTGAGTTCACAAAAGTGGCTAGGGAAGTTCAGTATAGCTGAAAGCACACCCCGATAAGTATAGGGATGATAATTCATAAAGGGTGAAGAACAAATGGAAACCATAGTATGGTGATAAATATAATTTAGCTTGAAGATAATGTTTGCATCAGATAAAAACACAAGCTCATTTCAATGCGATAATAATTGCATATATAATCCACTGTACTAGCCTTTAAAAATTTGGAGGGACTTGAAAAATATTGGCCAGAACGGATCAATTTCAGGCCTTTTGATATTCTCCGTAGCACTGCCTTTCCTTATTGTCACTCTCCTATCTTCCTTCACCTCTCCTATGATCCCTGCATTTATACCTGAATTCCTTAAAATTTTAACAGCGTCTTCAGCCCTTTCTGGCTTCACTGTAGCAACTAATGTGCCTTCGCTTATTGCCGCAAACGGGTCAGCTTCAATGCCAGTCACTTCTGCAAAAGCGTTAAGGACTTTAAATGCATCGGAATCGTAGAATAGAAGGTCTTCCTGGATCTCTATGCCGTACCCGCTTGCATCAGCTATGTCATGTAATGCTCCCCACACCCCGTACTCAGTTGCATCATGCATTGAAGTGACTCCTGTTCTCAGTCCAATTTTGGCAAGCGTTAGTGCATCCTTTACTACGCTCTGCCTGTAGAATAATTCAGATACGTTATCAGCAAACTCCCTCCCGAACTTTTTCCCTACGTAGCCTGGAAACATGGACGAAAGTATGCCAGCTGCTTCAATTGCAGGGCCCTTGGTCATAAGCACCTTGTCTCCAGGCTTCGCCATCTGGGTTGTGATATAGCCATCCCTTGAAGTGACTGAAAGCATTGTAGCACCGCCTATCATGGGGTAATCAGTGCCTTCATATTTTCCGGTATGTCCTGCAACTATAGAAATTCCAAGATTCTTGCACTCTTCGCTAATTCCTTTCCACATAAACTCAAACTCATCCCTCTTCATCCTTTTTGGCAAGTTAAGGTCTATCGCCATATACATTGGTGGGGAACCTGAAACTGAAACGTCGCTCGCAAGTATGTTCACTGCAAACCATGAGCTCTTCTTCCATCCATATTCTGGCACTATAAAAACAGGGTCAGTCTTGACTATGAGCGCAAGATCGCCAAGTTCAACCACACCGAAATCGACCCCAAATGCAGGCATAACGGCCACTTCTTCCCTTGCCTTGCCTGTGTTAGGGTATATTATTTCAGAAAAGACATCAGGTGGAAGCTTTCCAAGTTCTGGTAATTCTTTTTTTAGATTCATAATTGCCTCTAATGTTGCATTTTTAAATAGCTATCGCAATGTATTTGCCTATGCTTTTATGTAAGTTGCCGTGAAGAGTTTGCCAAGTGGTATATACGGCATAACTACACGCAAGCAGGGCCTCGACCACTTCAGTAGCGCAGAAATTCTTCTTGAATCAGGTATAACAATTATCCAGTATAGAGAGAAGAATGTTAGCACTCGGGAAATGATATCTCAGGCAAGAAGATTGAGGGAAATTTGCAATTCTTACAATGCTATATTCATAGTCAATGACAGAGTTGATGTTGCCTATGCAAGCGATGCTGACGGTATTCATGTTGGCCAGGATGACTTCCCTCCTGAACTTGTAAAGGACATCCTTGGAGATGTAATAATTGGTGTGTCAGCTAGCTCAATTACGGAGGGAATTGAAGGAGAGATGCACGGGGCAAGTTACATCGGAGCTGGAAGCGTGTTCAAGTCAAATACAAAGCCTGAAGAAAGGGTGATTGGAATTGACGGATTTGCAGGAATTGTAAAGGCTGTGCACATTCCAGTGTACGCTATAGGTGGTATAAAGCTTGAACACATCGCCCTCATTAAGAAGCTTGGAGCAAGGGGTGCTGCTGTTATTTCAGGAATATTTGATTCAAGTGACCCTTTGAGCAGTGCACGTGCCTTTGTAAATAAATGGAGGACAACAGATCATGCGTGAACAATAGATCAGAATCTGCCCATCTCATTGTTGTTGCCCTTCATTATATTTTTTATGAATCAAAAATATTCAGGGTGATTACATTCCACTATACTTTAGCGCACAAGCTATGACCATATCTTTAAAGTTTTTTGCTTAACTCAAGTATATAGAACAGCTGCTAATTATAGATCTGACATTAAAGAACCAATTGATCAAGCTGCAAGATGTGTTTATTTCTCTTTGCTCCTGAAAGCTATCCCGCTTTCAGATTACTGTTTGTGACAAATATTGAGAGCTTTATGGCTTAATTCTATTCTGGTCATTGCGGGTCGATATCCTAGATGTAATCTGCTTGCCATTCCTCGGGAGTTATGCGATATAGATGAAATTATCACCTGCCATAGTGGTACCTATGTCTGGGATCTTATCACGAACATCAGGTCTGGTGTTTCATATTACATGTGCCAAAATGTAGCCAGAAGCATTCTAACCCTTATTCTCGGCTAAAATGCCAGAAACCGTTTGAAAAGTTGTGTCCTGACATTTACATAGGATCCTTTAATAACTACCGAGGGGCAGAGATAATGAGAGCAAGGTTAGGATAGGAAACCTGTTTAACCTTCCTTGCGGAAGCTAAATGGTTAAAAATCAAATTATCTTCTTAAATTGGATAATATTGTTGAACGTACACTTAATTAATATATAAAAAAATAGATGGCAAACATTAGTAAAAAGACCTTTTATAAACTGTGTTTTAATCAGATCGCAAATGAAATTCGCAATGACAATTGCTGGTTCAGACTCAAGTGCAGGTGCAGGAATGCAACAGGATCTGAAGGTATGCACGATGCTTGGCGTCTACTGCGCAACAGTAATTACTTCAATTACCGCGCAAAATACATACGAAGTGACTGCGATACACGACGTTCCACCTAAGATTGTTGAAATGCAGATAGATGAGGTAATGAAGGATTTTCCTGTAGTTTTCGGCAAGACTGGGATGCTTAGCAGTTATGAAATAGTTAATTCAGTTGTAAGAAAGGCCAAAGAGTATGGTCTAAAGCTTGTGGTTGATCCTGTTATGATTGCAAAGAGCGGAGCTGTTCTCTTAAAAAGGAATGCAATATCCGCTTTAAAAAGATCACTCCTCTCAATAGCCTACTTTACAACACCCAATGCATATGAAGCTGAGATAATTTCGGGCATCAAGGTAGATGGAATTGAAGAAATGTATGAGGCTGCCAGGAGGATAAAGGATCTCGGTCCATCATACGTTGTGATCAAAGGGGGTCACGTTGGAGGAGAAAAGGTGACTGATGTTCTGTATGACGGAAAAACTTTCAAGGAATTTACGTACAATAGGATAAGTACAGAGGATACACACGGAGGGGGAGACACACTTGCAGCTGCAATTGCTTCATACCTAAGCAGGGGATATGAGCCTGTTCAAGCTTACTCACTAGCGAGAAGGTTCATGCAGAAATCGATAATGAATTCCTTAAGGATTGGCAATGGTCATGGCCCTGTTAACCCAATGTATTCAATGAAAGCGTTCAGAAATATGGATCAATGAGCCATCCCTCAAGCTTGTATGCGCTATCCCAGAACCTATATTCATAATAGGAACCAAGTCTGAAAACCAGTTTCATCTGTCCTAGCTGATCTTCTGTAAATTTCATCGAATCAATCAAATCAAGCACCTCCTGCACTGAATCACCATATTGCTTACCGGAGTATACATCGGCCCAAACAACGTACGGGTTATCATCGCTCATAGTTTTCCTTACATGCCGGCCAACTTCTCTGTATATCCAGTAACATGGGAGCACTGACGCGAGGCCAACATGGAATGGCTCTGAAGCCGTCATAGCTATCAGAAAGTCGGTGTATGCTCTCGAAGCTGGAGACTGTTTATAACTGCTCAAATTTACCCCAAATTTCTGAAGGATGGATGAATGGAGAGACGCTTCAATCCTGCTTGCTTCCGCTACATGTCTTGAAAACATGTTAGTTGCTTTAATTACAGGGGATTTTGCTGCCAGATATGATAGCGCCCTGACATAATAGCTTAGGTAAAGGCTGTCCTGAGCCAGGTAGAACTTGAATTTTTCAATATCGAGAGTTCCAGATTTTAGTTCATCCAGAAATGGGTGATCTACTATTTTTTGATAAACATCTATGGAAGAGTTCCAAATCAATTCTGTATTTTTCATGTTAGGCAATAAAACATTTTTAATCGTATATTTTTTGATAAATTGCTTCCCATTTGTGATTACGAAATGTTTGAGATAGCCACTGAAAACTGTGATGTGGATGAATCGTCATATACGTACCAATAATTGAATAGCTATCGGAATCCTCCATTTTTATAGAAAGCAATTATTGTACGTGTAAGAATGCACGCCTAACTCGAACGGCCTTACTGCCTTTTCTAATGTTTCTTTCATATATTTTCCATCGTATTTCCATCTTAAAAAGAGCTATAAATCCTTCTTTTTAATCATACATTAAAATTTTCAGAAGATTCAGAAAAGCACATACGCTATTTTTCATTCAGATACCGTTGATCAGGGTACATGCTGCACTTTAGCTTTATACTGATGCTTAATGCCAGGTCTTATTTAGTTTTCCGCTTGTTATACTCACTGGTTGAAAATATGAGCTATGATCCTACCCCCGACCTAGTACCGACTTCAGATAAAAGAATTCTTATTATGATTACTCAACAAATTAATTTAAGTGTGGGCGCTACTGTCGTTCTGAGAACGCCAGGAGATTAATGATGAGCGGAAGTTCCGTTTAAAAAACTATTTGGTGTTGTCATTCCAAAATTATATGTATACTTTAGGAAGTTAGTAAGCATAATCGAAAATTAGAGGTATGTTCTCCACATCCATACCATAACTTAGACAAATTTCACCTTCTACTTTTACCTTTGTTAAATCCTTTTGAAATCCAGGGTGAGCAATCATAATCCTTTTATCTATTTTTGGAGAATTTACTTTGGAACCATCACCACGCGATTTTAAATTATAGGAAAATTCTGAGAGATAATGTTCACCAGTAATTTGTTTCAAATCCCGCTTCACTGACGAAAGTTCCTGCTTTATTAATAAATTGCTCAGTATTGATATCTTGTTATAGATGAAATCACCGACTTTTTCTAGGTCTTTTATCTTAACACAATCAGAACGATGAAGTATATTATCAAATAACAAGAAAACAGTATAGTTTAAGACAAGATGTTGCACGAACAGCGGATGTTTTTTACATTATGTTCAACTTTTGACTCCTTTGTAACTGATCTGGATTCCTACAATTTCATCGTATCTTTCATTAAGGAATAAAGAGTAATGTCGAGCTTAAAGTGAATTAGGGATAAAGCCAATGGGAAGGGATTATAAAGAGACATCATCA
>JAVYOD010000011.1:0-31562 GCA_038734825.1 Thermoplasmatales archaeon
CTGATGTGCCACGCTTCACATGAATACGCAACTGGTTCAGCCCTTTATTTCACATTTCTCTTCCACACACCTGAGAATAAAGAGGAGACTGTTTATTCTCTAAGAGATGCGATCGTTAAAAATATAATTTTGAAAGGCGGCTCAATTTCACACCACCACGGTATAGGAACAATTCAGAGCAAATTCCTGCCTGATTACAAGGGAAATACAATCGAACTCATAAGAGCAGTGAAAAGATTCCTGGATCCTGACGGGATCCTCGGCCCAGGTTTGTAGAGCTTAAATAATATTTACCCAGAAGCAAATTATGTTACTGTGAGTACGCTCTTCATCGTTAATAGGACTGCAGGCAACGGGAGGGCAGGCAGGGAATGGGACAGAATCTATCCTAAAATTTCACCGTTATTCTTAGATATGAAAGTTGCTTTCACTGAATACCCTGGTCATGCATCCAAATTAGCAAGTGAATCAACAGACGAAACAATTATTTCTTGCGGGGGTGACGGCACACTAAATGAAATCGTGAACGGAGTGGCCGGGAAAAAAGTAAAGATAGGTATCATTCCCCTTGGCACTGGATCGGATTTCGGGAAGACAGTTGGCATTAGTGAATTAAACAAAGCAATTTCCACAATAAAAAGAGGGAAGACGAAAAAAATAGACGTGGGGAAAATTATATTCCTGGGCGACGGAAATACGCGCCTTTTCGTGAATATACTTGAAATAGGTTTTGGCGCAGAAGTCATGAACTTCGTAAACAGCCACAAATTCTTTGGAAAATTATCATTTCTTCTTGGGGTCATTTCCGTTATTAGAAAATTGAAGAGGTTCACAATTGATTTCAATTACGACGGGAACAATAAGGTAGATACAATAGAGGTAATAGTTGCAAATGGAAGATATTTTGGTGGCGGGATGCTTGCGTCACCTAACTCTCGCATTGATGATGCCCTTCTAGATCTCCACATCCTGAGGCCTTATTCTAGGATAAAGACACTTTTAAATCTCAACAAACTGATAAGTGGGAAGTACATATCTATGGGTCTTTCAATAGAAGGGAGGTCAGAAAGATTTACTTTTCTAGATAAGGGAAATCTTATAGAGGTGGACGGCGAAGTTGTAGGAAGAACGCCTATAGAGGTAACTGTGCTTCCTGCCTATTTAGAAATGATTTTACCTGATCAGTAGTTTTCCTGGAATATTAACCTGAGGTCTTCCTCTCCCACAACAACAGGATTGAATGCGAGCTCGCTATCTCTCATGGCGAGTGGTATCATAAATCCAATCTTTCTGAAATATACATCTCTATCTATATTTAGATCACTAACCGCTACTGGCTGCCCAACACTTTTGAAAAATTCTTTGATGTCATCTAGAAGGTTATCAAATGAGGTTAGTCCAAGTCTTTTGGCTATCTTCTCATACTTATTTGCAGTCAGAGGATCTCTATGGTTTAAACGCATAGATGGCATAAGGAAAAGACCAACGGATGTTCCGTGAGTTATATGAAAGGTAGCTCCGAATGCGTGACCTAGAGCATGGGCTAGCGCTGTTCCGCTGTTGGAAAAGGCCATTCCGGCCATAGTAGCAGCAAGATGCATAGCATCTTTTGCTTCCTCCTCATTTTTCATAGCCTTCTGAAGATTATCCCGGATCATCTCAATGGCCTTTTCAGCAAGGGCATCAGTAAAAGGAGTTGATGTTGTGGAAGCAATAGACTCAAAGGAATGAACGAAAGCATCAATGCCTGTCGGAACTATTATAGCTTCATCTTCTGGGGTTAATGATGGATCAAGTATATCTGCATAGGGAACCAAATCGTAATTTCCAAGGGCAAGTTTCCCATCTTTATCCGTAAGAACAACACCGAAAGAAACATCGCTTCCTGTCCCTGAAGTAGTGGGAACAGCTATGATCTTCACCTTGAGATTTATCTGTGTAAACGGGTTTATAGTGGCAAGGTCCGCCTGCGGATCAGAAATCTTTATAGCTATTGATTTCGCAAAATCTATTACACTCCCCCCACCTATTGCCACTATTCCATCGTAATTTTTGGATGAGAATCTATCAGCTACAGATTCAATATATCCGATCTCGGGCTCAGGATAAACATCAGAGAAAGAATCCCACGCTATATCACCAAGGGACCTTCTGATTCTGTCTCCCCACCTGCCGAATATGTTCTTGTCCGTTATTACTAAAATTTTTTTAAGCCCTTCTCTTGACAGGATATCAGATAAGCTATCAACCATGTCCCTTTGAAAATAAATCTTTCTGGGAAGTTGGTAAAGACTCATAAATCATCAACGTACCTAGTTGGAATTGACTGAGCTGCTTTTACCATGGCAATTGCTGCTGAAGCATACCTCAGGAGCACTGCCATGTTCCCTTTTACCTTTATTTGCCCAGTCAGCATTGCCTGTGTCGGGTTTATCTTTCCTCCGATTATCTTCTTCCAATTCGAATATGAAGCTGTCAGAACGAATGGAGAGCTGCTGTTCGCATCCTTTACGATCTCAATTCCCTCGCATTTACCGTCCTTAAGGTTGAGGATAAAGGAATCAAAATCACTCCTACCCTTCAGAGTTTCCGGATCAGAAATTTTAAACATTATTGGATCCTTCCAACCTTTCCCTGACTTATTATAGTCAGAAGATTCACTTAGTCTACGACAGTACTCTTCAATCCACTCCTTCGATGGAAAAAGTAATTCCTCTGCCATAAGGAATTGATATGTTAATTTGAATTAATATATTTTTATGATTAGCCGTTACTTCTCCTTTCCGCTAATGATTTTCAGTATATTCCTGGTATCGAATACAGCAAGCAATGATAAGAATATTGCAGCTCCTAACATAGCCATCATAACTAAGTAAAAAGGACTCAGGGGATCCTTAGTGGCAGTGTTATCTTTTGTCACCTGCTCTTTAATATTGCCAATTGATTCCGTAACATTACCAAATGCAGTTTCTATCACCGCGGTATTATTGTAGATCTTTGTAACAGTTCCTGAAATATTTCCAATGGTGGTGTTGATGTAAACCATACTTCCATTTAGCCTTGATATGGAGGAGCCATAGCTAGTTACGGTAGCATTTAGTTCTTTTAGACTCAAGTATACAATTCCTAACGACGTTTCTAGCGTTGCATTTTCTCCGGACAATTCTACCAGCGTTGAGTTAATACTTTTAAGAGAAGCTTCCATAGAACCAAGAGACCCAATGAGAATTGCTGTCCCATTTTCCACTTTTTCAACTGTTGCGTTTAGATCTGAAAGGGGTACTTTTAAGGAACCGAGAGATGTTGTCAGATAAGCTATTCCATTTCGGACAGAACTTACGCTAGCATTCAAATTTAGAAGAGAGGTTTGGACTTCTCCCAAGTCTGTTTCGAGGATCACTGTGTTTGTCCTAATTGATGAAATAGTAGCGTTTATTGAAGTTAGGGGTACTTCCAGATTACCTATGTCTGTGCTTAGAAATGCTTCGCCTTTGCTCACATTTTTCAGTGAGGCATTTATATTGTTCAACGACGTAAGCATAGAGCCGAATGAGGTCTCTACAGTGGCTACATCACCATTGATAGAAACAACAGCAGCATTTAATTGGGAAACAGGTACTGATAGAGTTTGATTGATTGAACTGAGAATCTGCACCATCTGAGATGAAGTTATACCCATTATATACGCACCATTCCCTTGTACAAGTTCTAAAACTCCAGTACTTCCCGTTGTCGATGAGCCTGGTATAGTGTAAGATTGATTTACATAATACCCCAGTTCCACTGTTACCGCTGGGGGAACAATCGAACCTGAGGAATCTATGTAATCATAAAGAGAAAAATAAATGACCAATTGAGAATTGGAATAAGTCCATCTATTAACCTGGGTTGAGACGACGGTGTAATTTTGGGTATTTTCGGGGTATAGTACAACTGAGGTTACGTTTTCGGTGAAACTAAGAATAACCTTCCCTGAAACTGCAAAGAAACCTGACATGTAGCCACTGGACTTCGAGGTTATATTAATTTCAGAACCTGATGCTGTAATTGTATCCTCTTTAAGACTTTCAACTGTTTGGTTTTCCAATGGGAAGAGCTCGTATCCAAGATTCCACCATGTCCCAGGCTGATCATTTGGGCAAGCAAATGAAACTCTTATAAAGTACCCGCTCTCATTTGAGGTTGTCCCGTAAACAGGTAATGCATTCACAGTTTCAAATGCTGAGGAATTTAATGTTAAAGTAACTTCGTAATATGATACCTGCGGCCTGTTCACCCCAAGATAAACTGTGGTATTAACGATCTCCCCTGGAAACGCGTAGACTACATTTCCGGCCGGAGACATATCATCTTTGAGCTGACTCCGAGGTAACAATTGAAGGTGTGATTCCGTCCCAGTAGAGGGAAGAATTTGACCGACGATGAGTAAAAACATAAATATGAAAATAAATACCTTTTCAAGCCTGAAACTGGGCGATAACATCTTGCCCCTCCTCGGACTGAGACTTAAAGAGGGTATTTCAGTTTTTTTTATCTATTACGTAATCGTAGATTTGCCACGATGAAATATTCTTGTTTCATATTTAATATATATAGGATAATTATTTAATCGCCTATGCAATATAGTATCGTCTAACAACAAAATATAAGGGGGTGATGGCAACATGAACCCATTTGAAAAGAAAATATCTCGCCTCGAAAAAGTCTTGGCGAGAGAAAAGGCAAAAAGCATCAACGCCAGCAGATGCTACAAACTCGGTTATACTATGTTCCGGCTGGCACAACTTTACAAACTCACAGGTTCAATAGATAAATCGAAACAGTTACTCAATGACTCCCAATCAGTTCTCCAATCTCCGGAGTGTAAAAGGAGTAGGAAGGTTGAGAGACTATCTTCCGCAATTTCTTATTTCCTCAGTAATCCAAACGCTCCTCCGTTAATAGAGATGCCTGCTTGGATAAAATTCATGAGTCCCGTAATACTTGCAGTTGGTTATGCAGCTTCTTACATTGCCTACTTTTCCAAGCTGTTAACTTATGAACTCTTTTTCGTGATGATAATAGTGGTATTCGCCCTCAGTATAGCGGTATCTTCAATAGGCAGTATGGTCTATATGAGGAAGATTAGCAGGAATGTTGCCCAGTACAAGCAAGAAGCTACCGGGGGATATGAGAATTCAGGAGAAACACCTGATGATATAATAGACGATGCGAAGGCCGAAATATCATTGGCTAATATGTTTTATTCAGTAAAGAATATGCAGGAAACTCAGCTTCACGTAGAGCGGGCAAAAATGTACCTTAATGATCCTAGGGCCAGCCAGTCAAAAACAAGGGAGGAACTTTTGAATTCGCTAAAAAGACTTGAAAGCGCAATAAAGGAAAGAAGATCCTATCAAGGGTAAGTGAATAGCATTTATTTTTCTATAGATTTCAGGGCTTTAAGAGCTATCTGGGCATGCATTGTAGCATTGAGCTGGGAATTGTATACTTCCCTTATTATACCGTTTTTGTCTATAACGTATGTTATCCTTGGTGGTAGTAATGATCCGGTTGCATCATATTTCTTCCTTATTTCTTTCTTTGGGTCTGACAAAAGAGTAAACTGAAGCTTTCTGTTTTCCTTAAACTGCCTGTGTGATTCTACGGAATCCGAACTCACACCTATAACAGTTGCACCATGTTTCCTTATTTCCTCCCAGTTATCCCTGAAAGCACAGGCCTCTGCAACACAACCAGGGGTCTCATCTTTTGGGTAAAAGTATAGAACGACTGGCCCTTCCTTCAATTTGTCGCTTAGGGATACGGTAGTACCATCGTCTGAAATTGCTGTAAAATCTGGTGCCTTATCTCCAACTCTCAGTGTCATTATTTGTTGAAATATATTTTATATATTATAGTGATGTTTCTCTGGCGGTTAACTCCCCTTGATCAGCTTCTTTAAAGTTAGAGCATTCTTTGGGGCGTACCCGTGGTAATCGTTGTTAAAATAGATATAGATCTCATTATATCTTCTCCCCGCAAGTCCTTTAGCGAGATTCTCGAGAAAATCGTCGCTGTAATCAGTAGCATATCCATTCACGTCTCCATGCATCCTTAGGTATGCATCTCCTTGTTCTGGCAGAAGAAAGGGAAGTCCTTTTACGCTTACCGTTACAATACTTATATTTCGCTCTCTAAGTTTGTCAAGGGATTCAGTTGTATACCAGCTTTTGTGCCTAAATTCAAAGAAGACCTTTATGTCTTCGCGGATCGCGGATGAGATTCTCTCGACGTTTTCTTCAGAGTATTTGAAAGATGGGGGAAACTGAACCAAAACAGACGCCAGCTTTTCTTTGAGATGCAATATCGACTCGTAGAACCTTTCTATTTCATTATCAGCTGATATTAACCTCTTTATGTGCGTAACCACCCTATTCATCTTAACGCTGTATCTGAACGATGCTGGCGATTCCCTGTACCACCTCCTTGCTTTTTCCACACTTGGGAATGAATAAAAGGTTGAGTTGAGCTCAACGGTATTGAAAAAAGATGAGTAATAATTGAACCAATTCTTTTGAGGGATTTCCCTAGGATAAAAGACTCCAGACCAGTGAGGATAGAACCAGCCAGAACATCCTATGAAGATTTCGCTCATAATATAATATTTATTTCACATTTAACACATTTCCTATATTCTAACGAACGTATTTTAAATGTGATAAAAATTATCCAATATGGCAGAAAGGGATCTATTCATAGAATTGTATTCTAAAATGATATCAATTCCAGCTGTGAATCCATCCGCCGGAGGGAAAGGCGAGAATGAGAGAGCTACTTTCCTAAAAAATGAGATTTTAGGGTGGAGCAGGGATATAAAGTTTGAGGAGTACGATGCTGTTTCTGACGGAATTAAAAGGCCTAACATGCTCTTCCTTCTTGATCTAAAAAAGAGAACTACTGTGTGGCTTGTTGCGCACATGGATACTGTTAGCGAAGGTGATAAAGAATTGTGGAGTTATCCTCCCTTCAGAGCAACGATAGAGGGTGACAAGATATACGGAAGGGGAACTTGTGACAATGGTCAGGGAATCATTTCTTCACTTGTAACTTTCAAATACTTCATAGATCATAGGGAGGAGTTAAAGAATAATCTAGGGGTTATATTAGTTTCTGACGAAGAAGCAGGGAGCAAATACGGAATTCAATACGTCCTTCAGAAGAGGGAATTCACTAGTCGCGATAAATTCATAGTTCCTGATTTTGGAACTCCAACCGGAAACAGTATAGAGGTTGCAGAAAAGGGTCTGATCTGGGTGAAGATAACTGTAGTAGGAAAGCAATGTCACGCTTCAACACCTGATGCCGGTATAAATGCTCACAGGCTAGCTTCGCGGCTTGAAATAGCGATCGATACTGAGTTACATAAAAAGTTCAATGCCAAAGATCCAGAGTTTAATGTGCCGCAATCGACATTTGAACCAACAAAGGTAGAACCAGGCACAGAGTCAATAAACATTGTTCCTGGAAAAGAGAGCTTCTACTTCGATATGAGGATCCTACCTATTTACAAGCTAGACGATGTTATTAAAGAAATTTCTAGAATTGCTGAACAATTTTCCAAAGATTACGGAGTCAAGGTTTCCGTAGAAGTAGAAAACAGAGCGGAACCGTCCAAAAATACCGCTGAAGGAAAGGACTTTGTTGAAAAATTTTCTGAAAGTATCAGAAAAGTGCGCAAAATTGATGTGAGGACTGTCGGTATAGGTGGGGGCACCTGCGCCGCATTCTTTAGAAATAAAGGTCTTGACACAATTGTGTGGGGAACTCTTGATGAAACAGAACATCAACCTAACGAATACGCAAAACTCTCAAATGTGTTTGGAGATGCTGATGTTTTCATAGATTTTCTAAAAAGGGAGATATAATTTTCTCCCTATTATATGTGATTCGTCAGGCTTGTCAATTGGCCTCCTTTATCATAAAGTAAGGGTTCTTGCTACCATTAAGATCATAGACAACCTTATTTGATGTTTCTAGAAGTTCATTAATCTGCTCCTCACTAATTCCAGACATGTTGCTACCCTTTCTGAACTTCCTGTTTGTTTCAATTAGGAACTTGGGGAAATTATAGATGTCTTTAAGATATGATGGCATCATCTTTATAATGAAATCTAGGGCGTTGTCAAGCAGTTTCTTTTTCTCACCTTCGGGTTCAATTTTTAGTATCTTGCCTCTGAAGTATTTGTAGAGGTAAAAGGAATAAGTTGCATAGAATTGTGCGATCTGATCTATAGCAGGACCTACCCGCGTTTTCATCACAGGTGTTACCACATCGTACCTGTCCCAATCCAAGGTAAAGAGAGTCTTATTTCTTACTGCATCATCAAATACCCTTGTACCAGGGAGTGGGGTGTACATGGAGAACTGTATAGCATCTGCACCTGCTCTTGCAAGCTTTCTTGAAAACCTAACAGACCTTATAATATCTCTGAATCTTTCGTAGGGGGCCCCTATCATCATTCCCACCAATACAACTACTCCATTTTTGGAAAGGATCCTAACAGCCTCTTCAGACTGAGAAGTGAACTCCCCTTTGTGCATTTTCTTCAATATTTCCTCACTCCCAGATTCTACGCCTAGGAATGAGATCTTCATTCCAGCCTTAGCTCCCAACTCTATAAGATCTGGATTCCTGCTCGTAACGTCGGCTCGCATCTGGACAATCCATTTCGTCCTAATATCCTCCTCAATTATGGAATTGAAAAGATTTCTTCTCTGCTTGACATTAGGATAGACAACGAATATGTCGTCCGTAAAGAATATCCAGTTGTACCCGTAGCTTAGGGCCATCCGCATCTCTTCCAGTATCCTCGCATTTGATTTGTTCCTCCATTTGTTGCCCCACGTAGGCGTGACAGAACAGAAATCACATGCATAAGGGCACCCCCTAGACGTCTCTATGCAGGTAACCTTGTCATCCTTCCCAAATACCTTAAATGTGTATTTTGATGGATCAAGGAGCCACATCGGTGGCATGGGCAGGGTATCAAGATCTTCGATTAGAGATCTGGGTTGTGTTCTTATTATCTTTTCCTTATCCCTGTAAACTATACCCTTTATGCCTTCAAAACCCTTCCCCTCAGAAATTGCAGAAGCTATTTCGAAGATCGTTTCATCACCTTCCCCAAGGACAGAAATGTCAAACCCACTCCTGATAATTTCCTTTGGAAGGAATGTTGCATGGTGACCTCCTGCTACTAAAACAGTATCTGGTTTCTCTTCCTTTATCCGCCTTGCAATGTAACCTGCATTGTTATGAGCTGCTGTTGCATGTAGAGTTATGCCCACAAGGTCGGGGTTGAATTCGAGCGTCCTTTTGACAGTCTCTTCCAGGGAAAGTTCATCCCCTTCCATGTCTATTATCTTCACCCTTGAACCCTCCACACGAAGAATTTCACCGGCAAGTGAAAGAAGCCCAAGAGGTGCTGGTAGAAACCCCCACTTCGTTAAATAACCACTTCCGGTCTTATTTGACGGTCGGATCAGAACGGCGCTGACTGGCATATTCATTTCTAGTATCTTTTTAATTAAATATATTTTGTAATTCAAGCACTTAATTTTTTAAGTGCTAGTTGGCCTTTTTCGACCATTTCCATTCAATTTTTCTCTCAATCTGAAGTGCTGTAGTTTTTGTGTATGAAAATAGTTGATCTCACTTTCACTCTATTATTCGGTATGTTTATCTACCCCATTACCTTTGCCATTTATGAAAGTAAAATTAACTAAAGATTTCCCTGAAACGTTCTATGCATTGGTGGAAATCTCGGAAGGGAGTAGGAATAAGTACGAATACCATGAAGATGTAGAGTCAATCGTGTTGGACAGGATTCTATTCACGCCAATGAACTACCCGACTAACTATGGCATGATATTAGGTACTAGGGCCAAGGACGGGGATCCACTCGACGTTCTTATAATTTCATCCTCTCCGATCCAGCCCGGGATTTTGGTAAAATGCAGGCCCATAGGGATTGCAGAAATGCAAGATGAGGAAGGAGAAGACAATAAGATAATTGCAGTACCAGTGGACAACGTTGATCCTAATTCATCAACCATAAAAGAAATCAATGACGTACCTCAGAACTTCAAGAATATAATAAGGCATTTTTTCGAGCACTACAAAGAACTCGAAGAGAACAAGTTCATGAAATTTGAAAGATTTGGCTCAAAGGACGATGCAATAAGAGAAATAAAAGCATCAATGATCAGTAAGGCTCTCTAGAATCACTCACAAGAAAGATTCACAACAATCAAGATATTCAGGGTGAAGATGGAGAAGTACAGATTTATTTTCTTCATTCCGAAGGAATCATTTTCAGACATGATTGTTGGTAAAGGTAATATCATAAGAAGGGCATCGAATTGGATAGAGGTTGATACAAAAACAGACGATCTCGATTTTGGTTTTTCAATTGCGTCAGGGTCTGGTACCGAGGAGGTGTGCGTCTTCCGAACTGTAGAGAAAGAAAGTGAAAGAAATTTAGATCTGGAGGATGGTTTCAAATTAATCGAGGAAGAGAAATACTGGCTTGGTCACGAATTCTTTGAAACATTTTGGAGAAGAACATCTGGTGATGTAAGCTCATTCTTTCACGATCTGGTTCTAATCTGTGTTTCTATGGTTCACTTCCAGATGGGAAGTAAAAATAACTATGAGAGATTATTCAGGCAAGCCATTAAAGATCTTAGTCGGCTTGGGGCTAAAGAGCTAGAGAACCAGAGTTTCTCGTATCCGCTGGACAGTAATGTTATATTAACATTGAGAAGGATGGCCAAAGATCTAGCTATAACCTAAATTCAGGAATCTGTTCAAGTCACATCTCTACCTTTTATGTGTATAAAAATGGAAAATGTTGAAATTGCAAGGAATAGAACGCTGAATATGATAAATGTCTTTTTTAGACCTATAATTGTAGCTGAGGCGCCGAGAAGTGGTTCTGCAACCGCTGTCAGAAGGGAACTAATAAGGAATATAACGGAAAGAACTGTTGCTCTGATCTCCGTTGGAACAAGAACATTCACTTCTTCACTTAGTATATTGGAATAAAAACCAAAAATAACTGAGTTTAGAATGAGGAGGAATATAGAGACATAGTCCTGAATTAAACCTGGTATGTATATCGTGAAGAACGTGAGAGAAGTGAATATAAGCATTGAACCAAACCTGTTCCTAGCTATAAAAGAGAGACGCTGCGTGTATAGGGAAGATAGGCCCCTGAGGAGGACGTCGAGGAAGAAGATAAATCCTATTATGCCAACAGATAAGCCTAACTCCGCGTAATACGGCTGCTTGAATATAACCATCACGTTTATGTCAAGGACTAAGGCAACCCTTAGGATAATCAGGGAAAGGATCCTTCTATCAGAGACGTAGTACTTAATCCTGATTGGATACCGTGTTTTCACTGAGACTCTTGGTTTTTCCTTGAATCTAAGAGTGTAGAGAGAAGATGCTATTACGAATGCCCCCGTGACAAATATTACCATTCGAAGACCCCTATACTCCCCGATATACCCTCCGGCCAGAGAAGCAACGGCAATCGAGATCGCGGACAGGAAATTAACCATGCCTATTATTTCTAAATATCTTAAATTGTGTGATTTAGAATACTCGAAAACCAGGCTCTCCAGTGCACTTGAATTTATAGCTGCACCTAACCCCCACAGGACATAGCTTACCGCAATACCTTCAAACGATGTGAAAATACCGAATAAAATTATCCCCCCGCCTGTTAAAATGGACGATATAAAGAGTGATACTTTCCTTCCTATTCTGTCCGCTAACTTTCCAGTCGGAATGCTGCCGAGAGCGATGATAACGTAGAACACGACATCAAGCAATGTTATAAGGAAAAGATTGAATCCTAGACGCAGAAGATAAAGTACCCAGATTGGATTCAGCAGGAGGAAGGAGTACAAAAATGTGTAAATATATATGTTTTTCAGCCCTGTTTTCAAGCTTTAGCTCCTTTCTCCCTTAATTACACCCATTCTATTACTTTTTTTATTTCGCCTCTCTCTTTTCTCTGGAATATATCTATTTCCTCCGGCCTATAACGGCCAGTTATCATTCGATCTAAACCCATCCTCTTACCATAGTTCTCCAAGAACTCGATAGCCTCGCGATAATGAACCTTAGCCCCATCAACGCTACCGGCAAGTAGGACGTTCTTATCCACAATTCCCTCAAGAACGTCATACCTAGACGATGGAAGCTGACCACTTGTTCCGAATAATATCGCTATCCCGTTGTTCACGATATTGTCGCTTATGTCCTTCAGGATGTCCATGGAGCCTGCAGCATCAATAGCAGCATCCATCTTTTCTCTCTTCGCCCGCGTGGCAAGGGATTCAGATGATGTGTCTAGATATTCAATTCCGTTGCTTTCAAGTATTGACATAACGTTTTCATCAAGGGGATGCCTGTTGACAGCTATGACGTTCATCCCCAGGACCTTGAATACTATTGATATTAGAATACCCTCAGTGCCAGTTCCAAAGACGTAGATATTTTTGCAGGACAATGTAGAATCATCACACCTCCACGGAATTCTGGAGGACAAAAAATTGAATACCTCTTTTATTTTCATTACATTTTTTAATGGTTCAGTTAAAACAGATAGTTCAGATATTGATTGTTCGTCCACCTTAAGAAGGAAGCTTTCATCATCGTAAAATTCATCCCTCATAAATCCATTTTTCCCTCTTATCCCAGCTTCTACGAAATCTCCATCTTCACAATAATCCTGTCTTCCTAGTCTGCACATCCTGCAACCACCGGGCCTCCTGACCATAGGTACAACTAGATCCCCAGGCTTCAGCGTTGTCGATTCACCTGAATCCACCACCCTGCCAACAGATTCGTGTCCAAGTATCAGAAAATTTCCGCTTTCCGGCCTAGCAAAACTCAACTTTCCTAGAACAAGTTCCTTGTCAGTGCCGCATATGCCTGTGAAAAGAGTTTTAACTAGAACTCCCTTCTTCCTTTCAAGCGGTACGTCCATTAATTTGACTCCGCCAGAAGGAGGGTATGTTATGATCGCTCTCATGGGAAGTCCTCCAATGCCACAACTCTGGAAGGGGCTCCGTCTCCGCCTTTCAGAAGTATTGGAAATACGAAAACAAATAGACTCTTCCCTATTATACCGGCCATTTCTTTGGAATTCAGGTTCTCGATTATCACAATAGAACTTCCTAGAAGAACCTTGTGTGTGAGGAACGCTTTTGAATTAGGTGGTTCTACGGAAGGAGAATCGATACCTACCACCTTTACACCGTACTTTCTGATCTCTTCTGCATCCTCTTTTTTTATATAACTAAAATCCCTGAAAACGCTGTATTCTTCCCACTTCTCATTATAGCCCGTATAAAGGAGGATTATGTCAAATTTCTGCTCCGGGAGAACTAGCTTTTCCTTTGGATCGTACTTTATGATCGTGCCGAAACCGCACAGTCTGTCCAAGCTAAGATCTTCAACGCTCAATCCACCTGGTATAAAATGTGAAGGGGCGTCTATATGGGTGCCGGTGTGACTCCCTATATTTATTGATTTGAGATTGTAACCATCTCTCTGTATAGATTTGTATTGTTTAACAGAAGGCACGGGATCCCCCTCAAAATACGGCATTCCGTCTTCAATGTAAACAGAAAGATCGTGAATTTTCATAAAAATACTCACCTGAATGTCCCCTTAACCACCCAAGGTGGTTCCTCACTCACACCCTCCATTGAATCTGTTTTATATTCATCCAGTATTCTCTCATTCACTTCTATCCCAAGACCCGGTTTCCCACTAAGTTTGAAGGAACCATTTTCTAATTTATAGCCAGATTTCAACAATCTACGCTTCCAATCTGGCCAAAAGCTTTCAAAACTCTCCTGTATCAGGAAATTATTGATATTATAATCAAGGTGAAGGGTAGCGGCCGTTTGTATCGGCCCAAACGCATTGTGGAATGCAACGTCTACACCAAATGCCTCTGCAAGAACAGAAGATTCCTTTGCTTGTATTATACCACCAACATTTGTAACGTCGGGCTGTATCACATCTACAAGATCTGAACGAAGATATGGCAGGAACAGGTTTTTGTTCAAAACGCGCTCGCCCAGGGCAATCCTTATTCTGCTTCTCTCCCTCAGTCTCTCTAGGCCATCAATCTGATCAGGATGAACTGGTTCTTCCATAAATAGGGGGGCCAGATCTTCCATATATTCTGCAGCTAGAATTGCGGCATTTGGATTAAACCTGCCATGACACTCAATTAGTATGGTCAAATTCGTGTTTTCCTTTATTGCATTTGCTATTTCCCTAGCCTTTTTGGCTGCATCTACGCTAAGTGAATCATAATTCGATCCAAACGGATCAAATTTTACTGCAGTGAAACCTAGCTTTTCAACATCGCTAGCCTTTCGAACAAAATCCTCAGGTGTCACACAATCGTCGTACCAACCATTTGCATACGCTGTAACTTCGTCTCTCACTTTCCCGCCAATGAGCTGAAATATAGGTGCTCCATAGGTTTTGCCTACAATATCCCAGGACGCAATCTCAAATGCGCTCAATGCTGACGTTGACTCCATAGAGACCGGAAGATAAAAGGATCTCTTATAAAATTCCCTATAATTCTTCGCAATTTCCTCAACATCCCTTCCTACAAAAAATCTCCCGACTTCTCTCATCTGCTCATAAACTGGTCTGGTCATGAGCGTAGTTGGAGCCTCACCGTATCCTACTTCCCCATTGCTAGTTTCAAGGCGCAGGACGATAATAGTGGAGCTCCAAGGACTCGACTTCTCGCCTTCCTCACCTAGCTCAATAATCTGGAAATCCTTGATTGACGTCATATTTACAACTAGAAAAACGTAACTAAAAATGTTTGCTACATTTGTTTTTTATTTTCATAGATCGCTAGTGCTACTGGTGCAAGCGAGACTGTTTTCTCAGAAACTTTGATTATAGGTACATCTCTGTAGTAATTGCCCAGCTCCCTATCAACAGATTCCTTGAGTTCTTTTACTAAGGAAGCTTCATTCTTGATCAGCCCTCCTGCTATGAAAATGGCCTCAGGATCAAATGTATTTATGAAATTGGCAATTGCAACAGACAGGTAGTAAACTGTCTCATCAACAAGTAACATACAAAAAGGATCGCCAAGTCTCCTTCCGCTGAATATATCCTCTGCAGAAAGTCTGTTCACTGGAATGGACGAAAGAAACGGAGAAGCCCTCATTTCCCTGGAGTTTTCAATCGCTCTCCTTGTTATTGCACGTCCTGATGCAAGTGCCTCAAGGCAGCCCCTCCTTCCGCATCCGCAGACTGGCCCGTTGGCAAGAATCACGGTATGACCTAGCTCGCCAGCATAACCGTTCGAGCCCCTATAGATCTCATTATTTATGAATATACCTCCACCTACTCCAGTTCCAACGGCAAGATAGACGAAATTTCTGTAACGAGAACCCCTACCAAATACCTTTACAGATATTGCTTGAGCTGTTGCATCATTTTCTATGAAAACATTTCTTCCAAATGAATCAACGAGCTTTTTCCTTATGTTTACGCCCTTCCATCCGAATAGGTTCGGCGCATACAATGTTACGCCATCGGGCGATATAGGGGCGGGGAAGATAACTCCGACCCCCTGGTATTCATCGAAATCCCTCGCCAGGGAAACTATCTGGCCTATTAGCTCCGATGCACCTTTGAATTTCCTTGTTTTTACCTCGATGTTCTTCCTTATGTGGCCTTTTTCCGAGGCCAGCACTGCCCTTATCTTGGTTCCTCCGACGTCGAATCCTAGGAAATAATCTTTTTCCACGTATTGTTTAGGTTGTCATTTAATTTATTATTTTTCATTCACACAATAAAGGATTCTCCGGGCTTAAGTATTGGAACCTTTACTTCTGGCGATAGCGCATCTTTCAGCTCCTTGGGATCCGTGTTAATCGGAGGGAATGTACCGTAGTGCATAGGAAACACTATCTGAGAGCCTAACATCCTTGCGGCCATTGCTGCTTCCTTGGGCCCCATTGTAAAGTAGCCCCCCGTAGGAAGCAATGAAACTTTGGGATGATACATCTCCCCTATAAGTTTCATATCTCCGAAGATACCAGTATCTCCCGCATGATATATGCTCACACCATCTCCTGTTATAACTACACCCGCGCAGTTGCCCGTATGTACTGCGGGAACGAGCGCAACCTTGATCTTTCCAAAATCAACCTGACTGCCTATGTTCATACCTGCTATATTTTCGCTGGGTATACCCTGATCGTATGCAGGCATAACATTTTCAAATATCGAAATAAGCTTAGCATTCTTCTGCTTAACGATCTCAAAAGCATCACCGAGATGATCATCGTGATTGTGTGTAACTATCACAAAATCAACTTTTCCAAGATTCTCAGGCTTTACCGGAGACTTTGGGTTATTCCTAAGAAAAGGGTCAATGATCACTGTGGCCTCGCTAAAGTCAATCTGCCATGCAGCATGACCGTACCAGGTTAATTTCACCACTTAAATCACCTCTTAACAATTGCAAACATCCGATATTAATTTTGCGTGAATTCCGCGATTTATTCTCTGAAATATCTGGGGGTTTAATTTCTCCATGAGAGATTTCAAATAACTCTATGGTATAATAAATCATGAGACTAAAATTTTCTAGTATATTTCTTAGCAATGGAATAAATTATTTTGAAGATTACCCTCTTTCATCAACACTTAAATTTCTGAACTTCAGTGATACAGGCAGATTAAATGAAATCGGTAAGTATGTCGGAGAAGAGTTGATGGAGGACACAGTTTACATGGATCACTTCGCCAACCCCGAGCTTCAAGTATGGGGAATACTTGATGACAGGATAGATGAAATCTGGATTTCAAGAACACATTATCGCATTATAGATAAACTCCTCAGTTTAGATGTTGTTAAGAGCATATATTCTGGGAATCTGATGTATCACTTCATCTCCGGATACCTCATATCCGATGCCGGGCTGTTCTGTACGCTAACTCTGACAGCACAGACGTTGTACGGGCTCAAAAAATATGGGAATGAAGCAACGGCAAAGTATCTTAGATCGTACGTTGATGATGGGTGGCTCGGGGCAACTTACTACACTGAAATACAAGGTGGGAGCGATCTCGGGGCAAACATTACCTTGGCTACTCCAGAAGGAGATCATTTTCTGTTGAACGGGGAAAACAAATACTTTGCTAGCAATGCGGGACTAGCCGACGGAGCAATAGTTACTGCCAGAACAAAGAATTCTAAGTCTGGTGCCAAAGGCATATCCGTTTTCTTTGTCCCGGCTCTCAAGGATGACGGATCAAGAAACTACGAAATTCGGAGAATAAAAGATAAACTTGGCACTATACTTGTTCCAACCGGAGAGGTCATATTAAAGGATTCCTTGGGCTTCCTTTTGGGAAACGAGGGCGATGGAATTTACGTTGCACTTGAGATCCTTGAGGTTTCGAGGATAAATGATGCAATATCTGCAGTTGGAATAGCCCGAAAGGCTCTCTGGGAGGCTTATCTCTACTCAAAGAAAAGAACTGCATTTGGCAAGGCGATCTATGAGCATCCACTGATTCTTAGGGATTTAATAGAGATGGAGGCGGAGGTGGAGGCATCGATGGTCCTTTCCCTAGTGGCAGGAAGTGCATTTGAGAAAGCATCTAATCTGAGGCCACCCTATGATGTTTCTTATAACATTGCAAGGGCATTAACACACCTTGCTAAGAACATGTGTGCCTGGTCCTCTGACTATGTTACCAGATATGCTATGGAGGTCCTCGGTGGAAAGGGATTCTTAAAGGAATTCCCTATTGAGAAGTTCCACAGGGATTCGATAGTGACATCAATGTGGGAAGGAACAAGCAATATTCAGGCCCTAGACTTTCTTGAAATTATATTCAAAAAGCACTTAGAAAAGGATCTGTTTGAGATGGCAGAGAAGCTTATAAACAGTATAACTGAGAAGTACAAAGAGATGGCGATTAATGCATATTCTATCTTAAGAAAAAGATTTGAAGAGTATACGTCAGGTGGCAATACCGAATACTTTGCAAAGGATATTCTCAACATTTTTGCTAATACCCTTGCTTTCCTTTACCTCGTATTGATAGGTGAAACTCAGAATAACCAAGGAATGTTAGATGCATCTGAAGTATTCTACTATAGGCATTTCTCTGATCATTTCCCTGAGAATTTTGATTTCAAGGCGCATTCTACCTGCATAGATTGGATGGGCTATTTCGCGGGAAGATCTTAATTTTTAGTTTTTTATTTGTATCACTTGAATCTTTTAATACGTCCAGTGCTGCCCACACTAAATATCTACTTGGTTATCGGCAATAGCAATTCCATGATTTTTCCTCTGACATATTCAACATTGTCCTCTTTTGAATCTGCAGTTACGAGCACGAGATAAGAATCTTTTGCTATCTCCTCTATATATGCCTTGTAATTCTCTATTTCCTTAACTCCTTCCATAATCTTTCCGAGGCTTTCCTTAAATGATGTAAAGTCCTTAATCTTTGGTATTTCAAGCCTTATCTGTATTTTTTTTCTGTGAGGGTTCGCTGATATTATTCCTTGTATTACCACACTGTTTGGAATTTTTGTGACTAGCCCGTTTTCTTCTATGACAGTTGTAAAATTCATAGATATATCTTCAACCTTTCCAGAGATCTTCCATCTGAACTCGTCTCTGGAAAGGTATTTTGGTGGATAGGAGGGGAGAAAGTAGGAATACTGCCAGCTATTAAACTCAATATAGTCACCTGCGGAGAATGGATGTGACCAAATCAGTAGAATTCCACTAAAGAAATTAGAGAGTATCTGCTGTGCTGCCAATCCAACTATCGCCCCGGCAAATGCACTTCCAAGAATAATGGAGCTTAGATTCACACCCATGACGGCCAGTATAGCCAGAAGAATTACAAAATATCCAATAATCGATATCAGGAACAGCAGAGGACGGGAATACTTCTTTTCCATGTTCTTGTCCAGGATTGATGCTATTATCCTCAGTATTATCCTGAGAACTATGTATAGTATGATACCTAAAACAAGAGCCTCTATAACGTTGGTGTACCTAGCGTAGTCCGTTGGTATTATAGACACTACCTTGAGAAGCAAAAAAACTAGAAATATAAGGACAAGTCCCACTATAAGTACGGAGAAAATTCGATTGAAAAGGAATCCCTTTTGCATCTAAAGGCTATGGGATATTCGCTAAATATTTTTTGTCTACAGCAAATATTTATGAATTTCTTATTAGAAAAATAAATTATTATATAACTTGTATTAAGGAAATTCCTGACTTGCAAAAATGTTAATGGAGGATCTTAAATGAAAACTCTAATGAATTAATATTTTCATTAAATCATACAAGGCTCCAGTATTTTATTTGGCAAATATAATTAGTAGAACAAAAATATGAAAACCTTCCCCTATCCTGAGATTATAATACAAAAATCACTAAAATAAAAAATTGTGAACTATTTAGGCATAGGTTTCACATTTGAACTCAAATTTTTCAACAAATCAAGTTATATAACACGAGATACTGGAGGTATGAAATGGCTGTTTACACTGTGACATACAAAAAACGTAGCTTCTCCAGCAGAGAGGTGAGGGACATAGTAGTATCTGTGATCACGCTCTCGGTTGCCCTCTTCTTTATAGTATCAAGATCTAAGCCGGTCATATCGTTACTTGATGCCCTCGGGATCTCATTTCTGATGACAATAACAGCTTTTCTCTTTCACGAAATGAGCCACAAATTCACTGCCATTCATTATGGGGCCTGGTCAGAATTCCGTATGTGGCCGTTAGGTCTTTTGCTTACCATAGTTACTGGCTTCCTCGGATTCCTTTTCGCTTTGCCTGGAGCAGTTTACTTCGCAAGTTACAGAAATCCGATAAGGGAAGGAAAAATCGCTATAGCGGGTCCTTCCGCTAACCTTGTGATAGGTGTGATCCTCCTCCCTGTCCTCTTATTTGCTCATCTTGGCTCGTTAGCCCGTGTGGATATTTATTATCTGACATATATAAACATATGGCTTGGCTTTTTCAACCTTATACCTATACCCCCCCTCGACGGTAGTAAGGTATTCGCTTGGGACAGACGAAATTGGGCAGTAATTTTTGCAATAGCGGCAGCATTAGTGGTCTATTTCTTTCTTTTCCTTTAAATTTCTTCACAACTGAGACTTCCTCCTTTTCACTGTTATGAAAATATATAGTCCGAGCCCAAGAATAAATAGTATCAAAAAGATAACACCTATCTGAGTAAGCGTGGGAATAATTTTCTCCCAGGATTTTCCAAGATAATAACCACCCGTCTCGAGGGACGTAGACCATATGAGTGAACCGGAGAATGTTAGTATAGAAAATTTTAGCACTCTCATCCCTGAAATCCCTGCTGGAATACTCATGTATGATCTGAAACCGGGAACGAATCTGCCGAAGAATATGGTCCATTCTCCTTTCGAATCAAACCATTTCTCTGTCCTAATGAGGTGCTCTTCCCTCAAACCCATATACTTTCCAATGAAAAGAATTAATGGTCTCCCGCCGTATTTTGATATGTAATAAAGAATAACATTTCCTAAAAAACCACCTATTGATCCCGTCAGAGCGTAAACTACGAAAAGGAATGTGCTCCCACTGGAAAGAAACCCGGCGAATACCATTATAACTTCGGAGGGAAAAGGAAGTCCGACACCTTCGAGAAGCATAAGAAAAAATACACCTAAAGGACCTAAGGATGACATCACGCTAATGGATTCCTTAATGAGATTTGATACAATTCCGTTTAATGTTAAACTCACGGCGCTTCGCAGCCAAATTTGTACGAGATATTAAATCTATCTTAAACTCTTCAATCTTTCAATACCCACTATAACCACCCAAATTCAAACTTGCACGTTTTTAATTAACTAAAAGGTTATTTCGAAGGTCTCATATTACGGTGAAGATGAAGCAAATTGATGTAGAAAAGCTTGAGCTATTAGAAAGGAAATATGCAAGGTACGGGAAAGTTTATGACTACGACCCCAATGGAAGCAGGGAGCCATCTACCATTCCTTGGAACATAGCCAAGGAGATTGCGTTAGAAAGGGATTCGTACGCCTGCAGAATCTGTGGAAAATCCCCCATCGTTGAAGAAACCACAAACTCATTTTCAAAAATAAGATTGCAAGTCGAAGTTCATCATATAATTCCGAGAATAGCAGGGGGATCTGACTCGACGAAGAATCTCATAACTTTATGCAAATCTTGCCATATCAAAACGTTCAGTCATGAATATTCTGGAATACCTTCAAGTGAGGTAGCGAGCCTGGACAGGCAGGTCGAAGCTTTGACTAACAGTCCGGCGATTGAGAGAATCGGGAACAAGTGCGTAAGTTACGAGATAAAATCGTTCTATTATTCGAATAGGGTTGTGCAACTTCCTGAGCCAATCCCGTCAAAAATATGCCAGTTTCAGTCACTAAAGAGAATATATGACGAAATTTTCCTTAAAGACCTAGATCTGGACGAAGTGATTATCAAAATAGAGAATAAAGGATTCTGTGTGGGTTTTATTGAAAAATGACCACTCAGAATCTGCTTCTGTAACTCCTATTATTATTGAAGCTTCTTCCCGGCCTTCTTCCTATTTCCTCTCTAGAATATTCCTTCTCACTCATGTCTAGTGATTCGTTGACCTCGTTTATCTCGGAATCCGCTTTTTTTATAGACCCATACTTTCCAACATTTAGTCTCATGTGACCGCGCACGAATGAGACATAGCCATTCTCCACCCTGATACTCGAGCCATTTTCTACCTGTTTTGCCTGGTCTTCCCATAGAGACATTGTTACCTTGCCTGTTTCGTCTCCAAGAACCGCCTCAGTCACGTTCTTTTTCTCTCCGTACCTTGTTTGTATTTCCCTTGGTTCTCCGACACTCAAAACCTTCGCCAAAACAGTTACCCGCTTGGACCCAGAATTAAGGTCCTTTACTTTCGTAAGTTCTTCCATACTTTACCAATCCTTTGCCTAGAGCTTTTCGCTCATTCCATTAGATTATACACCTTATTAACCTTTTCCCGTTGATAATCCAAAAAAACGAAAAAATTCATTCCTAAATATGATATAAAAAGAGAATGTAAAACATTATAAACCGTCAATATAAAACCAGCTATTAAAAAATTGAAATAGGCTATATGATATTCCTAATTCGTTATTAAATCTTTGAATCACATATATCAAGAAATTCGGAATTATTTTTATTTTTGTTTCAATAAAATGAATGTAAATTTATTTCTACCGGAATATTGTGAAGATTTGTTGATAGTTCATTGATGAACATTTAAATATCAGATGTCTTTCATAATGCCTGGTGATAATGGGGTGTCCATAGGAATCCATCTCATTGGTGATCTTAAGGGTGTTTCTCCTTCAAAAATATCCAAGGTTAATTTGGTCAAGGAACTTATGGAATCTGCCGTCAAAAACAGTGGACTCACGAAAATAAGATCGTATTATCATCAGTTCTCGCCGGATGGAGTGAGTGGCATAATACTTCTTGCTGAATCCCACCTTAGTTTCCATACCTGGCCTGAATACGGATTCGTGGCGCTAGATATCTTTACTTGCGGTCCCACGGAACACGCTGAAGCTGCTTTTCAATACATATTGGAAAAGCTCTCGCCAATATCAGTTGAATATAGAAAGGTGGAACGAGGACTGGAATTTCCAAGGGGCATCCAGAGGGGTTCTGATTCAGCAACGGCTGTTTTACCTAGAACAAGTATTCTAGAAGGGAAGTAAGAGATAATCCCTTTTCCCACTTCAGTACAAATGATCCGTTTTTTGTGGTTTCTATCTTAGGTATTATTTCCGAAAATATTCTATACTTACCTTCAAATGGATAGTCGAAAGTGAAAAATCTCCACGGATCGCCTGTTACTGCCTTTCTCCTGAATGCATATAATGGCATCACTCCTGTCTTTTTCATGAGAGAGATATAATTTTCTGCCTGTTGCTGAGACCTACTTGATGATGTAGAGAAATTGAGGGTCGAATCCCTCGAGCTTTTAATTTCAATTGGGACGCTTATATCCCCCCTAAGTACTATTATATCGAACCCATGACTTCCAGCTGCCCTTACCACCATGAAAGGCCTCTCCAAAATTCTTGTCTTAAGATCTGGCCTTATCCATGTGAGCTCCTCAAGTTTTTCCTTATCACCTGAAAGAATTTGTTTAAGCTCCCTCTCATAAACAGAACCGTTTACCGCCATTGAACAGTCACTTTGATCCTTTTTTGTAAAGATATCCTAGGAAACTCTCAAGCTGTATCACTTCCCTAGCACCCTCGGATATCCTGAAATCTATGTCACCAAGTACATAGAGAATATCAGCCTTAAGGACATCTTCAAGGGGCATATCGAAGATAACTCTGTGAAACTGTTCCACAACATCCTGCCCTGATATCCCCTCCTTAATTATTGCAGTTTCAAGCATACTCTTGGCCTTAGATATATCTCCCTTAAGGGCTAGTGATATAACTTCAGACGCCCACTCCTTTCTAACCAGACCGGTGGCCTCGTATATTGAATTAACTGTTATCTTTTGGGAATATGTCGCAGCTACCTGAAGCATATTTATCGCCTTCCTCAGATCTCCATAAGATACCTCTCCGATCACCTCTAAAGCTTTCCTATCGAACTCCCTGCCCTCGTTTTTAAGTATGGAGGAAAGGAGGTTTATCATATCTTCAGTCGGTATGGCTTTGAATCTGAATATTGCTGTTCTTGATTGTATGGGCTCTATTATCTTAGATGAATAATTGCACGAAATGATGAAACGCGTGGTCTTCGTGAAGTTCTCCATAGTCCTCCTGAGGGCTGCCTGGGCTTCGTCCGTCATATAATCCGCTTCATCAAGGAACAGTATCTTGAATCCTAGTGTATTGGAGGGCATTATTCTAGAGTATTCTTTCACCGTTTCCCTGACCATTTTTATTCCTCTATCGTCAGATGCATTGAGTTCCAGGAAGTTCTCCCTCCACTGTTCTCCGTATAGTTCCCTCGCTAGAACTATGGCTGCGGTTGTCTTCCCGGTTCCAGACGGCCCTGCAAAAAGTAAATGTGGAAGGTTCTTTTGCTGTACATAACTTTTCAATCTATCGACGACTATTTTCTGACCGACTATATCGTCCAGCTTCTTTGGCCTGTACTTCTCTATCCATAATTCATCCATTCATTGCAATTATAATTTACAAATAATTAACCTTTCTTGAACCACTGAGAAATATTTTATACGGAGAATCACTTTTGGTCAGGGTTATTCAAATGGTAAGGAAACCAGCAAGGATGTACACAAGAATCACTGGCCCAGCTTATACAAAAAAGGAATACATGGGCGGCGTACCCTCACCAAGAATACAGCAATTTGTAGCCGGGAATGTAAACGGCAATTTTCAAGTTGAACTGAGATTAATCGCGGAAGAAAGCTGCCAAATTAGACATACCGCTCTTGAGGCCGCAAGAATATCCTCTAACAGGCAGCTTCTAAAGGATTTTGGAGAGAAAGGATATTTCATGAGAGTGAGAACTTATCCTCATCACGTTATAAGGGAGCATAAGATGGCAACGGGAGCTGGCGCAGACAGAATATCTAGCGGAATGAGCATGGCCTTTGGGAGGCCCGTTGGAACGGCAGCAAGAGTGAAGAGAGGATCAAGCGTTATAGTTGTAAGAGTAAATAGGGACGGAGTTGAAAAAGCTAAGGTAGCGCTAAAAAAGGCTTCTCACAAGATACCTACTCCCTCCAGAATTGAAACTATTGATATCAGTAATTCCTGATATCCAGGGCATTTTTTAATTCTTTTTCTATCATTGATAGTTCAGGCCTTCCAATGGCATCTTTGTTGATTGACACCATTAAAATCCCAGATTTTCCAATAACCTTATCCTTCAGAGAAGAAAGAAATCTAATAACGTTATGAGGGGAATTAGAAGTTGATAATATGTAATCTATGCAATCTATATAAAGAACAGACCTTTCTTCTAGATTATTCACTACAAATTCCTGAATCTGGCTCATCTGATTTGGATTAAAACCGCCCTCCTCATAAGTAATTAGTGCAGTCCTTACGTTGGGGAATCTCTTTAGATCACTTCTGAGATCCCTGCTTACAATAATTACTCGAATACCCTGCCCAGCCATCTCCTCTACAATTTCAAGCCCTTTTAAGTTGCTTTTTTCATATAGGATGTACGCATTCCCATATTCAAATCTGATGGCCCTCCTATTCTCTTGACTCAGGTATTCCGCCTCGAGCTTTTTAACGTAATTTTCTTCGATGCCAAACGATCTGGCTAACACTATTGCATATTTTAGACCGTCCTTGTACCCTTTCCTGTAATTGCTGTCTTCATTCATTTTCTACTCTTTTCAAGGAACGATACTACTTCTTGGATTATTCTTGCGGCCAACATTGAAGTGTTACCGTTATCGTAAACTGGGGTGATCTCAGTCAGATCTATCCCTACAAGATTTGATCCAATAGCTTCTATCAGGTCTATGATTATAACAGGATCGAGACCAAATGGCTCAGGAGTGCCAACCCCTGGTGCGAATGCTGGATCAAATCCATCGAAATCTATGGAGAGATAAACGGGATATTTAGCAAAATCCCTTAAAAATTTTAAGGCAGGAGCTAGATCTCTCCTCATCTCGAAGCTGCTAAAAAACTTCTGAGTACCGCTTTCCATTTCATCAGGTGATACAGATCTTATTCCTAGCGACACTATGTTTTCCTTACCTATGACTTCGCTAACTCTCCTTGCCACACACGCGTGAGAATATTTGTTCCCAAGGTAAGAATCCCTGAAATCTGTATGAGCATCAATAAAGACAGTCCTGCATTTGAGCCTCCTGATGGCTCCGAGGGTGATACTATGTTCACCACCCAGCATTATTGGAAATTTCCCATCAGAGACTATCTTATCAACTTCAGAAAATACCTCGTCAAGCATATCCTCCGATTTGTGAATCTCGTCCAGATCGCCCTCGTCGAAAATAGCGGAGTATTTGAGATCGACTGCCCGGTAGAGAGAAAAGCTTTCCATATTAAAGGATGCTTTCCTGATCTCATTTGGTGCTAACTTCTCTCCTGATCTAAAAGAGACCGTAGAATCGAAGGGGACACCAAATATCACATATTTTGATTCGTCGTAACTGTCAATACTATCGCAGAATTTCAATTTTGAAGGCATTCAAATCCTCATTATTTTTCGTTTTCCCATTGACTCCCAGTACTCTACCTCTACACCACTCTTTGCCTTATCCTTGAATTCATCAGGAATGGGTGAGGTGAACTGCTCGAATGTTTCCATATCCATAAGCAGGGCCTCGTTCTGCGTTACGCTGAGTATCTGAGCTGTCTTTTTTTCTATTATCGGCACTTTTACCTTGTGCTTGGTTGGATAAACAACACTCCTCTTTTGGTTGTCAAATATACCTATAGCCACGATCCTTGCCTTGGCCTCCCCGTGCTTCCCAGGTTTTGAAGTTGTGATCTCCACGATGCGGCACGGTTCTTCATCAATCAGTATATATTTGTTTTCCTTCAGTTCTCTCACTTCTTGATCTTGCCAGGTCATTTGTTATCCTAGGTTAAAGATAGCTCTTTATAAATATCTTAGTCTTCATTTACCTTCTATCTTACTTGAGACTTTGATGTTTGTTCCACTTCTCTTGAGTGCTATGGAGATGTGACAATACTTTTCTTGACTAAGTGATATAGCCCTTTCCAAGCTATCCTTGCTTACATTACCTTTTACTACGTACTCTAGGTTAATTTCTGTGAATAACTGTGGATAATCCTTTGATCTGAAACCCTCCGCCCGTACTTCCAGCCCTTCCAGCGGCTCCTTCATCTTCTGAAGTATGTTTACGATGTCCATTGCCGTGCAGCTGCACAAAGCCTGAAGCAGAAGCTCAGTAGGTGAACTACCCATCTGTTTTTCCTTGTCCTCGGAATGGTCGATAATCGTGTAATGACGGGAATCTGAAGAACCGATGAAGGTCAAATTTCCGATCCAGCGAACGTTTGCCTTCATGTCTCTTGATCAACAGTTCGTATAAATTTTTAAGGTTTCTCAAGGATTGAGTTTCACAGGGGAATAATTAATAAAGGATTTTCATTGGGTAGGCGTGAACTGGATTTTCATAATCCTCCTGCTCATAGTGATATGGATATTAGTCTATTACCTAGCAATATCCCTGGTTAAGAACCATGTATCCCCGTATGGTCCAGCCCTTCTTATCAGGACTCAGGCCGGAATAAAGCTGATTGAGAGAGTATCTAAGTGGAAATTTTGGGACTACTTCATCTCATTCTTCTATTACGCGATGCCAATTCTGTCTGCTGCAACTGTTATCCTTCTAATATATGAAGCTATTCTGGTTTTCTCAATACCCAGGAGCGCTGCAGTCCCTCTATCTTATGCCCTCGCGCTGCCTGGAATTAATCCAACGATCCCCATAGGTTACGGGATAATAGGCCTGATAGTGGCTATAGCACTTCATGAAGGCGCTCATGGGATTGCTGCTAGGAGGCACAATATAAGTGTTAGAAGTACAGGTCTTCTCTGGCTTATAATACCTGTTGGTGCATTCGTCGAACCTGATGAGGAGGAGACTAAGAAGGTCGAGCCGAAAACAAGGGGTAAGATTTTTGCTGCCGGCCCAGGTATGAATATTGTTTTGGCCGTAATATTCATTGTTTTGGCAATTGGGATCGCTTCGACGTTCACTGCTGTCCAGGGGGCACCTGTGGAATCGTCTTTTACACCATCGTTTCATCCTGGCGATATTATAGAAAGGGTGAATGGGCTTCCTCTAAATAACCCAAATGAACTTCCAAATCTTTCTCTAAATCCTGGAACATACGTAAATGTGACTCTTGAAAGGGCAGGCCATACGGTCACAGAGCAAGTTGTTTACGGCCTCTACATCATAGGAGTACTTCAAGGGTATCCTGCATCCGCTGCCGGAATAAAAAAAGGCGATGTCATCGTTTCTATCGGAAATGCGAAGATCAACAATGAAAATACCCTGGAAAGTGTTTTATCTAAATACAAGGCTGGGGAAAATACGACTATCACGGTTTTCAACGGTTCGACGATTTCCAGCTACAACATTACTTTTGCTTCTGACTACGACTATCTTAAGTCGCAGGGGATATCTAACCCAGGCGTTCCAAAGGACTACCCGTTCATAGGAATACAGGTTGCGCTATTTGGAATCACACTCTTTGATCAGTATTCTTACCTCGCACTCTTGAAAGATCCCCTTTATGGCGGAGCTTTGGGATTCTTCGAGTATATTGGGCTACCATTTCATTTCCTTTTACCACTTCCATCATACCTTCTCCCGACGGTAATATCGAATCCCGTGATGCTTAATTTGGAGTATTTATTTTATTGGCTTTTCTGGCTGAACTTCGCATTGGGCCTCACCAATATCCTGCCGCTTGTACCTCTTGATGGGGGTTACGTTCTAATGAACACACCTGCGCTGCAAAAAAGCAAGAGGAGAAGGGACGCAATAGTGGCAATCGTAAGCATTATAGTCCTATTTCTTCTACTTTGGGAGATTATCATTCCTAGGATCTAGGCTAAACTGGTCTGTAATGAATCTCCTTCCCCCTTAAGAGCGGTGAGATCGAAGTAGTTTACTGGCAGAGAGCTTGACGCGGAAAGAGATAACGCCTCCCTCTTAAATGAGATGAAATTCGGACAGAGATTACACTTACCAGGCTGGTTCCTTACAAAGTAACAAGTGCCCTCTTTGTTGTAGAAACAGAATCTCCCAACAGCTTCCATGACAGTGTTAAATTCCATTTAGTAGAAATTACTTATCCTTAGAAACCTCCAGCCTCGGTAGGTAGTTTTTCTTGTATTTTCCAATGATTCTTTCTGTTATGAAAACAGCATTTCCTGTATATTCAAGGGGCGATATCTTTCCTATCTTTTCACCTACAAGCTCCTCGATCCTTTTGCTCAGCTCTCCCCCGTTCTTCCTAACAATCATTGAAGCCTTTCTTACAATTTCATGGGCCTCCTGCCTTCCATATCCTCTGTTCACAAGGGCCATCAGGTAGGCCTCTCCCAGCGCAAGGTCATTGTTAAGGACATTTTTTAGCATAGAGTCTTCGTTCACTTTTAAACCATTTAGCACTTTAATCATCTTATTCAGAATATCATCCGTTAGTATAGAAACGTACGGTAAAATAAATCTCTCAGAAGCACTGTTTGTTAGATCCCTTTCATGCCACAGTACGGCAGACTCATGCATCGGTATTAGGAAACCCCTTATGATACGTGCCAGTGAAACAACGTTCTCAGAAATAACAGGGTTCACCTTTTGCGCCATTGTACTAGATCCGACCTGCTTTGTCTCATCAAATGGTTCCTGTACCTCGTTAATTTCCGGCCTTTGTAGCATTCTGATCTCTGTGGCCAATTTCTCCAATGTTGTAGCTATTCCTGCCATCAATGAAACATATTCCACAAATCTGTCCCTATCAACGATCTGTGTTGGCCCTTCTTCTTCCCCCAAATCAAGAGATTTCAGAAGTTTTTCCTGTACTCTCAGTGTGTCCTTTCCGAGTGCGGCGCCTGTTCCGACGGCGCCCATAAACTTTCCAACAAGAATCCTATTCTTAGATTCATTCAATCTGTCAATGTGCCTCATCATCTCGGCAAGGTAGACGGACATCTTTAGACCGAACGTTATTGGCAGTGCAGGCTGGCCATGAGTCCTACCCATCATTATTGTATTTTTGTACTTCTCGGCAAGCCTGCATAGAGCAGATGAAATCCTCCAAAGATCTTCCTCCAGGTATGAGAAGAAATTCTTAAGTTGAAGTGCCGTGGCCGTATCCAGTATATCGTTAGAAGTCGCCCCGAGATGCACGAATTTTCCAGATTCTCCACATACCTCAGATAGTGATTTCACAAGAGCCATAACATCGTGACCTATCTCCCTTTCAATTTCTTTTACCCTTTTTGGCTTTACATACCTCAGGTTGGCGTGGCTGGATATTATTTCAGCGCTAGCAGCCGGTATAATTCCAAGATCCGCCTCCGCCTTAGCAAGCATCGCCTCCACCTTGAGCATGTATTTAAGCCTTCCCGCCTCCGAAAAAATTCTCTTGACCTCCATTCGACCATACCTGTAGTCGATCGGGGAAACAGTCATAATTTTAAAACGCTTCTTTAGATAACTATATTTCCAATTATCATAATAGGAATGTTGTAATTATTGAGAACAATCCTAGGGATACTATTATTGCAAGAGTTACGTAGAGAGAAACCTCCCTGAAACGACTGATACGATACTTGCCCATCACGCTGCTATTTGATGCTAACCTCGTAACAACGATGAGAGGAAGTGCAATTGCGATAGATGAAAAGACCATGATATCTAGAACTATTGAAACTAGATTATGATAAGCTAGGGTTATAATTGCTGCAGGTATTATCTCTAAGAAATAGATTGAGTAGAATCCTTTCTGCTCCCTTACTTTTCCATTAAAGCTACTTTTCCATTTCATAGCGTCGGAGACAGTATATGACATACTCATAGAAATAACAAACATCGCTAGCAGACCAGCTACTCCAACTGCTATGCTGAAGATAAATGGACCGGCCGGCCCAATAAGCGTCCCAAGGTAACTAGCAACAACCTTCAGGGAATCTTCGGGCTTCAAACCAAGTTCTGAGAGCCTCCAAGAAAATACAACTATAGAGATCATCAGAGCCTCAGAGACTATTGCACCGAGTAATGTTCCCCTGCTTTCTCTTTTCATCTCCGATATGTTCAGACCCCTATCAACATCGGCAGCCTGATGGTAAAAAAGCATCCATGGCATTATAACGGCGCCTATATTTGCAGCTACCAGATAATAAAACGATCTCTCCTGAACAACCGGATTAAACATCTCTAGGTTTGGGACAAAGGGCCTTACGAATATGTCTATTATAATGAATATAAACAGAAATGCACCTATGATCACTAGGAACATTTCTATCCTCTTATATGTGCCTGTTATCACAATTATCGAATGAATTATTATAACCGCCAGAACAGCAATATACACAGGAATACCGAGAACCTCTGCGGCAGCCGCTATACCAGCGAATTCCCCTACGTAAGCGGCAAAATCAATGATGGCCGATCCGGAGACCGCGGTTACAGTCCATCGATGACCAAAGTTAGACGTCATCAATTGACCAAGTGTTTTTCCGGTGACCGCTCCGATCCTGGATGCAGTATCCTGAACTAGAAAAAGCGGCGCAATTAGGATTATGAGAAGAATAATGAGGTGTGCTTGGAATTGGATACCGGATTGAATAGCAGTTATTACACTGGGCGCATCAAGATCTGCCATCATGACGACCCAGCCGGGTCCAAGGATAGGAAGTAACTTTTTGATCTTAGGGTTC
>JAVYOD010000012.1:0-29231 GCA_038734825.1 Thermoplasmatales archaeon
ATTTTGATCTTTCAGGTGAACATTCCCCACCATCTCTTGTCAGATCTTTTTCAATTATGCTTCTGTACAAGATATGGATCAACGTTATCCTGAAAAGAATGAAGAATGTTGTTGTTGTAATGGACGAAGTGCAGACCTTATCCCCTTCCATACTCTCAAGGATCGTCTCCGAGGGAAGGAAATTCTCCCTCTGGTCAGTTATGGCCACTCAGTCATTAAACTCACTTCCTCCAAACTTGACAAACTCCTTAAGAACAAATGTCCATAATTTCTTCCTCTTCCAGACATCAGAAGAAGATAGGAAAATTTTACATATAAAGGAAAATATAGCCAAGCCACGGGATTTCCATTCGTTTGTCTGCTACGTTCCTAGAGACGAGACCTTTTTTTCAGGCACTCTCAGAGCTATGAACCCAACAAGGGATTTTCATATATCGGAGGACTTTTACGATTTTGACGAAGATAGTAAGGATTGTCTGGAAATTCAAACAGATAGAATGGAGTCCGCATACGTATCACAGCTAGTTTCGAAGGGCCTGGCATTTGTAATCAATGGAAAGATAGTGATGAGCGAAGACTACTTTAAAAAGATAGGACTAAAGGGGAGAAGAGGCAACGAGTCCTTTTTCCACAGGTACCTAATAACTAGAGCTTATATTTTTTTCAAAAACCGCGGATACGACGTCGCAGAGGGAATAGAATATAAAGGAAAGAGACCTGACCTTATGATAAGGAAAGATGGGTTGTTGAGGCCAATAGAATGTGAATATTCAGACATCGAATCTCCTAAGAGAATGGAGGAGAAGGTTGCGACTTACGGGGATCTAGTATTTGCCACGTTTCCTTCTTTACTGGAGAAAATTCCTGAAGGATCCGATGTGCTACTAATTCCCCCTGTCGGGGATCCATCTGAACCTGAATTTATAGAAAGAAAAAATAATAGATTTTAATTCCTATCAAAGGATTTTTGCATAAATTATGAATATGGTATCGTGGAAATATACATAGATGGAAATTATTCAAACATTAGGTTTTCTGCGGCACATTTTATCCCCGGAGACTGGAAATGTTCGAGAATTCATGGTCATGACTATTCAATATCAGTTAGGATTAAAGGCGATATGAGGGATGAATCCTACTTCATGGATTTTTCGAAGGCTAAGGCCAAGCTGAGGGAGATCGCAGATTATCTCGACCATATGGTTCTGATCCCTCAGCTTCACCCGGGAATCATCATCTCTACCTATGAAAATAACAAAAATATCACAATGGATGGAAAAACGTATAGCTTCCCGTCTGAAGAATGCAGGATAATACCGGTTAAGGATACAACTGCTGAATGTCTCAGCGACTATCTTATACAATCATTTATTTCATCGGTAGACGATAGAGTGAGTGAAGTAGAATTAGAAGTTCATGAGGGACCTGGTCAGTATGCAAAATCAACCTGGAAAAGGAATTAAGGCCATAAGCCTTCTATCTGGTGGTCTTGATAGCACAACCCTCCTTGCATTTGTTCTATCAAAGGGATACGATGTTACGGCGCTAACTTTTGATTATGGGCAGAAGCATTCAAGGGAATTGAAATCTGCAAAGAATGTTGCTTCTCATTACGGTGTTCAGCACAGAATATTCAAGATAGATCTGAGGACTATAGGGGGGAGTGCACTTACTGACAATTTACCTATCCCCGATGTGCCCCTTAAAGATATAGGAACTGAGATACCGATAACATACGTTCCAGCAAGGAATACGATCCTTCTATCTGTCGCACTTGCATATGCGGAAGTTGTTAATGCATCGAAGATATTCATAGGTGCAAATCATCTCGATTACTCGGGTTACCCAGATTGTAGACCCGAATATTTCGATGCTATGAACAACTTATTCAAGCTCGCAACAAAGAAAACGGTTGAAGGTGGCAGCATTGAGGTTGAAGCCCCGCTACTTAGTTACACAAAGGGAGAAATTGTAAGGCTTGCAAAAGAGCTCAATGTACCCTTAGAGTTGACTTGGTCTTGCTATCGGGGCGGAGATGTTGCCTGTGGAAGGTGTGACTCCTGCAAATTAAGACTTAAAGGATTTATGGAAGCTGGAGAGATCGATCCTTTGACGTATGAAACCTTTCCTGATTTTTACGCAGACTATATGGCTTCGAGAATATAGGGTTAGTTCCTGAGTACTGCAATACCTGCAAAGATTACTTCAGGAAAAACAATTAAAGAGAATCGCATTGAAGATGCGTGATAAAAGATCTGGAGATAACATCAATAGAGGGCAAGAGAGTTATGCCTATTGATTCTAAGCCCCAGGAGATTAGGATAGATCAAAATTTAACCATAGTCGACGTTAGGGCAGAAGGAGAATACCTTAGGGTGATATACAAGTTCACCTCTTCATTTTCAACCCTGGGAATGATAAGCATAGATGGCTCTCTTCTGTACTCAGGCGACGTTGAAATAGAAATGAAATGGAAAAAGGATAGAGTATTACCTGATCCTGTTGCATCGGAGATTCAGGCAGCGATTTTCTCGACCTGCATCACGGAAACTATTCTAATTGCTCGAGATCTCAGGCTCCCTCCCCCAATACCTGTGCCTACCATAAAAAAGAAAGATGTAATCGGATTTGGATAATTTCAGTATTCCCTCCATCTGTATCCACAGTGTATACATGTGTAAAACCTGGTTTCGGGTTCATCTGCAGCCCTTGTCTGCATGGCTTCCCAGTAGGCGCCAAACTCATGACATTTAGGGCATTGAATACTCTTGTCTATAGGAAGATTTATTTCCTCCTTATCCACAACTATAGTTTCCTTCGCTTTCGCCTTCTCAACAATAACATCTTTCTCTCCATCCTTGATAGGTACAGTATACCCACATTTACGACAAACCCAGTTTTTATCTTTGGGAAACATCATCGAACCGCATTTTGGACAGAACACTATATCTCAAAGTTAAATTAGATAAATACATTTTTCCCTATTGAGATTGCCGTGCATTAGAGTGAATAAAGATCTGGCCAAAGATGAGATCGTAAAGCTAAGGAGGGAGGGTAAAATCCGCCCCGGATATAGGATAATGAAGGATGGTGATTCTGTTCTAATTCCTGTGTTTGAATCTGAGGAATTTGCCGAATTTGAAGAAAGAAAAAACGATAACATGGAACATGTAGGAAGCTTTGATAGAATCGCTGATTTTTTCATTATACGAAAGAGAGAGGGATGGGAGCGAATACTTTCAGAGATTATTCGAAAACAGAAACCTAGGGCTGTGTTTCTAGATCACGGAGTAGAAGGCAAGCTAAGAATAAGGAATCTTAAGCTTGTTTACGGTTCAGGCTTTCCGATTGGGATTCACAAGGAAAACGGTTTCAGGTACATGGTCGATCTAAACAAAGTTTATTTCTCACCCAGGTTATCCACCTTGAGGAGAATTATTGTGGGTAGAATTACGTCATCCAGAGAAAAATCTCTTATTGTGGATATGTACGCAGGGGTTGGTCCTATCTCAATCCCTCTGTCAAAGAATGGGATACGGGTCGTATCTGTAGATATTAATCCAGATGCTATAAGACTCCTACGAGAAAATTCAAAATTAAATCACACATCTCCGGAAATAATACTAGGCGATTCCTACTTGCTTTCCTATTGCTGGCGAAACGCCAGTCAGGTTGTAATGAATAATCCGACTCAGCCCTTGGATATTACCTTAGATATTCTTAACCAATTTAATAAAGGTGTCATCGTACATCTAACTCACATTGAATCTAAAGATAGGCCGCTTACCCTCCACGGTTGGAACGTGCTAGAAAAGGTTATAGTCCATGGTTATTCTCCGTCTTCGTCCCTTGTCTATTACCGTCTTCTCAAGGATAATGATTAATTCCTTTAATTTATTAAAGAACAATGCCAAGGGAGGGTCTCTTCAGTTCTATATTATCTGCGATAAGAGAAAGATATGAAGAGAACCTTTTACAAGAAATAAAGAAGAAGCCGCTACCAAAACACATTGCTGTAATAATGGATGGCAACAGAAGATTTGCAAGGATGTTACATAAGTCTGCTGACGAGGGTCACGAATTGGGCAAACAAAAACTCGAGGACTTCCTAGATTGGTGCTTTGATATAGGTATAAAGATTGTTACTGTCTATGCATTTTCTACGGAGAACTTCAAGCGTGACTCCTCAGAGATAAACTACCTGATGAACCTTTACGCACATAGTTTTGATGATATTACAAGAGATCCAAGGGTCGTAAAGAATAAGATAAGGGTTAGATTGATAGGTAAAATAGATCTTCTCCCGGCATATGTTAGAGAGGCGGCTCTGAGGGCTGAGGAGTTCACAAAGAACTTTGATAAATTTTTACTCAATGTTGCCATTGCTTACGGGGGAAGGGAAGAAATACTAGATGCAATCAGGAGCATATCAAGGGATGTGAAGAGGGGAAAAATTGAACCAGAGAATATAGACGAGAAAACTATTGAGAAATACCTTTACACTGGCGAGATAGAAGACCCTGACTTGATAATAAGGACGTCAGGAGAGGAGAGGATAAGCAATTTCCTACTCTGGCAATCCGCATATTCCGAGCTGTATTTCACTGATGTTTATTGGCCAGAAATAACCAAACTTGACTTGCTTAAGGCCATTGGAGATTTTCAGAAGAGAAGGAGGAGGTACGGAAGGTAGTGCCAATTATTGGGATAGATGATACGGATTCTAGCAGAGAGATGTGCACGACCTATCTAACTGTCGAGATATTGAAGAGGACAAGCCTAGACCTGATAGGATTCCCAAAACTTGTTAGGCTGAACCCTAATATACCAATCAAGACGAGGGGTAACGGGGCAATTTCTATGCTACTTGGCAGAGGTTACGGAAGCAAAAGAATTGTAGGAATGGTAGATGATGAGCCCGTTTATTCTTATGAAAAATACTCCCCAGAGAAAATCGACATAGATATAATGTCTGTCATTGAAAAATTCTCTCCGCGGGAAAAGAATACCAATCCAGCCCTCATAGTATCCGATGAGAAACCAAATCCACAGTATTACTGGGATGCAGTTCGTGAATTCGTAGACTTCAAGAGTGTTTTAGGGAGAATTTCAGGAAAAATCAGCACGATCAATGGAAATGTTGGAATTGTTGGGGCAAATGCTGCAATGAGCTGGCCTGCGGAAACCATAACTTATGAGCTCATAGCCTATCTTGAACCTACCAGGTGGAACGGGGAACACTACGTTGATGATGAAAGTGCCATATACCTGGAAAGAAACTACAGCGATATGTTTGATAGTTATGATTTTGAAAACAGGTATAATGCTATCAGGCCTTCTACCAAGACCCCCGTTTTGTTTGGACTACGTGGCACTGATCCGGAACTTCTTGCAAAACACAGGATCAACGTTAAAAGTGAACCTTATAGATCCTATATAATATACATGACAAATCAGGGTACGGACGATCATTTGGTGAAAAGAAAGATAAGCGATTCTAAAATTTATCAATCATCAATAATAGAAGGTTATCTGAATGATAATCCGGTACATCTGCGGGGGGGTATTGTTGAGTTCCCGGTTGAGGATAAAAGCGGAATTATCGTTGCTGTTGCGATGGAACCTACTAAACAATTTCGGTCAGTTATCTCAAGCCTTAGAAAGGGGGATCTAGTGAAAGTATATGGGGGGATTACAAGGCCCGGGTACATCAATGTTGAGAAGATTCAAGTAAAAAAAATCTCAACTGTGAAGATTGTATTGCCTCCGGTCTGCAGAAAATGCGGTAAAAAGATGGAAAGCATAGGGAAAAATGCAGGTTTCAGATGCAGGAAATGTGGTTCGAAATCTAGGTACGGAATAGAGTCTTTTGAGGAGAGAAGTATATCCGAGGGTTTTTATGAAGTACCGATAATCGCAAGGAGACACCTTGCAAGGCCTCTTAAGCTTGGGGTTATAAAATGATATGCATCACTGGAACACCTGGTGCCGGTAAAAGCACATTGATGGAGGAGATGAAAAAAAGAGGGTATGAGGTTCACGAATTCGATGAGCTAGTTGCAAGCTGCATCAAGAGCTATGAGGACGGTGAAGGCATTGTAGATGAAAAGTGCATCAGGAAAATAAGGAAGGAGGGGATATATTTTGGTCATCTTTCTCATTATGCTAAGTGCGATCTCGTCATAGTTCTCAGAGCACACCTTAAGGATATTGCTAAAAGATTAAGCGATAGGGGATACAACAGAAAAAAGGTTATGGAAAATGTGGAGTGTGAGGCAATAGATCTCATAGGTGAAGAATCTCTATCCATTCATCCAGGGAAAACCTATGAAGTGATGAATGATGATGTAGAGCGTACTGCAGATGTGATAGAAAGAATAATTAAAGGAGAAATATCACCGAGGGAGAAGATAGATCTGGTGGAGGAGATTCTGGATTGGTACTAGATAAACTGAGGGAAAGGGTTTCATTCTTGACAGAAGGTGTTGCGTCACGCCTACCAAATATATCGCCGAATGTGCTCACATTTCTGGCTTTCATTATTTCAATATTATTCGGCATCGCATTTTACCTAAATTATCTCGTTGTTTCTTTCTTTTTTCTAATAGTTGCATCTTACCTTGATGCTCTTGATGGGGCAGTTGCTCGCACATTTGGAAAGGCCTCAAAGAAAGGAGATTTTCTCGATCACCTTCTGGACAGGTATTCAGATATCGTGGTGATTGCAGCTCTGTCTGTAAGTCGTTTTGGAAATCCTTACCTTGGAATTCTTGGTATTTCTGGAACTTTCATGACAAGTTATGTTGGAACGCAATCACAGGCAGTTGGACTTAAGAGAATGTACGGCGGTTTTCCAGGAAGGGCGGACAGACTCGTTATTATCCTTGTCGGTATTATCCTCCAGGCGATACTTTATGATTTCAAATTTCTTGGGTTATATGTCACTTCGTGGATTCTCATTATTTTGGGTGTGGCGGGACTTATTAATTCCGTTTACAGGGCCGTTGTGTCCTACAGATCTATCAGCTAGATTCCTGATCCTATAATAGCTCAGAGGATGCTTTATCTTCCCAGAACTGCATAACTGATCGCGCTCTTTGTAGCAAAGACCCAGTGATGCAAGCGTTTGACACGATGGAACACTATACTCCCTTCCTCTACCTGTTCCTGTAATATGCTCTACCTGGTACCGCGTAACTTTCTCAGCATAGTCTGGAACGTCTCCAAAATACTTTATTATTTCTTCATTTGGGAGACCTATTCTATGAAGGAATGTTACCAGATAAAATCTACCGGCATGGGAAACGTTTATCCCTTTCTTCATTTCATCTATTATTTCCTTCAAACATGGAGGGAAAGATTTTTCATTAAGTGGTCCCAGATACGCCCTCTCCTGCCTTATCTCATCTCCCCTGGCAACAATTTTAGTGACGAACGGCCTGAGAAATTCCTCCACGCTAGCAGGAAATTCAACTATGTCGTTCACTTCCTTCATATATCTTCTATAAAAAGCCTCTCTGACAATCTTCGCAAGAACATGCTTCGTTGCAACCACCATCCCGTTTCTCAGTTCCTGGTTGCAGAGATGTAGTTCCTTATCGTTGAATACTACGGAATTCTTTAGGAATGCTTGTAAAGGTATGGAATATTTTTCTCCTGTTTTCTCAATATCTATACCAAGTTCTCCTGACACCATCCTGATAACTTTTTCATCCGTCTCCCTCTCAAAGGTTTCGTATATTATCTTCCTCTCCCTAATAGCATATCTAGCGGAAATGAAATAATCACGTATGAATGTCAGCAGTATCTTTGTTATAATGTAGAGCCTTACTCTCTCTTCTGCTTCCAAAGGGAAAGATACCTCTTCGCCATTAACCATCGAGTAAAGAAGCTCGGATGCCTTCTCTACATAGTACTCATTATCTCTCAGAAACGAATCAATCGAAATGCCTTCGCCTAAATATTGTATAAGACCTTTTCTTAGGAACGGATATTTTCCAAGTACCTCTTCTTTCATACTATTAACAATTCCTTCGGTGCAGTTGTAATCACCTGGCAGCCGTTAGATGTTACGATCACGTCGTCCTCTATCCTGACCCCGCCCTTCTTCGGTATATATATCCCAGGTTCAACAGTAATTGCCATATTTTCCTTAAGGAAGAAGTCTGTCGAAGAGTTGAGGGCAGGATGATCATGTACTTCTAGCCCTATCCCATGGCCTAAACTGTGAATAAATCTACCTTTGAACTTTGATGAATCTATGATTTTCCGTGCTGCGGCGTCTATATCTTTTCCGTTTTTCCCTGCAGATATCGAGTCTATTCCCTTCTTCTGAGCCTCAAGAACTGTATTATATACCTCAATCATCTCGTTCTCAGGCTTACCGAAGAAGAATGTCCTAGTCATATCGGAGCAGTACCTCTCGTATTTTGCCCCGAAGTCCACCAATACTATATCTCCCTTTTTCAGTTTCCTGCTTCCACCGGAGAAGTGAGGTTCTGATGAATCTGGCCCAAATGCAACAATTGTATCGAAGCTTGGGGACGATGCCCCCTCTTTCATCATTTCATAACTAACCCGCGCTGCCAGTTCACCCTCTGTCATACCCTCCTTCAGCATTTCTGGTATTTTTTCACCAACCTTTGAGACTATCTTGGCAGCCTCTTTGATCCTTGATAACTCTCTCTCAGATTTGACTTGCCTCAGACTAGCTATAGATTCTCCAACGTCTATGAATTCTTTATCAGGCAGCTTCTCCCTGAGTTGAATAAAATCTCTATGCGAAAGCCCTGAAAAATTGACCCCCAAAAAACTGATACCCGAAGTAACCTTCTTCAGAATTTCGTCCCTTTCCTTGGCTGAAGAGAAGACCTGCACGTCAATGGCCTCCTGTCTTGCCGTCTCTTCTTCTAGTTGACTTGTTATTACAGTGAGTCCCTTCCTTGTAAGGAATACATAAGAACCTTCAAAAAGGCCACCTCTCGTCAACTGGGTGAAATAAAAAAATGAGTAGTCTGTGCAGCTTTCGTCCCTATTATATATAAGGATCCCCTCAACGTTCTGATTAAGGTCAAAAAGCTTTTCAACGTCCATGATGTCCTTAATTTGAATCTGTTAATCTAATTTTCCTACATTTAAGAGAATAATGTAGCACGTATTGCTTTAGATCAGGCTATTCTCTGAATGTAACAACAAATACTTCGTTTAAATCAGGGCTAACCATGTGTCCAACTTTGTACTTTGAGAAAGAGAATACCTCTTCCTTTCCTGCGACGTACCAGGGACTGTACTTCAAGCTTTCGACCGCTGAGACCGGGTCATACTTTATCTTGGCATAGGCCATACCCACACCCTCCCTCCCAAGAAATAGATCACTCCTCTGAGAATAAGCGAAATGGAGAAGGTAAATCAGGTGATCCCTTATCTCCAAAAGTTTTGTGAATGCATAACTCTGGAATTTCCTCATTTCGTCATCATATACAACAATCTTAGATCTCCTCCTTTCCATCCTTTTTAGTATACTCTCGCTCTGTACTATATTCTCGGAAAATTCAACGCCCATCGGATATACTAGCACAAGGAAATTATTGGTAGATTCAATCAGCATATTCTCTTCCACCCCGGTCAGCTCGGGTAGAAAACAGAGGTACATCTCCTTATCAGGGAAAGAGCCGAATGATACAGCATCCTTCATGAATAATTCTAAAGCTCTCTTGCCTACGGGTTTCAGCACAGTTGAAAGTTGTTATTGGCTAAAATGCTTTCCCTAAGGTGAACGCAGAAATTCATCTTGTCGCTACTTTATTTCTCCTATTATTCTTCTCACTTCACCTTCCACCTCGGGTCTAAAGACTATTAGACCCAATCCTTCAAGTTCTCTCTCTAGAAATTGCATAACTAATGAGAAATCCGTTATAAGCTTAAGGCCATCTTCACTTTTTATCTTCAATATCTCCTTCTTGTATGGTGATCTGAAGTATTGATGCGTCATTAACAAGCTACCTAAGCTCTCAACTACCTCTTCAAACTCCTTCTCATTCTTCCTCAAAATTATCCCTTTGGGGAGCTTCCTGTATTTTAGCATTTGGTATACCTCAGGCTTTTCTTGTTTTAGAATACACATCAAATCTGAATCGTTCCACTGAACAAAGTCCTCATAGTCAGGGTTTATTTCTACGACAGCTTTACTGGCAATAGACGCTGCAATAAGCGCAGTTTTATGCCTATAGACAGTCCTATACATTAGCATCCTTGCAACCATAAGACCCTCTACCGCAGGTAGACCCTTTTCAAGGATGCATAGATCTGTGTTGCTTATGCACAAAACCTTTAAAATTCTAGGTATGTCCACCGCCCCAAGAGCAACCCCAGTGTAATATGAATCCCTGGCCAGGTAGTCGATCTGATCCAGGTCTCCATTCCCAGAAATTAACCTACTGAGTATCCCGCCCTTTCCTCGGAGTATTTTAGATATATCAGATTTCATATCTCCCAGAACATCAGAAATTTCATTGTCTCGGGTTTTACCTTCTATTATGTCAAGAGAGATATCAAGATGATCCTTTCCGTAGAGACTTAATGTCGCATTTTCCAGAGAATGAGAAAAAGGTGAATGACCGATGTCATGAAGAAGACCAGCAAGCGAGAGCAATCGAGAGCTATTTTCCTCTAGGTTCAGGTTTTCTGATGCCCTTAAAGACAGATGATAAGTTCCTAGTGAGTGTTCGAACCTGGAGTGAGTTGCTCCGGGGAATACTAGATAAGTGAAACCTAGCTGCCGTATCGAGTTGAGTCTTTGAAATTCCCTTGTTTCCACGATCTTTGACACTGTTCCATCTAAATCAATGGATCCATAAATTGAATCATGAATAGTCTTTGTACCTGTCAACGCTATCAAATATCTACGTTGTATTTAACTGATAGTGCCAGGCTCCCGATATCGAAGGTCAACGGCATGACATCTCCCCCCTTCGGCGCTCTGCTCCGCGCCCCTGTCAGCATCCTTGGTCCACGTAACCGTTGCTCCCTTCCGGTCCTGGCGGGTTCCCGTGATCATTCACATCACCTTTCCCTCCGGAAAGGGGATGTGCTACCAGGATCCAACAGGACAGAGCTTCATGGCTCCTCCGGGGAATGTGTAGCCGTTGTTGCCACCTCTATCGGTTGTCGCCCTCGCGTATAGACGGTTTCGAGTTACAGGAGACGCCTATCCTCCCGGCCAAGCCTGGCATTTTATCTTATCAATATTTTAAGATAAACTTATCGATTATTAGTCAGCATTAACCTAAATTCCTAATTCCTAGCTCAAAAAATGAGAAAAATCTAATCTAGTCATTCCCTCCATCTAATGAATCTCCTCCCGAGGACTGTAAGGATTACTGTTTCAAATATAAGAATAAATATCATAGATATCTGTAGCGGCTCAAGCCTGACCAATCCTTGCATTAGAATGGCAGCAGGAGTTACGGGAGAAACCGAAAGGGCGTAAATTGCAATTTTAGGCAAGAATGAGAATGGATAGAATGTTGGGGGAAGAACTGTCATTATTATTGATAATATAGATGTAATACCCCACACGTTTCTTATGTGTTTTAGAAGCCCGGCGATTATAAATGAGAGATTGGAAACTGTGAGCGTCAACAGGACTAAGACGCCAACTATGGGGAGCGCAGACGAAAGCGTGAATACGCCAAGATAGGCCCCCATGAATGCGTAAAGTACTATGCCCGGTAGAGAAAAGACCAGATAACTGAGTGATAAGGCCAGCATGTAGTCCTGTGAAGATATGCTCGTGGCCACAAAAAGATCCTGTATCCTTATCTGCAACCTAAAAAACGCGGCATCTGCAGCACCGTTTATGCTATTTGACGCAACTATTGCTATGGGCCCTCCAGCAATGGCGAACGCAATAAGAGTTCCGTGAGAAAAAATATAAACCATGAAGAGGAGGGTAAGCGGGAGTGAGAGGGAGGCAAGTAAATATGATGGACCCCTGATGATTACGTAGAAACCGTAATACCAAGCAAAGTATAGTATGAACTTAGGATTCAAGTATGACACCCCTGGAAAGAAAAATATCATCCAGACTTATCCTCTTGATGTCATACCCTTTCTTAACGAACTCTTCTATCCTAGATTCCTCTATATATCTTATAGCAATATTCGCAATCTTTATGTCGAATTCATTCCCGTCTACCTTCTCGGCTCTTACCTTCCCTTTGTAGGAAGATAGAAGGTCGCTGATCCTTCCCTTCGCAATTATCGTCCCGCCATCAATGACAACAACCTCCCTGGAAAGCTCCTGGGCCTCCTCCATGTAGTGCGTAGTGAGTATAATTTCTGACTGAAGCCTTTTGATTGCTGACCAGACCTCAACTCTAGATAATGGATCGAGACCAGTTGTGGGTTCATCTAGGAAAATTACATCAGCGCCCGAGGCAAGGGCCATTGCAACAAATACTTTCCTTTTCATACCTCCAGAAAGTGTATCTGAAGGGACATCTTTGAAGTCGTACATCTCAAGTTCATCTAATGCCTGCTTTCCCAGATTCCTAGCATCTGATGCACTAAATCCCCTTGCTATTAAGTAAAGCTGTATTTGTTCAAGTGGAGAAAGGATTCCGATTAGCTGGGATTCCTGCGGTATGCTGCTTATCACTTTACGGACCCTTTTTGTATCTTTAATGATATCGAGCCCGTTTATCTTTGCACTTCCCTCCGTTGGCGTTAGCTGTGTTGATAGGATCCTGACGAGAGTAGTCTTGCCTGCGCCATTCCTTCCTATGATTGTGGTGAGCCTTTCGCTGAAAGTTGAATTTATATTTCTGAGCGCGTAAAAGACTCCATCGTATGTTTTGGAAATATTTTCAATCTCAATCATTTATGTCCTCAGTTTGACTGAGTGCTCTTCCTTAAAAATACCCAAACTCAGAACAGTACTGACAGATCTTATCCCCCTGATTGCTCCGACTTTCTCGACCTCAAAATCTTTGAGTTCGGCGGCATCCCTTACTTTTATCTTTAAGAGTATATCGTTATCCCCCGAAACATGATGAACGTCAAGAACTTCGTCCAACTTTGAAAGCTCTTTTGCAATCCTGTCGAGCTCCTTTATATCTGTTATTGCTATAAAAATGAAGGCGGTCATTTTGTAGTCCAGCTTCTCGTGATCTATGAGAGGCACTATTTTTTTAATAATCTCTCTGTCCTTCATCCTCTTAACCCGCTGGAAGACTGTGGTCGGAGGAGATTTCACCTTCTTTGATATCTCATTATAACCAATTGTTGCATCGTCCCTTAGTACGTTCAGTATTCTAATGTCGAGCGAGTCATATACACTTTTCATCGCGTAGGAATTTTAAAGAGTATTTAGTAATTATGTGATTCCTGCCCATGAAACAATTTTTACTACAGTACTGAATGAGGGGTTGATAGAAATGGCAGAACTATCGGCATCTGTGCTTGCTGCAGATCTTCTGAATTTGGAACACAGCATAAGGGTTGTCACAGATTCGGGGATACGGTGGATACACCTTGATGTTATGGACGGGCATTTTGTTCCGAATCTCACTATGGGAATTCCGTTCGGGCAGTCAATAAGGGACAGGTTCCCTTCCGTTAGCCTTGAAAGCCACCTAATGATCTCGAACCCAGATGTTTATGTGGAAAAATATGCTTCTTTTTCCGACATAGTTACTATACATTACGAATCTCCTGTACAGACTAAAAGGGTTTTGGCACAGATAGAGAAGTTAGGGAAAATTCCTGGAATAGCTATAAACCCAGATACGCCTGTGTCAAAAATAGAAGGTCTACTCAATATGATAGGCTATGTTTTAGTAATGACCGTGTTTCCAGGTTTCTCGGGTCAAAAAATGATAGAGGATGCTGCTAATAAAATCTCCCTGCTGAAGGACTATAGGGACAAGGAAGGTTTAAGCTTCATGATAGGGATTGACGGGGGAATAAAAAAGGAAAATATTTCTGCAATTGCAAAACTTGGCCCTGATATAATAGTCAGCGCTTCAGCGATATTTTCCGGAAACATAGAAGAAAATATTAAATTGCTTGAAATGAGTATGAAAGGGAACAAAGATGGACAGCGAGATAGTTGAAAAAGCAAGGGTTCTTGAAGACAACGGAGATCTAAAGGGCTGTATTGCTTATATTGAAGAGAATATAAAAAATCTGGAATCGAAGGTGTCAAAGTCAGAAATCCTTAGAATAAAGGCGGAATGTTACCTATATCAGGAAACACCTGACCAGGAAAATGCAAAAAAGAATGCGGAAGAAGCCCTAGCGATATCAAGTGAGATAAATGATAAGAAGGGTATAGCTGATTCATGCCTGCTTATGAGCCAGATTCTGTCTCTGGAAGACACAAAGAAGGCAGAAGAATTTGGCAGGAGGGCATTAAGCATATACCAAGAATTGAATGATAAGGATGATGAGATTTATTCCATGATTTCAATAGCCACTATAATTGACGATTTTAAGGAGGCATCTTCTTTATTTGAAAAGGCAATAAAAGAGGCCGATAGTAGGGCCAATATTGACATGTTAGCTCAAGCTACTGTCAACTATTCCTACCTCCTTCTTGAGAATGGAAGGGGTAACGATGCTCTCAGAATAATAGATGATGCAATTAGAAGAGTGACCGAGAATGCATCCAAACTTAAGAGGAAGGATGAAAGGATCAGATATGTTTCTAATTACTCCGAGATCTTTGATGCGGCATCAGATATTGCTATGGAACTAGAAATGTATGACACTGCAACAAAATATGCATCATATTTAAACAAGGATCCCTTAGAATATTTGAGGGGATCATCTTGATCCAAGGAATTTGTTGACATCAACGCCAGATAACTTAGCTAGGATCAACGCTGCTATGCGGGCCCTGATGTACGGGTTTCTTTCTATCATTCTGTTGATCTCCGAAACTATCTCTTTCTTTGTCTTTCCGGTCTTTTTTACTATTTCCTCTATAATGATGTCAGTGTCATCCCTTTCGCCTTTACTTTCGATTATTGTGTTGAAATCTGGTTTGTAGTCAAGCCCAATATCAATCCCGTCAAGGGAGCATGTTATCCTATATAGTCCACTCTTAAGGGTGAGATATCCTCCCTCCACGGCAACTCTCAGGAATTCCTTAACCTGGTCCGGGGTCAGATACCTGGACTTTATTGATATGTTATTCATAATCTCTGTCTCTGAGAATTCGTATTTTCCGGTGCTCCTCTCAAGGTAAAGAAGGAGCTTCCTTATTTCTTCCGTCATTTGCTTCTCCTATAGGTATAACCATAAAACAATTTTCACACCTTAATTTGGATGTGAACTGCACCTTTGCACCTGCTATGACCCCCACATCAGAAAAAACATAAGAACCCCCATTCTCAAGAAAGTAACGTGCCTTCGATTCATCCTGTCTAATGTATAGAATCACAGACTCCGTTATTGATAAAATCTCTCCGATTCTGTCTCGACTTATTCTATCTGTTATCGTAACCATTGAGGCCCCAGCGGTGAGGGCATCCTCCACATCGTCCATATGTCTCGTTTCCAGATCTAGATACAAATTATACAGGGAAGACAGATCATCATATAATGCGAAGTTAAGCTCTTTTCCGTGCTTAAAGTCCTCATCGACAACCCACAGTGGACCGGATTCGTAATCATTCAGAGCATCTAATTCCAACACCTTCCTCCTTCTTATCGTGATCATCGGTATTATCATTAGATGCCTTACTATCTCTACGTTGATATAGGTTTTCTCTAAGGTAGAAAATTTTGTAAATTTTAACTGGGTGATCTAATAGTTCCCAACTCTCTGTGAAAGAACCTGAGGTATAAAGCCACAGCAACCAAAACTTCAGGAATAACGGCAATTAAAGAATATGATCCCTCTAGTAATTCTAGAAATACCGCTGAGGAAAACATCATCTGCACCAGAAACGCTAAAAAATAGTAGAAACGAATTTTATTCAACATCGCACCTTTTGACAAAAGCATTCCTGACATCATATTCGTTAAAAAGGCAAAGGCTGCTATTAAGGTAACAAAGAAATAGTCATCAATGCTGTTCTTTGTAATTATGGCTATCCCAAATGAAACAGGAAAAGAAAATGCACCTCCTAGAGAGGAACCAAGCTGGTAAAGATCCGACCTATTCTTATATTTACCAGTGAACATAGACATCTGTTCCCCAGCTGAAAGTAGTGGGAGGAAAATGAACGTCACAAGGAAAATAAGATCAATGTAAGGCGACACCGTGATGAATGCATAGAGAAATAGCACAGTATAAACAATTCCTAGTAGGATCCCATAAAGAAGAAATCTTACGAATATCCTCTCATCTACTATCCTGTCTATCCTGTTCCAGTTTATATAGAAGAGAACCGTGAATGCACTGAGGGATATTAGAATAGCAGCATAGAAATTCACGGGAGCCAATGTAATATATACTAATTATAATTTCTCTGCCGTTGAAATTAGCAGTAGCGGTCAGGAAAGACCTGGATATGGGCAGGGGAAAAATTGCAGTGCAGGTAGCTCATGCAGCTGTGGAGTGCACTCTAAGATCTTCCATTAAAAAAGATAGATGGATAAAGGAGGGACAGAAAAAGGTAGTAGTGTGGGTAAAAGATGAGAACGAATTGATTTCTCTCATAAGAAAAGCAGAGGCGATTGGCGTAGAGACCTGCCCAATCCGAGATGCTGGACTAACTCAAGTTGAGCCTAATACGTTGACCTGTGCGGGTTTTGGTCCAGATGAAGACAATTTGATCGATAGTATAACAGGTGATCTCAAACTCCTTTAGTAATCTCCTATTCTAACCAGTCAGTGCCAACAGATCTGAAGCCAACTTTTGGAATATAGAAATTAATCCTCTTGTGGGCATTTCTTTCGACCAGAGAATATACCCTTTCCACTTCCTGTTTAGAGCACCCTTCCACCAAGCATTTATCTGGAGTTTTCAGATACTCCAGACACTCCAAAATTTTGTCAAGTTTCTCGTATGTTATTCCTAGTTCATCTTCATCTGATTGCCCCTCCCACAGCTCAGCACTAGGTTTCTTTTCAATGAGCCAGCTAGGAAAGTTAAACGATCTTGCTACTGCGAAAACCTGAGTTTTGTAAAGGTCACCAATAGGCTGAAAATCGGAACCGCCGTCCCCATACTTCGTGAAATAACCGGTCAACAATTCACTCTTATTAGATGTTCCGGCAACTAGACCATTTAGCCTGTTTGATACAGAATAGAGAAATACCATCCGTAATCTTGACTTGAGATTACCAATAACCTTCTTATCATTCGTATTTGATAAGAAGAATTGAAGGAGAGGCATCAGATCAACGGTCTCATAACTCATTTCTAGGAAGTCAGCCACTCTTTTGACGTCGGGGCTCTCAGCGCCAAACGGTAGAGAATAGAGATGAACCTTTTCCTTTTTTAGATTTTTTTTGAGAAGATAGGAGACAAGAGCTGAGTCTATTCCACCTGATATGCCTACAACAACGTCCTTTTCCCCTACGAACTCCCTGATGAACAAATTTATGGATTCTATAGCTCCCTCTAGGAGTTCCATACGCATCTGAATGTGGAAATAATAATAAACCTTGTGTCCTTCGGGTTAATTGAAGCCGGGGTGGCCCAGTCCGGTAAGGCGCAGGCCTGGAGTAATTTACAGAAAGCCTGTTCTCGCAAGAGATCGGGAGTTCAAATCTCCCCCCCGGCGTACCTCTCCGGATGAGCGATTGCCGGGAAATCCGAGGTTTAAAATGAAGAATATTCAGATCATAGGCACTGTAAGGCATTGTTAAGAAAAAAGTGAAATTCTAGCCTCGCATGATTAAGGTAAAACTTAATTGAAAGATCCATGCGGTAACCAGAAAATTATAATGGAAACCAAAAAAATATAGCATTAACGACAAAAACTATCTAATATGACTAGAAAATCAATAGAAGATGATCCTGGGTCTCTGGAATAGCATTTCACAGTAAATCTAAATAAGCTAACACTAGAAATAGGGATGATCCTCTCTGTGGATTTACAAACAATATTTTTAAATTTTAGGTAGCTTCAGAAATCCAAAAACCTCTGCGTTTTCCGTTTTTTAATTCTTCGTACGGATCATATAAATAATTTTATGCAACTTTACCCTAAGGATAATGTGCAAATTTTCAACAGCATTTTGGAAACCATTGGAAATACTCCCATAGTAAGGATCAATAAGATCGCACAACCTGGTGATAACATATTTGCGAAGCTGGAGTTCTTTAACCCAGGCGGAAGCATAAAGGACAGAATGGCATATTTTATCCTAGAGGAAGCAGAAAGGACGGGCAAATTGAAAGATTGTGTAGTTGAAAATTCTTCTGGAAACACTGGTGCTGCAATAGCCATGATTTCCGCAGTAAAAGGAAAAAAGGCTATCATAACAATACCTGACAAGATGAGTCAGGAGAAGATAAACCTCATGAAGGCTTTTGGTGCGGACGTTGTTGTGACGCCAACTGATGTTCCCTACGATTCGCCAGACAGCTACTATTCCAGGGCAAAGAAAATTTCTGAGGAAATGAATGCTTATTATCCAGACCAGTACAATAACCCAGAGAACATCAGGTGCCACTATGAAACGACTGGCCCAGAGATATGGCGGCAGATGGATGGCAATGTAGATGTTCTCGTAGCAGGTATTGGTACTGGAGGTACCATTTCTGGGGTCGGAAGATATCTTAAAGAAAAAAAGCCAGAAGTGAAAATAATAGGTGTTGATCCCGAGGGGTCCGTCTTTTATGATTACTTTAAGTTTGGGAAGATTATTAAACCGCACACATACAAGGTCGAAGGCATAGGGGAGGATTATATTGTAAAGGCAGTTGATTTCTCTGTTATCGATGATATAATACAAGTCAATGACAAGGAATCATTCCTTATGGCCAGAAGACTTGCACGTGAGGAGGGTATTTTTGCTGGAGGTTCTAGCGGATCCGCCATGGTTGCTGCGTTAAAGATTGCACCTAAATTTAGGGGAAAGAACATCCTGGTTATATTTCCAGATTCAGGTTATAGATATCTAAGCAAAATATACAACGACGAGTGGATGATAAAAAATAATTTTTTAGAGGTGAAGCAATGAAATTTCAAACAAAGTCAATACATGTGGGGGAGGAACCTAATCTCAATTCCAGCGGTGACGTAGTTGCGCCGATACACCTTTCCACAACATTTGCAAGGAAAGAACCGAATTTACCAACGGCGGGCTACGAATACACGCGAACTGGAAATCCAACTAGAACAGTACTTGAAAAGAAACTTGCAGCAATAGAAGAAGCGAAATATGGTCTTGCCTTCTCGTCCGGCCTTGCCGCTGAGACCACAACCCTGCTTTCAATACTCAAGAAAGGGGATGAGGTCTTGGTTTCTGACGATTTATATGGCGGCACGAAGAGATTGTTTGATAAGGTCCTAAGAAAATTTGATCTCAGGTTTAAATCAGTGGATCTTACAGGAGATTTCAAAGAAAGGATATTTCAGGGAAAAAAGGCCGTGTGGATAGAGTCGCCTTCCAACCCATTGATGAAAATAATAGATATAAGAAATATAGCGAAAATTTCCCATGAGCATGGATCTCTGCTTATTGTGGATAATACTTTTGCCAGCCCTTTCTTTCAGAACCCTCTGAAGATTGGCGCTGACATTGTGATCCACAGTACAACTAAGTATATCAACGGTCACAGTGATTCGCTCGGAGGTGCCGTTATGCTGAACGACAGTGAAATTTACGACAAGATAAAATTCAATCAGAATGCTATTGGGGCTGTACTTAGTCCATTCGATTCATATCTCACTATAAGGGGAATAAAGACGCTTTCAATAAGAATGGAGAGGCATGAAAGGAATGCGATGGAAATTTCAAAGTACTTGGAGGAGAGGGAGGAGGTAGAGGATGTCCTTTACCCAGGATTGAGTTCATTCAAGTATCACAGGCTCGCTTCTGAACAGATGTCAGGATATGGTGGTATGCTTTCGTTTTACTTGAAGGCAAATGAGAGAGGAATCAAGAATTTTCTGAAAAATCTCAGGTATATTTCTCTTGCTGAGAGCCTTGGTGGTGTGGAATCGCTTATAGAACAACCTTACTCAATGACCCATGCGGGAATACCAGCTGAGCAAAGAAGGAAGGCCGGCATAAGTGAGAACCTCCTGAGGTTTTCCGTAGGGCTGGAAGATGTTTCTGATCTCATTGAGGACCTAGACAATGCTTTTAGAAAAATGAAGTTGTAGCTTTGCCTTTCAAACCTAAATAAGCCCAGGCATTTGGTAAGCTAGCTGGTTCAGCTCCGTTCTATACCTTTTAATTACGCCACCCCTCGATTTTAGAGAACCATGAAATATAACTTCAAAAAAAATCTCCTTTTATTTTTCTAAAAAGATATTTAAGAGAGACTAATCTTTAATTAGACGTATATATGACAAATGAGATGTTTTCTAGGGAATTAGAAAAATTTGACGATTTCATATTTTCAAAGGTCACAGAGACTAAATTACCAAGTGTGACCATTTCCATCCTTAACAGGAACCAAATCATTCATACCAGAGCTTTTGGATTTAAGAACGTGGTAGATGCCATTCCCGCAGACATCGATACGATCTACGGTATAGGGTCAGTATCAAAGTCCTTCACTTCTCTTGCAATATCTAAACTAGTGGAAGATGGGCTATTGGACTTCCACGATAAGATAACAGATTTCTTTCCATCATTATTAGGGAGGGGATTCGATGATGTAGAAATCCACCATCTGCTTTCACATACCAGCGGAATTCCGGGGTTAGGCTGGGCAGAGACATTGATCTACTACGCTACAGGCAAAACTAAAAATTGGCTTCCTATAACAACTGCGGATGATATGGCTTCATTCCTCAATGAGGCATCAGGATGGAGGGAGAGCCCCCCTGGGTCCAAATTCTTTTATCTAAACGAGGGCTACTTTCTGCTTGGAGAATTAATCTCAAAGGTAAGTGGAAAGTCTTATGGAGAATACGTGAAGGAAAACATTCTGAAGCCTCTTAGCATGAAGAGAACGTTTTTTAAAAAGGAAGACGTTGAAAGCGACGGTAATTTTGCAACGCCTTATCTTTTTGACAACGGTAGGCTCGTGCCAAGTTCAATTCCCTGGCAGAGTCAACCTGCTGCCGGAGGTATTATGAGTAATGTAAGAGATCTTTCGAATTATGTTATGATGTATTTAAACAAGGGCAAGTTTTCAGGGAATAATGTGATTGGGGAAGATATGATCGAGAAAATGTGGCTCCCGTACTCTAAACCTCCAAAGAGTATATTCCCTGATATCGGTTATGGCTACGGCTTTTTCACAACTAGAAAATTCTACTCAGAAAGGCTACTGTACCACGGTGGCTCGGTATCAGTTTACGCATCAGCTGTTGCGTTTCTCCCAGAAAGGGGGATTGGTGTCTCAGTATTGATGAATGCTGAAGCATATGATCCTGTTCTATTATGCCTGTATGGTCTGAGCCTAATGTTGGGGGAGGACCCTGAAGACGCCCTTGTTCCATTCAGAATTGAAAATTTGCTAAGAAAACTTGAAGGTGTTTATAAAACGTACAAGGGACTGCTATCTGCAAGAGTAACTAGAAATGGTGATTTTCTTATGCTTTCTGGAGAAGATATAGGAGATCATATATTAATTCCTGATAACCTTGGTGAAAACCAGAGTGAAGAGGCTAAATTCTTCACTTTATCTGGATCAGCGAGAATGGAGGTTATTTTCAGATTGACTGGCTCGGGGGTTGAAATGATATTCGAGAGGTACAGGTACAGGAAATGTTATTGTTAAGGGATGCGCAAGTGTGTGTATGAGTGCGCAAATATGTGTATTCAGGTGCACGATAACTAATATAGCATAGTATATTTTTTTAAAAACAATAAGAAATAGAGGTGCTCATAATGAACTTAGAAGTTATGCTATCGACATCAATTATTCTTGTTCTGAGTATTATTCTTGCAACTCTTCTGTCACAGAATTTTTTGAACAAGGGCGGACTGAGTTACCTGTTCTGGTCAATCGGAATGTGGTTTTTTTCAGTGGGTGTCGCTCTAGAGGTAGTATTTTCGGTAGGTGTTTTCAACGAGGCGCTGATTGACGTTTATACCCTGGTCGTTGCCGTCCTGGTAGGGTTTTTGGCTCTCGGGTCGACGTCTCTTCTATCTAGGAAGAGGCTCTTTCTCTCTTACGTGCTGTATTTTGCGCTTACAGCTTCATTCTTGATGGTAACTCTTTTACTTACGCACATTGGAAATATAATATCAAGGGGTGTGGTGTTCGGGCCCCTTCCGATGCTGGTTGTTATATCCTCATCACTTGTTACATTCCCAGCTGCCGCTCTATTGATAATAATATCCTTACTATCTTATGCTAAAACAAAAAGCTGGAAATTAATAAGTATAGTAGCAGGGGTTATAGTTGTCAGCATTGCAGGGACTCTCTACATAGCATCATTCCCATCATTCCTGTACATAGCTGAATTTATAGGGATACTCCTTCTCTGGTTTGGTTTCGTAGATTTTCGTTATCTCTTTAATTCGAGGGAGGTGAAGGAGAGAAATGTCGTTGGCAACGTTCGATAGATTCTTATTCGCGTTTACCGTAGGTTCTCATATCATATTGGTTTCAATGAGCATTTCAATAATACTAATGATTTTCTTGACGGAAATTCTCTACTTTTTAAAGAAAAACCCAGAATATCGTGATCTAGTACTCAGGTTGAGAAAGATATTTGTCATATCATTCGGAATTGGGACAGCTAGCGGAATAGTGCTTGCTGTAGAATTAGTTGTGCTCTTCCCAAAATTTATGACAATCGTTTCAGAAACAGGTGCCATAAACTTATTCTACGCTGAGATTTTCGCATTCTTTCTAGAAACTATAGCTCTTGTTGTATACATTTACTTTGAAGGTGTTTACAAATGGAAGTACACAAACATCACGCTATCTTTTGTAATTCTCTTTGGCACTTTGCTATCAGCGGTATTTATTACGATGGTCAATGCCTGGATGAATACGCCGAATGGATTTAATTTAACAGCGTTCATAACTACGGGCAAAGTTACTGGAGTTAATGCGTTTGCACCTTTCATCACACCATCAACATTTTCAGAGGTAGCTCACGTTTTAGTAACGACGGTCTTCGCAGGTGTCATGGTTCTAGGTGCATATTTTTCATATAAATATATAAGGGTTAAAGATGCAACTATGAGAAATCTCTATGCTACTATGATAAGAATGACTAGTATAGTTTCCATAGTGACTATAGTCCTGGCAGGAATTACCGGGTCTAATGAAATGGCCACGATACTTAAGCTACAGCCTCTTAAGTATGCAGCAGCAGACCTGAATTATTATCCTGGGACAAACCTGCCAGAGAAGATCTTCGGGACTATAGTAAATGGGCACGTCGTCGGTGCTATTACGATACCAGGTCTTCAGTCATTTCTCGCAACATTTGAAACAGGAATAAAATACCTACCTGGTCTTACACAATTTCCTTCTTCAGAATGGCCGCCTCTTGTAATCCATACGACATTCGACATAATGGTGGTAGGGGGGCTAATTCTCGGACTTTTCCTCTTCATTTCATTTCTCGTATGGGTAGTTAAGAAAGATGTTATGAAGTATAAGGGCATCCTTTACGTTCAAATTATAGCGGGAATTTTTGCATTTATAGTTTATGAGTTAGGATGGGTGACAGATGAGGTAGGCAGGCAGCCGTGGATCATTTATAATGTAATGACGGTATCTCAGGCTGCGAGCAATTCTTCAGGTCTTCTGATTCCAGGATATTTCATAATTGCCTTTTACTTAGTGGTAATTCCGTCGACCTTCTACTTCTTCGATAGAATTTTCAACTCCTCCCCAGCAAAAGATCTAAAGAAGGAGATAAATCCAATTTCAAGCGCAGGAGGTGGTCAACATTAATCTAATATTCTACACAGACTTTGCAATATTCTCAGTGTTCGTAACTCTTGTGATAACGGAGCTAATGGGTTCTGTTCTTCTTTTGATAGCGTACGACAAGTATAAAGCTGCAGTGCTTTCGTATGTCGTGCCAGTATGGGAGGTCACTGGAACATTTGGAGCTTTCTGGGTTGTTGCCAGTGACCTAGCATATCCTTCCATTCTTATACCCGTAGCTTTGATCTTTTCATTCCCGATTTTGCTGTTTCTGATATTGTTTGTGGCCAGAAATACGACCATATCCTTTGCAGAATTCATTACAAAAAAGAAATGGCTCGATGAGAAAAAACTGTACAAGGGATACGCAATCGCATCGATTCTTATGAGCACCGTAGTTCTTGTAGTCCTTTCAGTTATTATCAGTGGGAATGGAATAAATCTTTCCAATCTTACGTTCAGTGCATATTCATGGATAGTTCATATTGATAATATTATATTCATAGCAGGCGCCATTCTCCTAGTTATCGGGTTGGCTCCAATATTTTATAACGACTTATCACTTAAGAATGCGTCTGTTATCTTTCTAATTATCGGAGTTATAGTTTCAACGATATCATTTGAGATGTTTAAGAACTGGCACCTAACTCCTTATGTCGTAATACCGGACATACTTGCTGTTCTTTTATATTTTCTCTACTACTTACCTTCAACGAGAAAGGTTGTAACAAACAAGGCAGTTTTCATTGCTCTAGTTTCCATCGCAACTTTTCTCCTTAATTTCATGGCGTACCCAACTATTCTGGGCGGCGCAATTAAGGTTGACTCAATAACTAACACGGGACCTATAGCGCAATCTTTCTTTCCAATAACAGCTCTGGGAAGTATTGTGCTGGCAGTTATGATCTTTCTATATGCAACTGCCGTACGTAGGAGAGGCGCTTTGCCCAAGGAAATGCCTATTGCAAACATTGATGGCGAAAACAAGTAAAATCAGAATTCTTATAATCATTTTACTTCATTTTCATTTGTGTTAATTATATATTTTCACGCTCTCCAGAAATTCAATACCTGCGAATAAGATTAAAGGATGGAAACAACTATAAGTCGTAGGCAATTTATCAGCATAGAGTAATGGATCATAGATATATTCTTTACTAGAGCATTTCGGGGTTACATTTACGGTGCCTTCTCAGTCATAACACTGATTTCTTATAGATAATGGAATAAACCCAATAGTTGCAGGATTTGTGATCACCACATCCATAGCTACAAGCTCTCTTCTAACTTTTTATATATCCACCCATTATGGCATTGGCTATTCTAAGTCATTCCTTGCGATATTTTCAGCTCTCCTAATTCTTGGCCTCGCAGGAATATATTTGTCTTCAATTCCTTTCATTAAGGCGCTATCCGTTATAATAGGTTCACTTGGGATCAATCCTTCAGATAACAGTCTTTTCTCATCATTTGAGCAACCGATAATATCCAGAATTAAAGAGGATCAGAATTCTAGAAATAGACTGTTCTCCGTATATTCCTTCTCAGGGTACCTTGCATCCTCATTGGGAGCAATCACCCTTCGACTGGGCATTAACAAGGTGGTCATAATTTCAATCATTCTAGCGTTAGTTATTTTGGCTTCATACGCCTTCCTTCCACACATGGAGGGAAAGAGGAAAATATTCTTCTCGCCCGTTTCCCGTAAGAGCAGGGTAATTGCCAGGGACGTTAGCCTTCTATTTTCCATTGACGCAATAGGGGGCGGTTTCGTCCTTCAAAGTCTCATGGCTTATTGGTTCAAAGTGAGATATGGTTTCAATATTGGCGAACTTGGTTACGTGTTTACCATTGTAGATATAATTACTGCGTTAAGCCTCCTTTTGACACCATTGATATCTTCTAGAATAGGCCTAATTAACACAATGGTTTTCACACACATCCCGTTTAATATCCTTTTAGCCTTAATACCAATCGTTCCAAATCTCTACGCCTCTTTGATATTTCTGTTTCTCAGGCAGAGCCTAAGTCAGATGGATGTACCAACGAGGCAGTCCTACCTCAACAGCGTCGTTGACGCAGAAGACAGGAGCTATGTTACAGGAACATCCAATGCTTCCAGAAATCTGTCAAATGGTGCAACACCGTATATATCTTCCTATCTTATTTCGATCGGTGCGGGCTCTGCTTCCTTCATCAGTGGAGGGATAATTAAAATTTTGTATGACCTCCTGATATTCTTCAGATTCAGAAGTGAAAGGGAGAAATACTGAGAATATACCATTGTGAGCTTTCATTTTACAATATACAGCTTCCTAGCTGTGTGTGCTAATTATTCAGAAAACTGTTGCATCGACTGACTTAACTTCTTTGCTTTTAGAGAGATAATAACTGCCAACAATAATCATTGCTATGGATACGGGAAACGCTAAAGCCCAGTACAGTATGATTATAAGGGTTTCATGGGGATGCAATATGGCCTCTATGTCAGCATAAACGAGACCTCCGTCAACTAGACCATGAATCAAGAATGTTACAGCAAGATAGTAGATGCCCCTTCCTATTAACCTTCCAGCTTTTAGGAACTCAGCTGTCCCTGGATGAAATAATAATGAAAAGACGATGTTCAGGGATGTCAGTATGATTATCTTTGCGGTCAACCTATAGAAGCTTCCCAATAGAAGTTCCTCACTTATTAAAAATACGATATCTACAATGGCAAATCCCAAGCCTATCCAGAACGTTAATTCTTTCCCCCTAGTATCAACAGCGATGTATTTCATGGTTTCCTGCGATACACCAGCTGCAAGACCTATGAAGACTGAATACAAAATTGGGTTTAAAAGCTCGAATGAAGCCAGTTTGGTTGCGTAATCCTTGAACCCGTGTGTTAAGATTTCTAGCAATGCAGGTATACTTTCGATAGCGGATTCTATTATTAGAGCTATTATCATAAAGGCGATACCTATCAAAATAGCCGTAGGGATGCCCTTCATTGTCTTTTTCCTCTAGTCTATGAGAGGGAAACTCTTTGGATATTTTCGTTTGCATCCTCAACAAACACGGCAGTTCCATAGGCAACAATTTCGCTCATTGTCTGTCCAAGTTCTGAAGAATCGAACCTCAGGTCAATTACAGCATTGGCTCCAACGGCCAGTGCCGCCTGTTTTAGTCTTTCCATCGCTTCATTCCTTGCATCCGTTAGCATTTTTACATATTCCTTTATTTCCCCACCTGCTATAGATCTGAGACCGGCAACCAGGTTTCCACCAATACCTCGGCTCCTTACGGTGACTCCCATTATTGTACCTATCAGCTTCGTTATTTTCTTTCCGGGAATGTAGTTAGTAGTTACCACTATAATACTGGGCGATCCATTGGCCATTTTTTTAACTCCGAAGATCAGGCCTTAATGCTGCCAGGTATTTAATTATATCCTGGGTTTGATGAGGTATAGCCAAAGATATCACCTTAGGATGAGCTTCGTTAGTCTCTGCTGTCTCTAAGGTTGAGGTGTTTTATTAATTCGGTCTTCATTGAGGTTAGAATAATCCCTTAATCTGACTTTTCATTATCATAGCTGTAAATATTTTTCCTTGAATCCCTTACTAAAATCATTCATCCTCTTAGGTTCTATGAAAAAAGAAAAATTAAAAAACAACTTTCTTTTCAAAATCTGCCCATGCACAAATTTGATTTACAGAAAATCAAGTAATTACATTCATGACTCAAACTATAGGTAACAGCATTCCCGTTTTAAATCACTTCAACCTTTTCTTGTGCTCGGAAAAAAACGCTACTGTATTAATTTCTATGAAAATAACAAAATTTATAGTTTCAACGGGATGCCTTTAAAAACGGGAGAGAGTTTTTTCACGCGTAAATGGATTACAATTCAAACTCTTCATATTCATTAGAAGCTCCCATATATTAAGGTAATGAAGCCTGTGATTCTTGCTACGCGTATATTATTCCTGTGTGGGGATCGATATTTAAAAATTCGCCCTCGTTCGGAGACCTCCTGAATATCACGGAAGATACAACTGTTTTACCATCTCTCACTAATGAGTCCACTTTGTAAAGTGGAGGCCTGTAAGTAAACAGGACCCCCTTTGACTGTTGAGGAATGCTGTCATCTGGTTTTGAGGATATAAATATGTCACCTTTCTTGTCACGACCATATGTTGCCTTCCCTGCGCAGAAAGGCCCAGTAGCAAAACCTCTGCCTATAAAATCACCCACTACTATGCATCTAACATCATTGGTACCTCCAAATGGGAAATATGGTTCTCCTGAAGTCAATACAAGCATAGTCCCCTTAGGAAAGATACCTGATCCAATAATCTCGTCTGTTATCTCCTCTATGCATTTCCCCTTAATCTTGAGATCCAACGGGTAGGCATTATTATAAAGGTAAAGTTTCCTGAGTAGATCAGCGTTATCTGATAGAACATAAATCTTCCCGAATGGGCGGAGAGCAGAAAGCATTTTAACTGTACTTCCTGACCTTGTTAATGCTACTATATCTTTCCTGATATCAGATGAAAGAATCTTGGCGGACTTTGCGACGGCATAGGCTATTCTGTTTCCCTGAAATTCTTCTGGCTCAGGATAATCGGAAAGCTTTGATTCTACGTACTTCGTTACTGAGTTGAGGACTCTCACTGCCTGCAAGGGATGCTTACCGACTGCAGTCTCTTCTGAGAGCATGAGGATATCAGCACCATCAAGGATCGCGTTGCTTATATCGTTGATCTCGGCCCGAGTAGGCACTTCATTCTCTACCATTGATTCCAGGATCTGAGTCGCGACTATTGAAGGAATCCCATACGAGTGCGCTTTATGTATGAGCCCCTTCTGAACTATAGATATTTCCTGCCAGGGAAGCTCCACTCCAAGATCCCCCCTAGCAACCATTATCATGTCAGATGCTCTACAGATACCATCTGCATTTCTCAGACCTGTTCGTGTTTCTATTTTAGATATAACAAACTGATTTCCTCCATACTCCTCTACCTTTTCTCGAAATTCCTCAACATTTTTAACAGACTGAACAAAGGAAAGTGCAAAGAACTCAACCTTCTCCTTTATTCCTTCCTTAAGGAATACCTCATCCCGCTCCGTTATCATGCCAAGGTTTAGTTCCTTGTCTGGAATGTTTACACGTGCATTGTTCCTTATTTTCCCAGAGTTCAACGCCTTTACTAAAAGCTTATCTCCATTTATTTTGGCAACCTTCATTTTCACCTTTCC
>JAVYOD010000013.1:0-29054 GCA_038734825.1 Thermoplasmatales archaeon
CACTTCGTAATTGAAGATCCTGCGTTAAAAACTTTTTTATTAATGGAATTAAAATAGTAAAAATTCCTCCCTTTCAATAATTAATTTTTAAATATCAATTTCTTATCCATTATGATGCAACCCTTACCGTTCGAATATCATGTTCCTGAAAGTGTCAACGAAGCTATTTACCTTTTGGAAAAATATCCAGATGCAAAGATACTGGCTGGGGGGCAAAGTTTAATCCCCATGATGAAACTAAGGATTGCTTCATTTCCGCACCTTATAGATATTACAAGGATCCGGGATTTAAACTATTTATCCAGAGGCTCAACAATTGAGATTGGGTCCATTATTACAGTGGGGGAATTAGAGAGAATTGAGGGGAAGGGCTTTGAAATAATAAGGGAAGCTGCGTCACAGATTGCAGATCCTCTTATTCGTAATATGGGAACAATAGGTGGTAACATTGCCCACGGAGATCCGTCTAACGACATGCCCGCCGTCATGATGGCGATGAAGGCAAAATTCGTTATCACGGGACCGAAAGGGAAGAGGGTTGTACCCGCTGACAAATTTATAACAGAACCTTACACGACGATACTTGAAGAGGCTGAAATTCTAACAGACATTCGGATAGATATACCAACAACAAAATCCGGGGGCAGCTATGTGAAACAGAAGAAAAGCGCAGGTGACTTCTCAATTGCCGCAGTTGCATCGTTCGTATCATTAGATACATCGGGAAGAGTTAAGGATGCTGGAATAGGGATCACCTCCGTTTCCCCAGTTCCAAAGAGGGCAGAAAAGGCAGAGAAATTTCTTGTGGGAAAAAATCTTGACGAAGATTCAATAAGAGAGGCCTGTGATCTTATTATCGAAGAGTCAAGTTTGTTTGATGATATTAATGGAAGTGCAGAGTACAAGAAGAAGGTACTATGGAGGGTGGCGAGAAGATCACTTATCAATTCAAGAGAAAGGGCATTGGTGAGCTAAATGAAAGTAAGGGTGAAAGTTAATGGAATTGATGTAGAAAAAGATATTGAGCCGAGAAAGCTCCTTGTGCATTTCCTCAGGGAAGACCTAAACCTGACTGGTGTCCATATTGGTTGCGATACCTCACACTGCGGGGCATGCACAGTACTCGTTGATGGAAAGGCAGTGAAGTCCTGCACAATGTTAGCTGTTCAAGCTAATGGTAGGGAAATAACTACAATAGAAGGCATCTCAGACAACGGGAAGCTTCACCCAATTCAAAAGGCATTTTTGGAGAAGCACGGATTGCAATGCGGATATTGTACCTCGGGAATGATAATGACATCACTCTGGCTACTGAAGAATAAAGCCGAGCCGACAGAGGATGAGATTAGAAAAAGCATCTCAGGAAATCTCTGTAGGTGCACTGGATACCAGAGCATAGTTGAGGCCATTCAGCTTGCTTCTAAACTGATGAAGGGTGAGCAAGAAGAGGCGGTTATAAGATGACGATCTTCAGCGATGATGATAGGATTTACAATTCGGAATTGTTTGTTACGGGACACGGACACTTTGTTGACGACATAAAGCTTCCAGGAATGATGTTCATGTCTGTCGTTAGAAGCCCCTACGCCAGGGCTAAAATTCTTAGGATAAAAGGAGGGCTAAATTCAAGCGAGTTCAGCAGAAGGATGGCATCAGTTGGGGAGGGTGCAACTCCGGGTGCTTCCTATGCTGTTCAGCCTGTGTTTGCAACGGAGTATGTTAACTATGTCGGTGAACCCGTTGCCGCAGTGTTCGCGGATGATAGGTATAAGGCTGAAGATATGCTTGAATCTGTGGATGTAGAATATGATGTATTAAAGCCTATTGTTACTATTGAACAGGCTTTGTCCTCCGAACCTATACATCCGGGAATGAAAAGCAACGTTATAGCATCAGGTTCCCTTGGTGCCGATTTCAAAGAACCGGATGGCATTGTACTCGAGGATGTCTTGGTTAACGAAAGGATTGCAACCAATCCCATAGAACCCAGGGGGGTGGTGGCTGATTTTAATGGTTCTAATCTCAATGTATACATATCTACGCAGTCAGTTTACAGCATTAAATCTGGTCTAAGCCAGGTACTAGGATTGAGTATGGACAGGATAAGGGTAATGCAGATGGATACAGGTGGTGCATTTGGTTCTAAAGGTGGCCTCTATCCTGAGTATGTCATAGCTTCTTACGCCTCCATGAAATATAAAAGGCCTGTGAAATGGATAGAGACTAGAAGAGAACATCTCTCATCGACGAACCAGGGGAGGGGTGCAACAGGTAGAATGAAAATCTTCTCTGACAGAAATGGGAGGATTAAGGGTCTGAAGGGGGAAATAATTGTCGACTCAGGGGCATACGGATCAGGAATAGGAATATTTGCATCTAGGTACATTTCATCTATGGTAACTGGACCCTATCTTATTGAGAATGCTTTCATAAATTATAAAACAGTGCTGACGAACAAGGTACCGCTTGGACCTTATAGGGGTGCCGGAAGGCCAGAGGCCGCATTCTTTATAGAGAGAATGATAGATCTCCTGGCGGATGAACTTTCTATGGATCCAGCTGAAATAAGATTGCTAAACGCAACTGAAAAGCCATTTGTTTCTCCTGTTGGTCTTGAAATAGATGCATCCAAACCGTTTATCGAGAGAGCTCTGAAAAGTTTGAAATACAAGGAAATCACGAGGAAAAACAGGAATTTTGGCCTTTCTTTCTTTGTATTAGTTCCGGCTGTTTTCCCGGGCGAAACTGCTAGGGTACTAGTGAAAGACGGAAGGGTAAACGTATGGCTTGGAGGTAACAGTCACGGCCAAGGTCACGAAAATTGGGTCAAGACTATTGTGAATGAGGAACTTGATGTTCCTGAGAACATTGTATTCCTCTTCAGAGGCGACACGGGCATGATAAAAGAAGGGATCGGTACCTGGGGATCCAGATCGGCAATTGTTGGTGGAGCCGCGCTAGTTTCTGCCTGCCGTAAGATCAAGCAGGACGTGATAAAAAAGTATGGCAGATACACACCATCACTACTCCTCTCTGGAGAGTGGGATTGCTACGTAAAAGAAGAGAGAAGAAGACAGCTCAATTCATTCGGAGCCAACCTGGTAACGGTTGATGTGGATGAGTTTGGAGCAGTCAAGATAAATGATTGCAAAGCATATTACGATGTAGGTCGGGCCCTGAACAGGGATATGGTTATAGGTCAGATCAGAGGTGGAATGGCCCAGGGTATAGGGCAGGTTCTCCATGAAACAATTAGATACAACGAGGACGGCCAGCTACTAACATCAAGCATATCTGATGCAGGGGTGCCAACCGCAGAACAGTTACCGGATTTTGATGTTTTGTACGAGGAAAACAGATCAGATGAGCCGCATGGAGCAAAGGGTTTGGGGGAATCACCGACGATAGGAGTGCCTCCAGCCCTAATTAGAGCAATTGAGGTTGCATCTGGAAAAAGGCTAAGGAAGACACCAGTGATGCCTGAAGAGATTATTCCCTAAACTTTCTGGCATTTTCGAGATCTGATTGTGTGTCTATATCCATAAGAATAGATGCATCAACCTCTTGCATCACTACCTGATCTATATGGTTCATAGCAACAGATCTCGCCCCGCGATCACCACTTAGAGCTAGAAGCTCAGAAAATAATGAACTCGGGAATATCATTGGATTTCTCGGTTCGCCATTCACAGAAGCTGCAACTATCTTCTTTCCTTCTTGGAATAAAGCAATCATTCTTTTCAAGAGGCCACTCTCAACGAATGGCTGATCTGCAAGATGAAACAAAACACCGTCGCATTTTCCGATATTCGATATGGCTAGAGATATAGAATACGATATACCAAGTTCCTGACGATCATTCTGTATAATTATAAAACTAGGCGGGAAGATATCCTTGATATCTTTAGAAACTACAGCCAAAAGAGGGTCCGCACCTGATCCCTGGATTGCGGAAATGCTCCACTCTATAATTCTCTTCCCACCTATATTTCTTAGAAGCTTCTGCTCACCGAATCTTTGCGACCTTCCTGCCGCTAAAATTACGCCCGCCACTTTCATTTTGCTTCTATTTTGCTTCGGAACGAATCTGTGAGGGCCTTGATATATTTCTGCACAGCGCTGTCGATGACCCTAGAACCCATCGTTGCGACCATCCCGCCTATAGATATCTGCACGTTCCACTTAATTTTAGTAATTCCATTTGCATCTTCAGGACTAAACTTAGCGTTTAAATCTATGGAACCTGAAGAACCTGATCCTTTTGCGGTTATATTGACAACTTCACCCTGATCATTAATCTGCAGAGTTGTAACGAATTTCCCCTTTATAGCTGAAATGCCGGCCTTTAGGGTGACCTTTGCAGTCCTACTGTCGATCAGTTCAGATGAGACAACCTCCGGTATGGTAGATACCACATTGTTGATGTCTTTCAGATAAGAAAGAACAACATCTTTCGGGGGGGTGACATCAAACTCTCCACTGAGTTCCATAGTACCATATTGTGAATGGATATAAATCAGCAACTGCTTTATACATTCTTTCCTATACCAAAACAATGACAAAGGGATTCGCGGAAGCCATCTATAATGCAGTTAAAGATAGGAAAAATTTTGTGATAGCAACAGTGGTAAGCACATCAGGCTCGTCAATTGGCAAGCCTGGATTCAAAGAAGTCATATCTGAAGAAGGCGAAATTCTTTATGGCACGCTTGGCGGTGCATGTCCGGATTCAGTCATAGTTGAAAAAGCCAAGGAAGTTTTGAAGACAGGTAAGGGTAAAAAGATTACGATTTTCCTTGAAAACCCAGCTGAACCTATTCTAGAGACTAAAAAAAATTCTGAGGACGAAATCCACGTTGAGACATTCTGCGGCGGTTCCATGGAAATTTTTTTAGACCCTATAAAAAGGCCTGAAAGACTGATTATAATTGGACAGGGAGGCAGAGATGAAATTGAGGATTCCTTGATCAGACTAGGCCGAGAAATAGGGATGAGTGTGGTTTTGATCGATCCGAATCCCCAGGTTATGGAAAAACCAGATGAGATATACGATCCTGTGACGCAAAAGCTTGAGGATTTCAATTTTTCAAAGGGTGATTATGTAGTTATATTAACAAAGGGTTTGAAGGACATAGATGTTTTAGAGAAATTATCTGGAAAAGAGTTGAGCTACATAGGTCTCCTGGCAAGCAGAAAGAGGATAGAGACGGACATTTCCCTCCTTAGAGGGAAAGTTAATGATGATTTTATCAAGTCCCTTCACGCCCCAATCGGTCTAGACATAGGCGCGATAACACCAGAGGAGATTGCAGTTAGCATAATAGGGGAAATTATATCAGTGCGTAGGTCTCATAATACCAAGAGTTGAAAGATAGTATTCTGTAAGACCACCATTACCCAACTCTGCGATATAATTCCTGCTAGGGATCTCCCCCGCCATCATTCTTGTGAAAATTAGGTCTACGGAATTTAGCTTACTGTAATGTATTCCGCCTGCCGAAATAGCAATGATTGGTATTCCCCCAAGCTCAGCTACAATCGTCATTGTCGTAGGCTTAACAGGTATTCCATATGAAATGATCCTTGCTCCCAATTTTTTAACTGCTGAAGGTGTTCTGTCCGTCGGGTCGACCGACATACCACCCGTGATTATAATACCGTCTGCACCTTTCTTCACGGCTTCTTTGACAGCGCTGACAATCTCGTTGTCTCTGTCTCTCACCACTTTAGTGTAAACGAGCTTCCAACTATACTTTGCGCATTTCTCTTCTATTATTGCTCTATATTTATCTTCCTTCCTGCCTTCGTAAATCTCTGTACCAGTAATAACAAGTCCAACATTTCTCCTTTCAAAATTTTTCAGTGAAATGACCTGTCTGCAGGAGGCGAGGAACTTTTTCAATTTAGCATCGGAAATTGTAAGCGGAATTGAATCAACTACGGAAACGAGGTCCCCCTTCCCTACCGCACAACCATCTTTTCTAGAAATAACCATAGCAATGCCTTTCCTATTAATACTTCTTAAATTTTTAAGTGACAAAGAAACAACACCAGGCCTTTCTGCTAACAATGAACACATCCCGTGCCTCTCTTTCCTTACGATGAGACCATCACCTTTTATTTTTTCTGCTACCTTAAATGAAATCTCTTCTTCGTCTATTTTCTTCAGCCCGTCCTCAACCCAGAGATAGTAGACCCCGGAGTCCTTCAATTTTGGAATATCTTTCTTACCAATAACGTGACCTTTTTTGAAAAGCGTTTTGGAGAACGTTTTCGTTACAATGGTCGTATCATAAGCTAGGACTAGACCTTCCGCATCCTCAGTTCTTATCTTCCTCATATTTAATACTCATCCCCGTTCATCTTTCTAAACAACAGGATAAGTAAGTATATTATAGGCGCTGCAGCGATCCAGGTGAGCAGAACTACCAGCCCTCTCGTTTGAAGAACTATTTCAACAGATTCAAATGTTGCCGCGATCACTAGCTCAATAATCACAAAAAGATACATGTACAGAACTTTAAACCCTTTAGACCTGAGAAGTTCCCTTTTGCTCAATAAGTATATAAGATAAATACTTGCGGAGACTGCAATTGCATAGGAAGGGAGTTCCAACCAGGTGTGAGGAAGAACAGCTAGAGACAGAAATATAAGGAAACCGTTTGTGTGATAGTAGAAGGCTTCTGATGCGACCGTAAGTGACGTTACTACAGTTGATAAAGAGAATAGAAGGGGACCAACAACTGGAACGAATTCTATTGTCGCTATGAGAAGATTGTGAGGGAAGATGGAAAATACCATTGAAATAATATTATTAGAGATGATTTGCGATCTTTCTGTTGATATACTTTCGTATAAAATAGCACTGTGGTAATTTATGGATGATAGTACTGCGAATAAAACCATTTCAACAACAAACGTTACAAGAAATAATCTTCTCAGCATCAGAATACCATTGTGCAGGAAGAACGTATTCTTATGTTCGCTGGAAACCTGGTCAATCGAATACATAAGTAACAGCACCTTTATTGGAACGCTATTTCTAATACAATCAAATACTTTCCTTTAGGGGAAGAATCAAAAAATTCAGTTCAAGGTGCTATATTTACAGAACTTCCCTAGTTTTACCAAGGTCTATGTAGCAATTCTTGAATGAAACTACAGTTTTATTTTTCCGAATTCTCTATACGAAGTGCTTAGAACTGAAGAAAATACAACCAATCTATTATAGCACACATGCGGTGATACTCAGTTATTCGCCTGAATTCGGTAAGTAACAAGAATAATCTGTAAATTAAACGTATGCGTTTTATTGATATTTAATCACAAGATAGAAAGGGTTGATACCGAAAACCTCTGATGAAATTTAATAGATGCACTTCTAGAGTTTTATGAAAATTTTCTACCGATGCTTTTCTTGTGCACGCCTATGTTTATAGTAGATGTGAGCCATATAGCTTATTCCGTCTAAGAAAAGTAGAACAAACATATATCCGAAGGGGATAAATGACCTGGTATGAAGGGGTCTATGATCCTCGTGACGACATCTCTGGCTGCCTTTCTAACACCTTTTATATCGAGTTCCATAACGTTCCTGGTACCCAAAATTGGGGAGAATATGAACCTTTCATTCTATCAGGCCGCTGTTCTGCCTCTAATAATCCTCATACCCCTTGCTTCTTTCATGCTATTGTTTGGGAGACTTTCTGACTTGATTGGAAGGGTTTTATTATTCAGATTTGGCCTCATTATATTTATAGGAGGTTCCCTAGCTTCATTCTTTTCTAAAAATTACAACATTTTAGTTGCATCTCTATTTATTTTAGGTACAGGTTCCTCTATCATAAGTGCAAATTCTACCGCAATTGTAAGTTCGAAATTTGCTGAAAACAGAGGTTTCGCACTCGGCATAAATGCGATGTCTGTTTACCTGGGACTGACTATGGCTCCGTTTGTGAGCGGAATTATGGCTCAGTACTTAACTTGGGAATCTATTTTTCTCCTGGTTATACCTATTTCAACAATAAGCCTGCTAATTTCACTTTTCACGCTCAGAGGAGAGATCACAGGCGGGAATAGAATAGCTATTGTTGGTTCAGCTATCTTGGCAGTTTCCCTTGTATCGATATCCCTTTACCTTTCCTTTGGTTATATTTATGGTTTTTTGAGGCTTTTGCCAATTCTCTATATTTCTCTAGCTTTCTTTTTAATCTTTTTTATTGAAGAGTCGATGTCAATGAATCCATTAATATCCTTTAAGATGATGAAGGTTAAAAGAACCTTCTTAGCTTCTAATGTAGCTGCCGCTCTTAACTACGTTGCAACATTTTCCATTGTTTTTGTTTTTTCAATATATCTTCAAGTTACTCTTCATGTCTCGCCTTTTCTTTCTGGGTTATACATACTACCTGAACCTGTTTTTATGGTTCTCATGTCCCCAATTTCAGGTAGGATATCAGACAGAATAAGTTCTAGGTGGATAGCATCAATAGGTATGCTAATAATAGGATTGTCATTTCTAGTTTTCTTCCTTTTGATTGCACCTAGCACAATTGAAATCCTTTTAATTCTTGGTGTTGGATTTGGGATGTTTTCAGCACCTAATACGAACTCTGTGATGGGATCAATAAAGACAGAATTTTCCGGCTTTGCATCCGGTTTTCTAGGAACAATGAGATTTATCGGACAGCTTCTGAGCATTCTAGTTGCAACTACAGTATTCTCAATCACTATTCCAAGGTATATAATGATAGGGATATTTTCTGGTATTTACGTTTCTATTGGTGAGTCATATTTCCAAAGTTTTCTCTACGGTTTTAGAGAAATTATGTTGATATCATCGCTGATTAGCTTTGCGGGTGCAGTAGCGTCTTTGATGAGATAAGCTTTGGAAAGCGTTTTATTCCATTTTCCAATAAAACATTATGAAATACAGGAAACTTGGATGGTCGGGTGTTCTGGTCAGCGAGTTATGCATGGGAACAATGACGTTCGGTTGGCAAGCTGATGAAAGCACGAGTTTTAAAATAATGGACAAGTTTGAAGAGGAAGGGGGTAACTTCATCGATACTGCAAACGTTTATTCCGATGGAAAATCCGAGGAAATAGTGGGCAGATGGATAAAAGGGAGAGACAGGGAAAGCTTTATAATTGGAACTAAAGTTAGATTTAGGACAGGTAACAATCCAAATTCTGTAGGTTTATCCAGAAAACATATATTGCATTCTGTTAGAGAGAGCCTCAAAAGGCTTGGTACGGATTATGTGGATATTCTTCAGTTACATGCCTGGGATCCGCTAACTCCGCTTGAAGAGACACTGAGCACGATGAATTACCTCGTCCAAGAGGGACTTATCAGATACGTAGGTATAAGCAACTTCAGGGGGTGGCAACTGCAGAAAGCTATAGATCTTTGCCTTGAAATGGGTTGGGAAAAGCCTGTGAGCATTCAACCCCAGTACAACCTTATTGCTAGAGCCACAGAGTATGAGATACTTCCCGTAGCATCCTTCAACGGGCTGGCAGTCCTTCCTTGGAGCCCGCTTGCAGGTGGTGTTCTTACGGGTAAATATGAAGGTGGAATTGATTCGGCCCCTAAGGGCACGAGGGTTGGTGATTCAAAGAACAAAGAATATTACGTAAAAATGGAGAACGATAGAACAAAATCCATTCTCAAAGCATTAAGCACAATATCTGAAGAGACGGGTAAAAAGAAAAGCCAGATAGCACTGAACTGGCTTCTTAGTAATCCTTCAGTCACATCACCGATAATAGGAGCTAGGAATGTTGAGCAATTAGTAGAAAACCTAGGGGCTTCCGGATGGAATCTAACTAGGGATCAAATTGAACGCCTCAACTCAGCTAGTGCTATAGAAATAACATACCCTTACGATCTGAGAGCAGAGGAGCAGCAGAGGAGAGACAGGACAATATGATACGTGATACGGAACTGCAAAGATTTTAATTGACGATTCTAATTAGGCGGAATAATTGGTGGAGCTGATGGATTCGGAGAGCAGGAAGGAAAGTATTGCCGAAATATTGAAAGGAATGAGCACAGAAACAAAGACAGGAATATTACTAACGCTTATCTTTTTCTTTTCAATATTTCTGAGCACATTCTTCGTCATAGGACCAGCTGTCCGGGCTGATTACGCAGTCTCCGGTGGTTCAGATGCTTATTATAACATGAGAATTGTCCAGTACATACTTTCAACTCACCACCAGCTCCTGTTTGATCCGGGCCTTAACTATCCTGTGGGTCTCGAGAATCCTAGACCTCCATTCTTCATGTGGCTAGCAGTAATGCTTGGCTACGCCTTCTCGCCAATCCTGGGCGGGGTTTACAGCTCTACGATGACAATGTTCCTCGAGAGCACCGCAATAGGGGGAGCACTTATAATATTTCCAACTTATTTCCTAGGTAAAGAAATCTTTGACAGGAAGGTTGGACTTATCGCAGCCCTGCTTGTTGCAATGTCCCCCTTAACCTTAATGAAGAGCATTGCTTCAATAGGTCTATTTGATATATTTACGGCCCTTTTTGGCGTGATGTTTATATATTACTTCCTTAGGTCAGTCAATACGTTCAGATACGATGGCCAGGTTTCGTCACTTAGCGACGTACTTATATCAATCAAAAAGAACCCCATTTCCGTGATCTATTCACTTTTAGCAGCTGTTTCTCTCGCCGCCTCAATGCTCACTTGGGTTGGTTCGATATCCCTTGTGTTGATTCTTGTAGGCGCGGCAGTTATACAGCTCATCATATTTTCACTAAAAAGAAAGAGCGCACTACCGATATTTGTTGCTAACTTATTCTTCGGGTTCGGGTTCCTGATTGCATTTCCGTGGTATTATGTTGCACATTTCATCCCAGTCAGATTCGATTACCCCTTGATACTGTGGTTCGCATTGTTCATCGTTTCCGTGTACTTCCTCCTTCTTGAGAAAAGGCCGTGGCTTATATCCGTGGGTGCGTTCATCCTGGTCGGAATTGCTGGAATTGTCGTACTCTATCACGTGGACAGAAATCTCATATATTCGATACTATCAGGCCAGCATTACTTTATAAAAAACAAAATATATGATACTATTGCAGAGGCTCAGGCGCTACCGCTAGGGGAAGACATGATGGAGTACGGTGCAGTTCCGTTTTTTGCGTCTTTCATTGGACTGGCATACCTCATATACCGCTGGATAAGGACTGCTACGTTCAATATGACCTTAGCTGTTCTGTACTTTGGAGGGATAATAATAATAAGCATGATAGCCTCGAAATTCCTCTATTTTGGGGCTGTCGCTGCATCTGTCATCACAGGCTATATTCTAGTAAAATCCTTTGAACTGCTAAAGTTTAAGGAGGCTGTTGAAAAGACTAGGGGAAGAACACTTAGAACGGCATTGAGGAAAGAGATCAAGTTCTCGCACTACGTTGCAATTCTCATAGTAATTTTCCTCCTCGTGGTACCAACAACGTTCTATGCGGTGGATTCTGCTATTCCCTATAATAATAAAACGATATATGACAGGGAACTCTACAACGCAACACCGTCGTTCCTGAGACCTGCTAATTACACGAACAACTCGCTATACTACCTAGGTGCGTTTGGACCTGAGCTGGCGACACCAAATCAGGCTCTAAACACATTCGAATCGTGGTTCCAAAACCAAGATACTCAGTTACCTTTTAACCAGCGGCCAGCTTTCATGTCGTGGTGGGATTATGGCTTCCAGACAATAGAGCAGGGTGCCCATCCCGTTATGGCGGATAACTTCCAAGATGGAATATATCCAGCGGCACAGATTTTACTGGCTCAAAACGAGAGCCAGATTCTGGGTGTAATGATTGCCAGAATGCTTTACAACTTCTCATTAACAAACAGCTTCAATTCATCAGGCATCAATCTTATTCTTGAACAGTACCTGGGCGCAAACGGAACCAATACTGTTATCAACTACGAGATCCACCCTAGCAGGTATATTTCTCAAATATATTCTGACCCTTCCTTCTTCGGTAATTACGAAAAAGTTCAGGGTGGTGATGCGCTTTACATTCTCGTGGAACATTACCTTGCAAACAAATACCCCCTCGGAACCTTGATAAACCTCTACCAGGCCATAGAGAACAAAATGAACCAGTACATGGCTTACATAGGTATAGATTCGGGTCTTTTCCCATTTAACGGAACGAATACTGGAATATTCTACGCTCCTTCCTATCTTGGGGATTTCCCCTGGGTTAATGCGTCCGGTGAGATAATTCCAGTAGCATTTTACAACATCACAGCTACAGATACCTCGGGTAATACATATCCGCTCCAGGATTTCCCTCCCGGAGATACCGCTGTTAGTTATAACATAAATTACACCCCTGAATTCTACAATACAACTATATATCGCGGTCTCATAGGCTATCCTCCGAGCGTCGTCGGTGCAAAGACTGGAATCCCCGGAATAAGCTCAAATCTATCCTCATACCCCACGATGCCTGGGTGGGGTATGCCTAACTTTGAACTAGTTTACGACGAGGTTTTGTGGAATCCGTACACTGATTACCAGAACCACACGAATGCCTGGAAGCTTGTTTCACTTGAGCAGGGTTATTACTATCTTAAGAACCACGACGGAACCGTAGACCTTTATCCACCACCGCAAGTACTCGAAAATGAGGTTGTCGCTTTGGAGTATTTCCCAGGTGCTATAATTCACGGGCGCGTCACTAACACACTGGGCCAGCCTATAGGGGGTGTGAGAGTTACGCTGGATGATCAGTACGGTATTCCTCACATGACAACAATAACAAATTCCTCTGGTTTCTATTCGATATACGCAGTTGCTGGGAATGACACTGTTGTCTTCTCAACAGGCACCTACAACGCTCTAAGCATGGCCGGGAATAAAACGCTCAGCACATTTAATATAACTATAAGCCAGGCACAGGCTAACAGGGATAGCTACAATATTTATGGCCAACCTACCTGGAACATAACCCACAACCTTGTTTTACCGGTGGACCGTGTTAACGGCGTAATGTTCCTGAATCTAGTAAAGAGCAATGTGTATATACCAAACACTGACGTCCCGATTTCAGGGACTATCGTTTATTACAACTCAACATACAACACAATGTATACAACAAATACAACGCAGAATGGCAGTTACGGTATATACGATCTCAAGCCTTACATGTACAACGTTTCTGCCTATGTTATGGACCAGTGGTACTACAATGTAACAACAGCAACCATATCAAGCAACGCTACATCCCTTGATATACCAATTCCGTTCGGGATCGTAAATGCAACTCTGTCAGAAGGCACAACTCTTTATCCTGGAAGCGTGATTACATTCAGCAGAGGAAACCAGCACTTAACTTACAACCTAACGAAGCCAAATCAGAGAATAAACCTTCCAGTAGGCATTTTCAACGTTTCAGCAGAGAATGACGGCTTATGGGATAATTTCACAGTACAATTAACCTACAACACAACAACAAAACTTGGGCTAAGTTTTTCAAAATACTATACAGCAAGATTCTCTACATTCGTTGGCTCAACGCCAGTTAACGCGTCGTTGCAGCTTTACAGCAGTACAGGTAAATACTTGAGCGTTTTTACAACAAATGGAACTGCTAACGTAAGCGTAAGTGCAACAACATATTCCGTTTACGCCCTCACCTATTACCAAGGCAAGTATTACGCGCTCACCGATATACTGAACATTTCCGGAAATGAGAATTTCACTTTTTACCTGAGACCTTCTTATTTAATTACAGGAAAGTTTTCAGTAAATGGTATTCCTCAAAATGGCTCAGAGATAACAATAACTGGAAACAACACTCTCATAGATTTACATACAGGACCAAGCGGCTATTTCCTTATCCACCTTCCGCAAGGACAATACACTGCCGTAGCTGAATCAACTGTCAATTCTTCAATATACGTCTCTATGCTTCAGTTTACGGAAACTGGAGCCAGCCTTAATATTTCACTCAACGGTGTACCTGGGTCCGAGATAAGTGGGAGCGCGAGCTTCGAAGGAAATGGAGTTAACGGACTTCTTACTACATTCGTCGACGGAAGACCTTACTATTTCACGATGGTAAATGACGGAAGCTACAGCATCTATGTCCCTAAGGGTTTAGTTCCTACAATGGGACCTTTTATTTCCCCCGGTTATTCCGTACTTACGGAAAATGAAACGTCTGTTATTCTAAGACAGCTCAACGTGACCGTAAATATCGCTGCAAACTACCCCGGTTCATATCCTCTTACACTAAACCTAACCGGGGAAACCAGTTATTCTGTTATCGGGACTCATCAGTTCAGACTTACTCTTAAGCCGGGGAATTATACTGTTTCTTTCTATAGACCCGGCACTATTATTACAACTAAATCAATATTGGACGTTCTGCCTGGGATAGAAAACCAGACCTTCACGCTTAATGTTTCTCTTCTTGCAAATCTAAATGTAGACGCGCAGAACGTCTTCGTATTCAATAACTCGAAGCTTGTATCAACGTCCAATGAATCCACCCTCTACCTCGGGAATTATACTATTTATTCATATTCAGGTAGTCTAGCTTTTATAGGTTCCTTAGACTTGACTAAAAATATGACATTCGTCCCAGCGTTCACGGACGGCTTCAATGTAAGCCTTCCGTCCAATGTCACAATCACGGGCAATTTCGGTAGTATCTTCTGGTCTGGTTCCATAATTCTACCAAAAGGCAATTACACTTTTACCGTCGAGAACAGGGTAAACCAGACATATGAGTTTTACGCCACTACCTCTGCATTTATTTCGTCCCCTACCCATATAGCACTCAATGTTTCGATGAGAATGCTTTCATCTAAACTCTACATAAATTCTGGTAATTCGGGATACGGTACCTTCACTGTCATGGGACCAATAAATGAGACGAGCATATTAGGTACAACTGTAACACTGCCATATGGAAATTACTCTATTTACGTTAGATCTGGTGACAGAGCATACTTTGGAAACTTTGTTGTTTCTTCACCATCCACATACCTTAATATAACACTTGAGAAGGCATATCCTTTGAATTACGGAACTTACATTAACAACACTTCTTACCTTGGTAAAATTAGGCTTGGAACCAGCTATTATATAAATCCTAGCGGTATCATATATCTTCCAAACGGAACTTACAGATTCTTCGCTTCTGCAAAGTATGAGTATTACGGGTTCGTAGATAACTTTACTATGAACCAAACAGTAAACGTTTCAGGTGTGAGCTCTGCAACGCTCGTGCTAAAGGTAGTAAGGATAATTAACGTATCATTTTTCCCAGAAGCTGGTTCGCCTGTCCTTAAGGCAAATCAGTCTTACACATTCCCCATGATAATAACGAGCAGATCCAATGTACCGCTGAACTTTTCAGTTGAAGGCACTTCAACATTCAAAGTCACCGGAGGTATTCTGGATCTCCTTCCTTATTCCACAGGTATGATCAACGTTACAATTACGGTACCAAAAGGGGAACCATCAGGTGTAAACAGCGTTACCATGAGAGCTTACTATGGTACCACCTACAAGGAGATCACGGTAAACGTAACTGTTCCTAAATTGTACAATGTAACAGCAAAGGTAGTTAATTCAACTGGAAAAATTGTCCACAATATTATAGAGATCCCGCTTGTAATCAAGAACAGCGGCAACACAAATACAGTCGTCAATGGTACAATAGTAAATTATTTGCAGCTATCTTCTCAGGGCATAAATGTTACGTTTAACGGTTCTAAGACATACAGTGGTTTGATTTACGCATTCACTAACAATACAACATATCTGACAATAAACTCAACAGGTAGCAAAATATACGGTAAGCAAATTTTAATATCACTATCTTACCAGAACAACACATTCATAATAGAAACATCAATCCATCCTCCTGCCCTTTCGGTGATAAAAGCTAAGGGTGAGGGTAAAGATCTTTCTCTTTATTCACAATCTGAGCAGCAATACTACATATATGGCCTAACTGCTTTTGTAATCATTGCAATGGTAATCGCAATGGTAGCTTTCAGGAGGAGGCAGAAAACGTGAGAATCCTGGGATTCCTGCTTGTATTAATTGCCCTTTCCACTCTTTTAATCCCTACCTCTTTTGGGAATACGTCTCAGGGTCCTGTAACGGTTGTAGGGCCATCTTCAGTCGCTGTAAATTCATCATTCAATTACACAGTTTACGTTCAAGATATTTTTTCCAACTATTCCGTTTCGATGATATTATCTGGCTACAATCTAACTGGAGCGTCGCCTGTGTCACCGACCTACGATAAGGACCTGACATCCGGACCCGCTGTCTTCAATATAAAGGCGCCCACTGTACCAACAACGCTATTCCTTTACTTTCAGGTCGTGGGCAATCTTAGGGGACAAAAATACTATTATAATCTATCGTCTGTCGTCAAGGTTAATACCGTAACGATACTTTCCGCCTCGATAAGGAATCCTACAGACTTCAATATCACAGGAGTAAATGTTACCTTCGCAGTCAATGGAAAGTACGTGGGCAGTACCATTGTCAATATTTCTAGAAACTCGACTGAGAACGTTACTTACCAATGGGTTTCCGGAAATCTTCCTAGTGGGATATACACAGTTACAGTTTCTCTCAATAGCACCTTACTAAAACTTCAAAATGGGGGAAGTTACAGCTTCAAGATCCAGGCTGGTAACCCATTCATCTCTTATATTTACATAGGTATAGCAGCATTCCTGATAATAATAGTGACTGTTGCCCTTATATCTGGATATTATGCGAGGAAAAGAAAGCCTAAGTGGAAGAAGTAAGCTTAGAGAATGTGATCGCTAAGTGCTATATTCACAGCCGACCTGGAATCGTCACCTCTTTTTGAGGTCCTTGAGCTGCCGTTCTCATCAACTATTTGGAGGTGAAAACCGTAAAGGCTCCTAATTATCTGATTTCTATACTTCCTGGCACCGTTTCCTATCTTGATAACAAGGTACCTATGGTCACATTCCCTGCTAACTCTGAGCACATAGTTTCTAATCTCCTTTACGTCGTAGATGCTCCTCCTGTCAATTACAACATTATTTGCAAGTGTTGCAATCCCTGGCATTGGGCCAGGATCGATACCTACCACGATATCCTTCGCGTCTTTTGACTTGATAAGCTGTCTTATCCTGAACTCATCGTAACCATCTGTCTTGTGAACGTTGCTTCCTTTCAGATCCATGTCAGTTAATACCAGGTCAAAGCCCTGATACTTGTCATTCTCTCTCAGGGATACAAATGACTGCCCCATTTCTTTTAACAGGCACATTAACCTGTTATACACCCTGAAATCTTTTGTGAGAACGCCAACGTTCAATATTCTAATATGTTGAATTGATAAAAATATTTTACGTCCTCGGAGCAAATACCTTATTTTCTAATTCAGAAGAGATAATCTGCTTTCTTTTTATTTTCAATTTCCTCAAGCTCATCCTTTGTTTCTATGTATATGATATCAAGCATATTGATTAAGAAATTATTGTTACCGTCGTACACATATAGAAGAGGTTGAATCGTATCAGAAACACCCATAAACTTACCTTCAATTGTGATTTTTTCATTTCCCGCGCGAAGCACTACCTTCACAGAAGAACCTTCCTTTAAACTAAAATTGTGAAATTCTTTCATTGAAACACCTCACTTTACTACTAGAACTGCGCATTTTGAATTCGCAGCCACTCGCTGGCTAACAGAGCCGAAGAATACACCCCTAAGAAAGCCTCTCCTCCTATTTCCGATCACGATCATATCCGGTTTTACTTGGTCTGCAAGCTCCAGTATCTCCTTAGCAGGATCCCCCTGCCTGAGGTATATTTTAACATTCATCACACCGTTCGAAACAGCATAATCCCTTGCATGGTTCAGTATGGTCTCCCCCCGGTCCTTTAACGTTGCAAGTCTTTCAACTATAGTCAAGTCCCCAGTTGGGTTTTCTCCCGTGACATACTGAACAGGATATGGTATTACCATAACTATGTTTAATTCTATGTTACTCCCAAGCTTTGCTAAAGAAATACCCATATCAAGAGCACGCATGGATGGTTTTGTGCCGTCTATAGCCACTACTATTTTAGATATCGGAAGAACTCCGGCGGACTTCTTGTCCATGGATGAAGATAACTCCTAATTGTATAAAAGTGATCTCTTCCTTAGGTATTTACAAGGGAGACATGCCGCTTTTGATTTTAACTGATTCTTTTAAAAATTATTCACATCTATGGCTGTGAGGCAACTAGCATTTTTCCATATTTCAAATGTCACAGATATCATAGAGGCTAGTGGTTATTTTGTATTCCTTTTTAGAATTCTGGCAAATTTTGTTAGCATTACTCCTTTCCTATTTTAGAACAGTCCCTCGGCAGCGGAGAAGTAACCATTCATATTTATGTACCAACTTGCTTCATAAATTGCGTTTAAAACATTGATCCCTTTTAACGCGATGAAAAAATGTAACTGTAGCTTTGATCTTCCTATGTGAAATAAATTAACCCCGTTTTAATATTGAAGCTTTGAATTATTATACCGTAAATCCCTTGCATTTCTATAGCACTCGGATCATTTTAATAATTTTTCCTTATTTTATGATAAAAATTAGATTCAGAATACGGCAAACAAGTAGTAATTAAAAAGTACGAAATTTAGAAATTCTAAATGTTCCTAGGTGGACTTTGCAATTTTCATAAAACTTTCTGAGTATCTTTTTTCCTCGGGGCAGATTAGCAGTGAAAATTACTAGAATATCGCCTCTTTTTCAACTATATTGTTATATTCACAATGAAATTTCCGCTAAGATTTAAAGTAACCTTGCTATTAACTGGGTACAGAAATGAGAGCGGATTCCGTCCTCGATAAAATTGAAAATATGGTTCAAGCCCACAGGGGTATATGGGACGATCCGTTCAGGATTCTTATAACGGCAATCCTGTCAACAAGGACTAAGGATGAGGTCACTGATCGGGCAAGCTTGAGATTATTTTGCAAGTTTCCCAATGCAAAAGAGCTTTCCAGAGCTGATGCAGATGAAGTCAAGGAACTGATAAAGCCGGTAGGTTTCTATTCTTCAAAAGCAAGAGCTGTTATAGAGACAGCAAAAATTATTGAAGAAAAGTTTAATGGTAAAGTTCCAGACAAAATGAGCTCACTTTTGGAGCTACCTGGTGTCGGAAGGAAAGTGGCTAGTATAGTCCTTTCATATGGATTTGGAAAAAACGCGATAGCCGTTGATACTCATGTCCAGAGGATCTCATACAGGTTGGGTCTTACGAATTCCAAGGATCCGGAGAAGACTGAGGTAATTTTGAAGAAATTGATATCTAGAGAAAGGTGGAATGACGTTAACTCTTACTTTGTTTCCTTCGGGAAGATTATTTGCAAACCAAAGAATCCAAGGTGTGACGTTTGCTCCCTTAAATATGAATGCAAATACTGGAGGTCTCATGAAGGTAGTCGTTGATACATCATCATTTTTCTACGGCTTTGTCCCGGACAGGTCAAATGAATACCTAACAACGAAATCCGTTTTCAGTGAAATAAAAGGGAAAAAGATGATGAAAAGCATAGAGATTAGGTCAGACTTCATAGAAATTGTGGAACCAACCGAGGCATCGATATCCCTTATCAGAAAGAAGGCCTCGGAAACAGGAGACATATTTGAACTCAGTTCAACAGACATAGATGTTCTTGCCCTAGCTTTAGATAAAAAAGCAACACTCCTGACAAACGATCTTGCTATACAGAACGTGTGCAGATCAATTGGAATAAATTACGATTCCTTTAAGGGCAAAAAAATCACGACTAGGATAGAGTGGGGGTACAGATGTATTGGGTGCGGGAGGAGATTCACAGTAAAACTTAAGGAATGCCCGCATTGCGGAAGTGAACTGAGAAAATACCCTGTGAAGAGAAGGAAGCTACCTGACCCATAGGAATTTGTATAGAACTAACTGCCCTTTTGAGTATGATGCGTGCACGTAAATCTTTCTGACAGAATGTGCTATCCTTACTCGAGCCACTAGATCTCTAGCAATAGGCCTGTCATCATACGTAATAAGGAATGTGGCATGAGGGAGGTCCTCGTACACCCTATAATCGCAACCGTACTTTAACCCATCCCCAACTCGGTATCCTTTTTTTTCAAGGGCTTCCTTGAGATTCATTCCTCCTTTCTTTTTAAGAAAAAGTTCTGAGAGATACAGTAGGCAGCCTTCGCTGCTTGTGACACATAGATAACTCTTCTTGCCAAATTTTGACAAATCTACTATTTCATTTTCGCTGTATATTCTCACAGGCAATTCGTTCCACCACATACCCCTTCCGCGAACCTGGGGATTTTTCCCGTCTGCCCTAAGGTATGCATAAGCACTAGCTATTCTTCTTTCTGACCCGTTCATAATGGTAACTAAATCTTCGCTCCCCATTTTCTTCATGCCACTTAGGATTTCGAGTCTTCCGGATCTTGCCAGATAGTATGATACGGGAAGACTTAAAGATAGTTTAGTTCCTATGTCCTTCCCCTTATATCCTCTGTTTCTCAGCCTCGATGCCTCCTTTTCATCTTTTATAACAACGCTCCTCCCTTCGAGATATCCAGTTATCATTTAAGAAGACACCATATTACTAAGCTTCTCTATCAAAACCTTTACGTTCTCGCCCGTTGTTGCCGACACGGGGACTATTTCTATTTTCTCACCCACAATCTTCCTCACATCATCTATCCAAAATGCTGCAGAATAGTGGAGATCGGATTTACATAACGCCACTATAAAATTCTTATCTGATATCATTTTTAGAATATTAGGTAAAGATTCTAAGTCACTTTTGTTGTTTGAGTCTAAGACTAATATATATCCGGCCTTCTTTTCCGGCGCAGGGAGGTAATTTACCTCCTTGAATAAGAACTGAATGCTGTTACCATCATCTTTTATATAATTATACCTCATAAATTGCCCTGGAATCTGGCTGCACTCATCAAGGGAGTCAAAGACTATTCTACAGATCAGGCTTGTTTTGCCGGCTCCCCTTGGACCTACGACTAGTATTTTTGATATATTGGGCACTCCCCGCATGCGGCTTTCAATTGTAACCCCTATAAAATGTTTCTCACAGGGTAATGGTTAGATCATTTGGTCACCTGTGACTGGTATTTTCTAACAGAAGAGATGCGTCTGTAGCTCAGGTACATACTACCTAACCCTATAACACCGACCACAAATATAACAAGAAACGTAGCTATACCCAAAGAGTTTAGGTTAGGTACTGGATTTCCGGTGCTGATCGCATAATCCTCTATTGAAGGAAACAGCGCAATGAAACCTCCCACTAATGCGAACACTATGCCACCATAGTAAAGCGTCCTTGCAGAAGTGGATCTCCCTATAAATTTTATCTGATCGATACTCAGTTTCTTTATCCTCATTATATTGGCAAAGAGTGCCCCTATGGCAATCTGCATTATCATTGTTCCTATGCCGAACATCAGTCCGACGAGCGCAGCATAATAGATATTTGGCATCTGGGGGGCTAGGACGAACGTAATTATTGTTGCGAATCCCCCGAAGCCCCATCCAGCAATGAACCCGTGGACAAGAGCCATCTTCAATGGTATAGGCTTAACTGTGTTTTCAATTTCCTGCATCGGAACCCTTTCAGCCTTCGTTGTATGGTGAACAGAACCCCCAAATAACCTATCCAGGGGAATATGAAGGTCTGTACCCCTTATGAGGTAGTAGCCTACGAGCAACATCACAACGCCCACAATTATATACACGTACCCATCCAAATTGTATCTCTTATAAATAGACGCGAGACCTGCGAATCCGAGCACCGTTAGTATAGATCTCTGAACAGTGAATCCCGCAGAAAATGTGAAGCCGGCACTCATACCTCCTCTCGTGCTGTAGCTACCAACGGAATAGCTGAATGTTATCGGCCATGTATGTTCATCTGGCGTTATGCCGTGTAGCATGCCCAGCACAAGAGCTATCAGGAGAATGATTAAAACTGATAATCCAGCAGGGGGGTTTAAAAGGAACGTTATCGAAAACATACTCAAATTTCAACCCTTATTGGTTTTCCATGCGGGCAATTCTTTGGATTGCCTATTCTACCTAGAATGAGTTCTGCATCCCTTTCACTCAATATGAAATCCACTTTTGAGGCTTCTCTGCAAGCATCGCTCTCACCGAGGCCACTTTGACATAGGAGCGTTTCTATTGTTCTATGTATTAGAAGTATATCAGATGCTTCCCTGTTTCCCCTGCCCGTAAGATGTATCATTCCATCCTTAGACTCTGCCAATCCTTTCTTTTCAAGTCTCCTCAAGATATCTAAAGCAGTTGGTGGTTTAATCTTTAGCACTGATGCTATTTCATGTAAACGTAGGGGGAAATCCTTCTTGGCGTTTTCTGCTAGCGTAACTAGGCAATCTCTTTCCCTTTTGGTGATTTCATTTGCGTTTCGTTCCATGTTATTAGTATTATACTAATGTTATTAAACTTTGCCAAATTTCGTTAGTACATATGACAAATTGGAAAAAAAGATTAAGAAGAGTTGCAATTAACCCACGAAATGCTACAGATGATTCCACGTAAAGTTTTCTTCGTAACGGGAGTTGGAACACACAAAAGCCAGCTAGGGTCATTTGAGAACGCACTGAGGAGCGCTGGCATTGCAAAATACAACCTTGTCGAGGTTAGTTCGATATTCCCCCCATATGCCGAACTTATAGATAGAGAAGAGGGGCTAAAGCAACTTAAGCCTGGGCAAATTCTGTTTCTTGTACTAGCGAGGAATAGTTCTAATGAACTTAACAGGTTAGTAACCGCTTCTATAGGTCTCGCTATACCAAGAAACAGGTCAATGTACGGCTACATAAGCGAACATCACAGTTTCGGGGAGCCACCTGAGGTCGCTGGAAAGTTCGCAGAAGAGCTGGCGGCGGAAATGCTTGCAAGCACAATGGGACTTGAAACGTATCAGGTTAGCGAAAAGGGGGAATTTAGACTAAACGACGCAATTCTGCTTACTACAAACGTTACATCTTCTTCCGCTGTTAAAAAGAAGGATGAATGGACCACTGTCGTCGCTGCTGCAGTTATGATACTGGACTAGGGTGCGGAAATGGAGTACGACTTTAACCTTATTGAGGAAAAATGGAAGAAAAAGTGGGAAGAGGCACACATATTCGAACCAAAAATGAACGGTAAGAAGTTCTTGATCACTGTTCCTTGGCCGTACTGCAACGGCGCCTTACATATAGGTCACGGGAGAACATACACAATCGGCGATATCGTAGCTAGGTACAGGCGGATGATAGGATACAACGTCCTATATCCTATGGGATTTCACATATCAGGCACTCCTATACTCGCATTCAGCAAAAAAATAGAGAGAGGAGACGATCAAACCATCAAACTTTACCGTAGTTACCTTGAGCTATACGGTGATGATCCAGATAGGGTAAAGGAGTTCGCAGAACCGTCTAGGATAGCAGAATACTTTTCGGAAAAGATAATAAATGATTTCACCAACATGGGATTTTCAATCGACTGGACGAGGAAGTTCACTTCAGGCGAACCAATATATAATAAGTTTGTGGAATGGCAGTTTTCTTTGCTGCTAGAGAAGGGTCTCATAAAGAGGGGCGACTACCCAATTCTCTATGATACGACAGAGGGGAACCCGGTTGGAGAGGATGACATCATAGAGGGTGATACCGATAAGGTATCTATAACTCAGTTCACTGGCGTGTTTTTTGAGGTTGGTAGAGACATTTTAATTGCTTCAACTTTGAGACCAGAAACACTTGAGGGCGTTACTAATATTTTCATAAATCCAGATGCCTCCTATGCGAGAATCCGGATGGAAGGAAAAACATTCATAGTAAGCAAGGAAGCTGTCGTTAAACTAGAACATCAGAGAGACGTGGAATTTATCTCAGATGTGAAGCCAAGTGATCTCATAGGTATGGAGGCAGTCGAACCGCTCCACAAAAGGAAAATACCCATACTTGAAGGGAGGTTCGTAGATCCGGATATAGCCACAGGTATAGATTATTCTGTTCCAGCCCACTCAATCTGGGATCACGTGGCCCTCTTAGAGATCGGTAAAAAACTAGAATATATTGAAGTAATCGAAACTGAAGGCCTTCCCCGCGATATAGATGAGATCCGGAAGAAATATTCTATAAGGAACATTTCAGACAAGGAAAAACTTGATGAGGCAACTAAGTACATATACGAACAGGAGTTTTACAGGGGGAAGATCATAAGGGGAGAGTACAGCGGTAATTATGTTAAAGATGTTAAGGACAAGATTGCATCCGACTTAATAGCCAGGGGACTTGCAGTTCCAATCTACGACACTTCCAGGAAGGCTGAAACTAGGGAGGGAAGCAAGGTAATAGTTGCCGTCATAAAAGGGCAGTGGTTTATAGATTATTCTATAGAGGCTTGGAAGGAAAAAGTAAGGGGGCTAATATCGAGGATGATTCTGAGGCCAGACAGTCTGAAGAATCAATTCATGCAAACCGTCGAGTGGGTAAGGGAGAGGCCTTGTGCAAGGAGGAGAGGGCTCGGGACGCGACTTCCAATGGATAGAAACTGGGTGATAGAGAGCCTTAGCGACTCTACTATATACACTGCCGTTTATACTGTTATACCTTACCTAAGGCAGATTGAGATCGATAAAGTGGGGAATAGTATATTCAACTATATTTTCTTGGGCGAGGGAGATTTGAATAATTTTGATGATAAGACTAAAAAAATAGTGGAACTTGCAAGAAAGGAATTTGAATACTGGTATCCTGTTGATCTCAGGCATACAAGCTATCCGCACATCTCTAACCATCTGACTTTCTACCTCTTCAATCATGTTGCAATATTTCCAGAAAGATTCTGGCCAGTGGGTATTTCGACAGGCGGAATGGTTATTTCAGAGGGGCAGAAGATGTCAAAAAGCAAAGGGAATGTGTACCCTCTGCTTACAATAAAGAGGAAGTACGGGGCAGACCTCTTTAGGATGTACCTAGCATCAAACGCAGACGTATGGTATGACGTTGACTGGAGAACTGGCGAAGTTGAAAACTATTCGAAGAAGCTGACAAGGTTTTTCGCAGTTCTTCAGGAGGCCTCGATAGTAACTGAAGAACCAGAAACAAAGGATCTTTGGCTTTTATCGAGAATGGCAGATAGGATTAAAAACGCAGCTGAAAGCTATGAATCAATGAGAATAAGGGATGCAGCTGTTGACCTATTCTTCAACTCACTCAATGACATAAGGGACTTAGAGAATTTTGCAGGAAAAGAAAGGATGCTCCGGGTTGTGAAGAAATTCGCGAAGGAGTGGGTCCTGAGCCTTTCGCCCATTATGCCCTTTATTGCAGAAGAGATATTTTCAATGTACGGGGGTGAGGGATTTGCGTCTGTTCAGCCCTTCCCAAAGATTGAGAACAGGTTCAAGGAATACGAGAAACAGTGGGATTTCGTGCAGTCTGTAATTGAAGATTTCAGGAACATAACTAAGGTATCTCATATAAAACCTAGAGTGATGAAGATATCGTTTGCAGAAGACTGGAAATGGGAACTCTTCGAAAAATCGAAGATAGAAGATATAAAGTCACTGATAAAGAAAACGGAAGGGGAAAAAAGGGAGTTCCTTATATCACTAATGAAAAGGAGGGATCTTGATCCAAAAGTGAAAAACGAGAGAGAGGTATTGGAAACATACAGAGAAGACCTTGAGAGATTCCTGAACGTGAAAATAGACCTGACGGAGGGTGCTGACAGGAAATCACTTCCTGGTAGGCCCTCCATTACTTTAACTTGAGGAATTTCGAAAGCGCTGTTCTGGCCTGATCTGACCAAAGTATTTCCCCAAACATCTTGGACTCTTCACTTGAATCGTATGGATCCTTGGATATTAGATGCTTTATTGATTTAAAGCTCTCTAGAGATTTCGATGAAAGGCTAGATGCTAGCTCCTCTGCGCACCTAAGTGGATGATCACAGAGAACGTTCACAAGACCTATCCTGTACGCATCGTTCCCTGTTATTACTGAACCAGTCAGCGCCAGATACTTCGCCATGCTATAGCCAACTGCCTTCCGAAGCCTCTTCATCCCACCCCAGCCAGGGAAAAGACCTAGGTTAACTTCCGTCAGACCCAATTTCGAATCTTGGGATGCTACTCTAACATCACAGCTAAGGGCCAGCTCCAGCCCCCCGCCGTATGCACCCCCCTCTATGGCTGCGATAGTGACACCTTCGAATTCCTCTATTTTGTCCATTATATCGTTTCCAATCTTCGAGAATTCTGTACCCTGAGACCTATCCAAGGAGTACATAACTCCGAGATCGCCACCTGCAGAGAAGAAACTACCAGATCCTGTGAAGATAACAGCTTTGGTTCCTTTGAGCTCATTCAGCGCCGTTTCAATACTCCTCAGTACATCCAGGGACAGTGCATTCTTTTTCTCTGGCCTGTTAATGGTAACAATAACATACCCCTCTTTTTTCTCAATCTGTACTTGTGGCACGCTAATTACCTTCACGTCACAACGAACTTGTAGGATATCTCATCCTCGCCAACTTTCTTTTCTGCAGGTGCTATTGCCCTGTTAGACTGATCAAGGAGCGCTGTGATGTAACCATCAGAAACATCGAGAAAAGCTTTCCCGCCCTTCCTTGCAGTCACCGTCAATATTATTATGTGCTTTGAGGCATCACTAGAGGAAGTCTTCACATAGGGGATATCAGTGATCACAGCATCCTCGATGAGTCTTACTAGCTGCCTTTGCGTGGTGAACTTTGCTATGAATTTAGTCATCTTGGCTCTATCTCCGAGCGCGTAACCTATCTGATTCAATCTTGTTTTTATGTCACCACCAAGAACGGTTGCTGCAGTTTCAATTACCTTCTTATATATATCTTCTGGGTAAAGCTGAGATCTGCTTATTTCTCCTATGCTACCAAAGATTATAGAAGGTTTGTTTAGCATAGAAAGCATGGTCCTAACGCCATTCATTCCCCTCCTCTGTTTCACGTAATCGAATACAAATTTCAAGTCAGCACCGGTTGCTTCCTGCATTAATATCGCATTCAATATAAATTACTTATTATTATCCCTTTTCATCCTTAATCATAATATATCTGATATTGAGATTATCTCGCCCGTAAAACCATCCATGGCTATAGCGGATGAAGAATAGATTGGGTAATATGATGTATTTATAAATGTCACTTTTATAGTATCTGCAATCGGTTTTACTGCTTTTCTTGTGTAGATTATGAATGATTCGGTTTCCTTTTTTTCAACAACCTCAGTCTCAGTTGTCTCTTCAAGCCATTTCTTTGCCCTTTCAAGTGAAGGAAGTGGTTCCCACTTTATCTCCATCTCCCTGTGTTCTGCGGGCCAGCGGTCCATAAGTTCAAACCCGCTTATAGACTTGAAAACCTTACCATTCACGGCATTTACCATGACTGTACCCTGCTTTTGGGAAACAATTTCACCCTCCATGACCTTTAGAGAATAGGAAAAAAAATGATACGGAACAAATATGAGCTCCGGCTTAAGGCCTATTGTCTTTACTACTTCGCGAACATCTATCGTAGGTTTTACATACCTGGGATTTTTCCCTTCTTCAAGATAAACTAGAATGTACCCTTCACCATTCGCTTCTATCTTCTTCACCTTAGATGCTTGTCTCCTTGATTCGATATGCATGCTTATGCATGCCTTACCCAGCATCTTGGCCACTTCTTCCTGGCTGACTAACGTGATTTTATAGCGCTTGCAATACGAGGGTATTTCCTTGTCTATGCCCTCAATTAAGGAGAAGACAAAACGATCTCCCGGAAATGAGGAAGTGGATGATTCGAACTCCCTAACCTTCTCTATATCATTTTCCTCGAGCAGCATTATCACCTCGCCTGAACCATCCCCATGGTCGATCCATATGTAATCTTGCGGAAAGCCAGGGTAAGTCCTGTAACCCATTTTCTGAACCATATCCTCTATTATGACCCTTACGTCCACGTATTATTATGCTATTGTTGATATTATCATTTTTGACCTTCGTAATAGCGTCATTTCTTTCAGCCGTAATTTCAGCATCCTTTTATAGAATCCCGCAATTCTGGATATCGTGGGGTTATGTACGAAATTAGATTCCACGGAAGAGGTGGACAAGGAGCGGTTACAGCTTCGAAGATATTAGCCACTGCAGCTTTTTTTGAACACAAATGGGTGACCTCCTTTCCATTCTTCGGAACTGAACGAAGAGGTGCTCCTGTTACTGCCTTCACAAGAATTGATGATGACAGGATAGAACTAAGGAGTCAGATTTATGAACCTGATGCAGTCATTGTCCTAGACAAATCTCTGATTGACATCGTAAACGTCAAAAGCGGGCTTAAGAATGATGGAATAATAGTGATAAATGGGAAAGCATCTGATATAAAGGATTCTGGTGAGTTCAGAATAGGTTACGTGGATGCAACCAGCATAGCACTCAGAAACGGTTTAGGTGATCCATCCCATCCGATAGTTAACACGGCTATACTTGGTTCTTTTGCGAGGGTAAGCGGCATCGTTTCAGTAGAATCTATTAAGAAAGCAGCTTTCGATATGGTCCCTTCGAAGAAAATGGAAAACTTAAGGGCAATAGAGGAAGCATATGAGGAAACGGAGGTGAATTAGAATGCCAATCGCTCCGATTGCCTATGTTCCTTCAAGTTCTAACGTTCTTTCTTCTTGGAGGACGTCTAAACCGGTGATAGATTACAGAAAATGTACTAGATGCGAAATTTGCTGGAAATTTTGCCCTGATGTTGCAATAGACCTCATTCCTGGAGATGATTTACCAGTTGCAAATCAGAAGTTTAAATCCCTTGAGGCCCCCTCCATAGACTACGATCATTGTAAGGGGTGCGGGATTTGCAGTACGGAGTGCCCGTTTGGGGCAATAGAGATGGTTAGGGAGGATTAGATATGCAAACAGCAAACACTAC
>JAVYOD010000014.1:0-25995 GCA_038734825.1 Thermoplasmatales archaeon
TTTGTTCACTCTGCACAGTCTCGCTGGTTTCTCCATCAACATGGAGACGAGTAAATTCAGAGAGGGTATGACACCTTTCCTGTAAAGTCTAAGGGCCAACGGCACGCGAGTTTCTACACCTGGAATTCCAGAAGGTGATTCGCTAAAATCTTGCTTTTCTTCCAAAGTATGAGGAGCATGGTCCGATGAAATTACATCAATCAGACCCGATCCGATGCTGCCGAGAAGTTCTTCCTGCACTGCCCTTTTACGAAGAGGTGGATTCACCTTACCAAAGGCACCAAGATTCATACTATTGTTCAGGAGCAGATGGTGCGGTGTAACCTCGGTGGTGAAACCAAGGTGCTTGGATAGATAGAGAGACCTTGTCGCTGTTACATGAGCTATGTGAACATTTCTTTCCAGGAAATTTGCGATCAATTCAACACCTCTAATCTCGCACTCAATAGGCCTTGCCACATCGTGTTCAACAAGGTTTGCAGGCTTTATTTTATTCTTATCTAAGCATTCTTGAAGTTCAGAATGTACCACCTTCACCTTCTCTGACCAGACACATCTATCAAGCTCTGTTACCAATCCTCCAGTAGATCTGCCCAAGAATATCTTTTCACCAATCGCAGAGTCTATTATAGTATCAGAAGCCAGCTGATAAAGACCAAAATCTACATAACTCTTCCCCAGTATAGTGAGCTTCTTGTTCTCAAATGCCTTGTTATTATTAATTGGAATCTTATTGTTCGGCATATCGAACACTGTGGTCGTTCCTCCGATTACAGCGGCGGCTGACCCTGTGACAAAATCTTCCTTGTATTCCTCCCCTGGATCCCTAAAATGAACGTGCATATCCACACCCCCAGGCAAAACGTATCCCGGGATAGGTGTAACATCATTTCCTTCTCTGTCAAGTGAAACTCGCTTAATTATGCCGTTCTCCACTATTACATACCTTTCCCTGAATTCACCATTCACAAAAAAATTGCCACGAAAGACTTCCATTCATTTCTCCTGCTTGAGAATCTTTCTGAATACAGCACCTCTTGGTTCAACTTCGTAGAATATCTCTGCCCCGAAGGTATAAATCGACGTTTCAGGATCCTTCCAGCACTCTGGCTCCATACCAGCTTTCCAGCACGCGCTGTTGAGAAACTCAATTGCGCTCATCTTTTCTTCTACTGCAACTTGAGGAAGTAGGAGACCGGAATAGCTACCCCTCTCAACGATAAGACCGTCCCTCCCTATGACGATTGCACTTGGAACTCTGTTCCTATCATCTATTTTCAAAATGATCGGTCTGGTGAGCAGAGATACCTCCACAACTATTTTATCCATTTCCCCCTTTGATACAGGCGGGAATCTAGGGTCATTCACAGCTGCAGATATTGCACTTCTTATGATCGCTTCTCCGAGAGGGTATACAGGTTCTGGAAAACCAATGCATCCTCTAAGCTCACCCGATACAGTATTCAGAGTTGTGAAAACCCCTCTTTTCTCGACAAACTTTCCCCCATAGCTGTTCTTAATTACAAGCTTAATATCCAAATACTCTTCTATCGCTCTCCTTGCCATCTTGGTGGCAATCTCGCCATCCTCGTCTGTATATTCTTGCGCGATCATACTCCCCGCTTATCCCCCCATATAAATTTGTGAAGTTGGGGCAATACCCTTATATTTAATCTTTCTTTTAATACTTTTTCTGCAAGCTCTTTAAGATTCTTACCACCTTCTGGCTGGAAAATTATCTCACCTTCAAAGGGATACTTCTCAATTATAGACTTAGAAAATTGGAAATCTCTATCATCTGCTATCACGAACTTTAGATAATCCTTCTTACCAAGAAGTTCTATGTTTTCATATAGATTATGTTCTACCATCTTTGATGATGGTGTCTTAATGTCCATAGAAATTATCATGTTGTCCTCTGTCGGTACATCTTCTATCGATATGGAACCACTAGTTTCCAATATGACCGTGTACTCATTATCTAAAAGCTTTTGCATTAGTGGGTAAACCTCAGGTTGAAGGAGAGGCTCCCCACCTGTTACGGATACAAATTTTGTCCCGTATAGGGAAGCTTCTTCTAATAAGCTTTCCACTGTTCTTTTTTCGCCTCCTGAATATGAGTACTTAGTGTCACAGTTGTGAGATAAAAATGAATCCGAAACATAATTGTGCGTCTCAGTTTCGAAATGATTTATAGTTTCAACACCTGAATATTCTATCTTAACTATTCGTTCCTTCTGAACAGTAACCTTTTCCCCTATGGCTACAGACTTCTCGTTTATAATACTAATCTCTCTTCCTATCGCCCTGTCAGCCCTAATAGTTCTTGCACCGGATAGATAAAATGGATGTTCAGGCGTAACTACTATGCTCTTCCCCGATCCTGTTGTTATTTTTATGGTATCAGATCTCGTTTTAATGGTATTCGTTACTTTAGCTACCTTGAACTTACCGGATGAAAATCCAATCACACTGTCTCCTTTTCTGATCTCACCGGCCTTCTTCCATTTCATATCCGCTGTAAGTATTGGAACGTCGTACGCCGGGGTCCAAGCGCATCTGAGGTTACAACCAGAAAGCCGAATAAAGAAAGTGGGCTTGCCTATGTATGGCCCCTCACCTTCTAGAGAGTAAAAAGTTTCAATAACTGTGAGCATTTAAAGTGTATAAACAATCCAGAATAAATCTTTACTGTGACTTAGATAGAACCATTTCACAGTCAAACTTTTCCGGTGATACTGTGTCTTTCTTTATCACCTTATAGGAGGGCAGCATAGATTTTATGAGTGCGTCTTCGAAGGTACTGCAAAGTAGCTTTTCCTTGTCAAGCGCGAGAGAATAATAAATGCAATTGTTCCTTCTGATTACGAGAGATCCATCTCTTTCGAAGGCTGTCGCCATGCAACCTAAACTATTGTAGAAATTAATAAGTGCGGAAACCCCATAATTATTTCCCAGATTGTTGTCTGCTATCTTCTGTCCTGCCCTTTTAAGAAATTCTCTGACCCACTCAATTCCATTTTCTTTAGTTAACTCGTCAAGAACAATCTTCAGGAGAAAATCGTATCTCTTTGGAAAGAGGTTCACGCCTTCCGCAGAAATGTAATATTTCTTCTTGGGCCTACCCACGCCCGTTCTAATAAATCGCGATTCCACGTAGCCTTTCCCTTCTAGTACGCTCAAATGTTCCCTCACGGCATTACTCCTAATGTTGAGCTTTTTCGATAACTCATAGATACCCTTTGGACTTTCAAGCAATTCCTCCAGAATTCGTTGTTTGCTTGATCCAAGTGAACTTATATCTTCCATCCTTAAATAGAATAATTTTGTCTTATATAATTTTTATCAATTTAGACAGTAAAAAATGTTTAAATACGATACCCTTATTAGTGATACAATGCCGTCGGATATCCTAGAGATAAAGAATCTTAGCGTTTCCATAGACCAGAAGGAAATAATTAAAGACGTCAGTATGACCGTTAGATCTGGCGAAATACACGCCCTAATGGGCCCAAACGGTACTGGTAAGAGCACGCTAGCACAGACCGTGATCGGAAATCCAAAGTATAAAATTAATAGCGGATCGATTACCCTGAATGGAAAAGATCTGACAAACCTTCAGATTTACGAGAGGGCAAGGGAGGGCATCTTCGTAGCGTTTCAGGAGCCGGTGGCGGTTCAAGGCCTGAGGTTCATTAATTACCTCAGAACAGCCTATACCTCTCTTCACCCTGACGAGAAGCTCGAATACAAGAAATTCCTTGATGAGGTGAAAGAACTACTATCATACTTTGGGCTCGACAACGCTTTCCTCGACAGGGGGCTGAACGATGGTCTCTCTGGCGGCGAGAAGAAAAGGATGGAAGCTCTCCAGATGTTAATACTTAAACCAAAGATCATAATACTTGATGAGATAGATTCCGGCCTAGATGTTGATGCTCTTCGTATTGTCTCCAAGGCGATAGGAAAGGCCAGGGATAGAGGTGCTGGTATTATAATAATAACGCATTACCAAAGAATTCTTGAGCACATAAAGCCTGATTTTGTACATGTGCTCATCAACGGGAGGATTGCAGAAAGTGGGAAAGGAGAACTCGCAAGGGTGATAGAGGAGAGAGGTTATGACTATTATAAAGGTGGTGAGATAGATGCCAAAATTGGATGAAAGTACCGTAGAAGATGTGAAGAAAGTGAACGAAATTAAGTACGATTTCGTCACGAATGTTAAGCCCGCTTTTCAAACGGAGAAAGGTCTAAGCAGGAAGGTCGTTGAAGAGATTTCGAGGGAAAAGAAGGAACCGGAATGGATGCTAAATATTCGCTTGAGAGCGCTAGAAATTTTCCTTTCCAAACCTGTTCCTACGTGGGGGCCAGATCTATCTGAACTTAATTTTGATGAGATCACTTACTACATAAAACCTGAAGACAGGAAAGCTAATAGTTGGGAAGAGGTGCCAGAGGAGATAAAAAATACATTCGAGAAACTCGGCGTACCTGAAATGGAAAGGAAGTATTTATCTGGAAGTGTTGCACAGCTACAGTCTCAGGGAGTCTACTCCAAACTTAAAAAGCAGTGGGAGGAGAAAGGTGTTATTTTCATGGATATGGACAGTGCTCTCCAGCTGTACCCAGATATAGTGAGAGAGCACTTCGGAAGGATCGTACCTCCGTCCGATAACAAGTTCGCAGCGCTTAACACTGCCGTTTGGTCTGGGGGGTCCTTCCTTTACGTTCCGAGGGGGGTACAGCTTGACCTTCCAGTTCAGGCATATTTCAGAATGAATGGGGCTCTGGAAGGGCAGTTTGAGAGAACTCTCATAATTGCAGAGCCTGGGGCTTCTGTCCATTACATAGAAGGTTGCACTGCACCAACTTACAGTCAGTACTCCTTACACGCTGCAATAGTTGAAGTCTATGTCAAAGAAAATGCAAAGGTTAGATACACATCGGTTCAAAACTGGTCAGACAACATAATAAATGGCCCGACCAAGAGAGCCTGGGTGGAACGGAATGGTAGGATGGAATGGGTTCAGGGATCTCTGGGATCAAAGATAACTATGACATATCCGTCGTCGATCTTAAGAGGGGAGTACGCCAGTACATCCAATCTGAATGTCGCCCTTGCTATAGGACCGGTATGGAAAGATAACGGTGCCAAGGTTATACATGCTGCTCCTAATACGAGCTCAAAAGTTGTTGCGAAGAGCATATCTGGAAAGGGTGGCATGTCCATATACAGGGGGCAGCTAAGAATAAACAACGGCGCTTACAATGCCAAGGCTTCCGTTCAATGCGACGCCCTAATACTCGATGATGCCTCAAAGAGCAACACGTACCCTCACAATGAGATTCTTGAGAACAGCGCAGTGTTCTCGCACGAGGCTTCCGTCGGCAAGATATCTGAAGAGCAAGTAGACTACCTTATGAGCAGGGGCATAAGGGAAGAGGACGCTAGGTCCCTTATTGTCTTAGGTTTCCTGGACGACGTTCTCAAAGAAATACCATTGGAATACTCCATAGAGTTTAACAAGCTTGTAAAACTTGAGATGGGAAAGTACGGTGCTGTGGGTTGAGCCTCGAAGAGATCCTTATTGATAAAAAGAAGAGAGTGGAACAGATTCCTCTCCTAGCACAACATGACTCTCCATCGGTAAAAAGTTACACCCCCCTGAAGGAGGATGAGATAGAACCTCTCTTAAGGACGAGGAGAATTGGCTGTGCAGGAATGCAGAGAAATGTGACTACGAGCAATGGCTCTCCTTGCAGATTATTTGGCGGAGGGCCATTCAAATTCCTTCCAATTGAAGAAGCCATAAAAAATAAGCTAGCAAGCAGCGAGGAACTGTTCAATGAAGAATACGACAAGCTCAGCGCCATAAATCAGGGCTATTTCAATGACGGATTCTTCATAGGCATCCCAGAAAGGTTTAACGAGGATAAGATGCTGAGTATACTCCACACAGGCGATACAGATTTTAACGCTAGAAATTTAATTAAAATAGGAGCCAATTCCTCCGTTAAGATCCTCGAAAACTTCGTTATGACAGGGAAGACAAGGGCCTCTCACGGAACAGTGATCAGGCTCGGAGAGAATTCATCATTAAATTTGTACCTGCTTGAGGATAGTGCAACTACAGAGCTGAACTACATTGAGAAGACCATAGTGATGCAGAGGTATTCTAGAGTAAAAATACACCATCTCGCCCTGCCTGGTAAGAAGAGCATTAGCAGAATACGCATCATCCAGGAAGGGGAGTATGCAGAATCTAGTTACTATGGAGCTGCAACTGGTAGGGATAGTGAACATCTCGATTTGGAAGTTTACTCAGATCACAAGACTCAGCATGGAAGAAACGATACGTCCTTCAAAGGTATTCTCGGCGACAAGTCATCCTTGATATTTAGAGGGTTCATCAGAATTGATGAAAGGGCTGAGAATGTTGAATCATTCCTCCTGGCAAATCTCCTTCTTCTTTCGGAGGAGGCAGTAGGGAATGCATTGCCAGTACTTGAGATTTACAACGGTCAGGTAAGGGCGAAACACGGAGAGACAGTTTCTAATATTTCAGAGGATGAGATGTTTTATCTCATGAGCAGGGGCCTTGATACTGTACAGGCCAAGAAGGCCATAATAGAAGGATTTATAAGTCCAGTGATCTATCCTCTTCCAGAAGACATTTCAAGGAAATACCTTGAAATTGTTGAAGAAGTGGTAAATAGTGATCAGCGTAGGGAGAATACGTGATGATTTCCCGATTTTGAAAAGAGAGGTTAATGGCAAGAGGATTGTATACCTGGATTCTACGGCTACGACTCAGAAGCCCAGGCAGGTGATTGATGCCATCGTAAACTATTACGAAAACATAAATGCAAATGTCCACAGATCTGTTTATTTTCTTGGAGATCTTGCTACTGAAGCTTACGAGGGTTCCAGGAAAAAGGTCGCTGATTTTATCGGAGCCAAAAGTGAAGAGATTGTTTTCACAAGGAACACTACGGAAAGTCTGAACTTATTATCCTATTCACTGGAGAATAATCTGAAGAAGGGGGATAGGATTCTTATAACTTCAATGGAGCACCACAGCAATATACTCCCTTGGATGAGGTTAGAGAGAAAAGGGATAGCCTTGGATTATGTCGATTTCACTGAGGAAGGCCTGCTAGACCAGGATGATTTTCAGAGAAAATTGAAAAAAGAGACGAAGATCGTGTCAATAACTCATGAATCGAATGTCCTAGGTACCATTAATCCTATTGAAGAGCTGGGGAAAATGGCAAAGGAAAACGGATCCATCTTCATTGTCGATGGGGCGCAATCAATACCGCACATGCCATTCAGGATGAAGGAATACTACGATTTCGTGGCTTTTTCTGGACATAAGATGCTTGGCCCAATGGGTATAGGTGTTCTCTACGGTAAGTATGAGAATTTAGAGAGAATGGAGCCATTCAACAGAGGTGGTGAGATGATCAAGGATGTTGACTTCCACAGCGTTGTTTTTGAGGACCCACCTTTAAAATTTGAGGCAGGAACGCCAAATGTTGAGGGTGCTGTTGGACTTGCAGCAGCAATAGACTACCTGAATTCAATAGGAATGGAAAATGTCAGGCAGCATGAAAAGAATCTCACATCGATTGCACTAAAAGGAATCAAAGATATTAAGAACATTGTTTATTATGGCCCGGATGATCCCGATAAAAGGGGAGGAATAATTGCATTCAACGTGAAGGGAGCTAGAGGCGGAGTAAAGAGAGATCTTGAGGGAAAAAACATCAAGGTAGAAGGACTCTATCATTCACACGACATAGCAACTTACCTTGATGGTGCTAATATTTATGTCAGGTCCGGTCACCACTGTGCAGAGCCTCTTACGCGTTCCCTCGGTTTAACCGGAACTGCGAGGGCATCGTTCTATATATACAATGATGAAGATGACATTAGGGAGCTTTTAAATGCCTTAGGTGAAATAGATGTACAACGATGAAGTGATGGATAGATACGAGAACCCGATAAAAAGTGGTAAAATTGAGAACTTTGACATCAAGATAGACGAGGCATCGTCAACATGCGGAGACAGAATAATTCTCTATATCAAGCTGGACAAAGATAGGATATCTGATATGCGCTGGGAAGGCGATGGATGCATATTATCCATTGTTTCAACAGATATGTTCTGTGAAAATTCAATAGGGAAGGAGCTAAAGGATGTTGCGGCACAAGATGAGATGACTTATGTTAACGATTTCCCGGTTAAGATAACAGCAGGAAGGCTGAATTGTGTCCTTCTGCCACTCAGGGCCTTCAAAAGAAGTATTAAAGAAAAATAGATTATTGGTGAAATGATTTCATCAAGATGCAGGATGTAATGCAGCTAATCTCTTCGGCTAGAAATGGAAGCAGAAGGGATATAGGTCGCCTTATAACCATAGTGGAGAACAGGAGCCCCGGGTACAATCAAATTCTAGATATCATAAGGGGCAAGAGAGATTCATTTGTGATAGGGGTAACAGGCCCCCCTGGCGTTGGAAAGAGTACTCTAATTTCCCGCCTTGCTTCAAGGCTCTCCCAGGAAGGAAAGATAGCAATTATAATGATCGACGCGTCGAGCCCATTCAGCGGGGGCTCCCTACTTGGGAATAGGCTTAGATTGGAGGAGAGTGATAACATATACGTCAGAAGCATGGCAACAAGAGGGTCAACTGGAGGTCTCAACTTTGCCATAGGAGATTCCTTGGATCTGCTGTCTTACCTTGGGTTCAAGACTATAATGATTGAGTCTGTAGGAACAGGACAGGATGAAACAGACATCCTCTATTATTCTGACTTAATAACGATGGTGCTCTCTCCGGGGCTTGGTGATGAGATTCAGGCGATCAAGGCCGGTCAGATGGAGATCGGTGACTTTATTGTTCTTAATAAAGCAGATAAACCAGAGGCATTTGTTGCAGAAAAAGAGCTCATGGAAATGCTAAGCATACCTGATATAGCCAAAAAGCACGAACTTTTCCGGGTTTCCTGTGTTACGGGGGAGGGAATAGACGCCCTAACTGAGGCCATAAAACATGCAATAGAAATGGGAAGGAAGGAAGAAAATGTTCTCGAAAGGGAAAAAGAAAGGATGAGAAGAGATATGGAATCTCTTTTAAGGAAAAACGAAAAACTCCTAGAAGATTTGGCAAAGAGGATTGTATCTGGAGATATTTCCAGAGATAAGGCAATAAAGGAATTCCTAAATTCCCTGATGTGATCGATTTTACTGGATATAATGAAGAAGTATGCTTACTATTTATTTAACTGATTGATTTCAGAAACTATTTGTAAGGGTACAACGATATAGTTGCACCAAGGTGATCGGTTAATGAAGATTACACTGAGCTTGATTAAGGCCGATGTCGGTGGTCTCGCGGGGCATTCCAGAGTTCATCCACAGCTCAAGGACGAGGCTAGGTTAGTCCTCGAGCAAGCAAAAAATGAAGGGCTTATAATCGATTATCACGTTACTTCTGTTGGAGATGATCTCCAGCTGGTGATGACTCACCAGCACGGGATCGATAATGAGCGGATCCATAAGCTAGCTTGGGATACCTTTCTTAAAGCAACAGAGGTTGCAAAGAAACTTAAGCTGTATGGAGCCGGTCAAGACCTGTTAAAGGATTCATTTTCAGGAAATTTAAAGGGTATGGGTCCAGGTGTTGCTGAGATGGAATTTGAAGAAAGAAAGAGCGAGCCTGTAGCAGCCTTCATGATGGACAAGACTGAGCCAGGAGCATTCAACCTTCCGATCTTCAAGATGTTTGCAGATCCTTTTAATACACCAGGCCTGATAATAGATCCGGCGATGCACGATGGCTTCATTTTCGAAGTATGGGATGTCATAGAACACAAGAAGATGATGCTCAGGACTCCCGCTGAGATGTATGACCTGCTAGCTTTAATAGGTTCCAAAAGCAGGTATATAATAAAGAGGGTTTTCCCGGCAAAGAACGAAAAGGAAACTGTTGCTGTCGTTAGCACTGATATCCTTCACGAGATAGCCGGAAAATACGTTGGGAAGGATGATCCCGTTGCACTTGTACGGGCACAGGCTGGCCTACCAGCGATGGGCGAAATACTTGAGGCATTCTCATTTCCGCATCTTGTTTCAGGATGGATGAGGGGAAGCCACAACGGTCCGCTGATGCCCGTTTCAATACAGGATGCTACTCCTTCAAGGTTTGATGGCCCACCAAGAGTCATAGGCCTTGGCTTTCAACTTGCTGAGGGAAGGCTCATAGGTCCAGCAGATCTTCTAGGCGATAAGGCATTTGATGGGGCAAGACAACTGGCAGGGCAAATCGCAGATTACATGAGAAGAAACGGGCCATTTGAACCACACAGGCTACCTGAGGCGGAGATGGAATACACATCCCTTCCGGGAATACAGAAGAAACTTCAGTCTAGAATGGTCGACCTTTGATGTCACCTAACAACTTCAAAGGAATGATACTCAAGGATAGGATCCTCGATATCCTGGGCGGCGACGGCAAGTCGATATCACAGATTTACAAGGAAATTAATATGGATGAAGAGACAAAGATCCACAGACTCGCCCTGACCGGGTATCTGTGGGCTTTAGCAGATCTGAACATACTGAGGGAAAAGTACGTGAAACCATCAAAAATTTACTACCCTATAAAGAAAGACGAGAGGTCCATATATCAGATTGTGGCTGAACAGCTGGCAACCGATCCTGCTGACAAGAGGGGGGAAGAGATTCTTTACATATTACATACGCTATTTGATCGGCCAATATTCGGTACAGAACTCGAGAAGGCCGGAGTTACCGGCAATATAAAAGCTAAAAGGTTAGACAAGAAGGAGAGGAAGAAACTTCTGAACAGGGCAGATATCAAAGGACTGAAAATTCCACCCGATGACGACGCGTATATCCCTATAAATAATTACCACGCACTAGCCCTGAGGGTGTTAAGCAAGATAATTTCCGAAGCCTATGACATTAAAAGGGAAAACAACGGGATACAGAAGGAGCTGGATAATCTGGTCTAATTAAAGATTGAGCACTCTTCTCTCTTTGAGAAACGAAAGATCATTACGGTAAATGTCCCTTATATCATCCAGGTCTAAAACCACCATGAGAAGACGTTCCAGGCCGAGACCCCAAGCGGCTACGTTGTATTTTATCCCCCATGGCCTGAGAACTTCTGGCCTGAACATGCCGGCCCCACCGAGTTCCATTTCTTTCCCTTTGAATCTCCCGTAAACCTCCAGTGATGGCTCTGTGTATGGGAAGTAGCTTGGCTTTACCTTGACCTCCTTTACCCCGATCCTTTCGTAAAAGTCTTTCAGGGTATCAATAAGTAATCCGAACGTCACCCCTCTTCCTGATATAACCCCCTCTACCTGGGAGAATTCTGATAAGTGTTTTGAATCTGTGGCTTCCCTTCTAAATATTTTTTCCACTGAGAATATTCTGCACTCCTCAGATGGATGCTGCACTATATACCTTATGGTATTGACCGTCGTATGCGTTCTAAGTAAGAGCCTGGACGCTTCCTCCTCTGACCATGGATATCGCCAGCCTCTTGAGCCCCTTATGCCCTTTTCATGTACCCTCTTAACTTTTTTTGCAATCTCTGGGTCGATTTTCTCGCTGCCCTCAAGATAGAATGTGTCCTGCATGTCTCTTGCTGGGTGGTCCTGCGGAATGAAGAGTATATCCATATTCCAGAACGCTGTTTCTATTATATTCCCCTTCAGTTCTTTGAAACCCATGCTAAGCATTATTTTTCTAACCTCTGAGATAAATTCTGAAAGAGGGTGCATTTTAGCCGGGAGATAGCGAGGAGCGTATAATGTTGGATCGTAAGGCCTGAATTGAATTGAATCGTTGTATCTACCTATGATTTCGGGGGTGACCTGGGAAACTTCTTCAGTCTCCACTAGCTCGCTCGCAGGTAGCTGATCTGCCAGCGCGGTTAATTTTACATACCTTTCCATTCTTACCTTTTCTCCGACGAAACCCTTCCTCTGTTTTAATAAAGATATATCTTCATCCGTATAACTCCCAGATGCAACCCGCTTTAAGGCTTCGCTAATCCTATGGATTCTTGATTCCAATAGATCAATATCTACGGAACCAATAATTCCTTTCTCGATCCTAGCTCCGCTCCTCAAAAATTCAGCTATGGCGTACCTAAGATCACCATCCATCTCCTCTTCAAGTTTTTTTAGATCCCTGATCCCTGATTTATATAGATGAAGTAGTTTCTCCTCGGGAAGGCCATGAACAAGTGCATCCTTTCCCTCAGGACCGACGAAATAGAAAGATTTGGGCTTTTCCATCACAGAAATAAGTTTTTTCTCCTTAAGCCAAGAGATAGAGCTAGCGAGCTCGTTCCTGCTAAACTCTGGAAAGAGTGAGTCAACATTAACGTATCCCTTTCCTGCCAGATACTTTATAAGTTTCTTTTCAGAGTTCGTTAGCTCCATATACTGATATTTAAGACACGATAAAATGTTTATTCCTCTGTGAATTAAAAATTGATATTTCCTTTCTCCCAGGACAGTATTTAATAATAGGGAGCAATGACCCGCAGATGGAAGAAGAGTTTGAGGATGACTTTTCGGTCTGGTACAACAACATAATAGAAAAAGTTGGATTAACAGATAAACGTTATCCAGTTAAGGGTCTTAATGTTTGGCCTCCGTATGGCTGGGCTTTGATGCTTAACATAGATAAAATTATTCGAGAAAAGTTTCAAGAGAAAAATTACAAAGAGGTAAATTTCCCAACGCTCATCCCGAAGAGTCAGTTTGACAAGGAAGCAGAACACATCAAGGGATTCTCAAACGAGGTTTACTGGGTCACGAGGGGTGGATCTTCTGAACTGGAAGAAAAACTTGTACTAAGGCCAACAAGCGAAACAGCTATGTATCCCGTGTTTTCTCTCTGGATAAGGAGCCATTCAGACCTTCCTCTGCGAATTTTCCAGATTGTCAACACATTTCGCTATGAAACGAAACAAACAAGGACATTCATTCGTGTCAGGGAAATACACTTTATCGAGGGTCATACCTGTCATGTGGATTTTGAGGATTCTGAAAAGCAGATAGCGGATAATGTTGAAATATGGAGGGGCATCGCAGACAGTATTTCAATACCTTACACAATTGTTAAGAGACCGGACTGGGACAAATTCCCAGGAGCCTACTACACTCTCGGTGTTGATACGTATCTCCCTTCAGGGAGGAGCCTCCAGATCGCGACAATACATCAATACAAGGATAATTTCTCCAAGGCGTACAACATAATGTACACAGATCAGAATGGCGAGAGAAGGTACGTTCACCAGACAACCTTTGGTATTTCAGAAAGACTTGTCGCAGCAATAGTTGGGATACACGGAGACGAAAAGGGTCTTATACTGCCCCCATCCGTGGCACCAGTTCAGGTTGTAATAGTACCGATCCCAGGGGAGGGCGTATTGGAATACGCAATGGAAATCCTTTCTCTCCTGAAGTCAAAAGGGATTAGAGCTGAACTGGATGACAGGGAGCAGTACACCCCCGGATGGAAATTCAATGACTGGGAGGAAAAAGGGGTCCCAGTAAGGCTGGACATCGGAAAAAAAGAACTGGCTTCTAGGTCTGTGACAATAAGCCTAAGAACAGGGGGAAAGAAGAATGTTCGCCTCTCCTCTCTTACAATGTCTCTTAAGCGTTCCTTTTCAGAAGTCAAGGAAACCCTGTACAGAAGAGCAGAGGAGAAGATGAGAAAATACCTCCAGGAGATCGACGATCTTGGGAAAGCATCCAGTTTGGGCCCTAACTTGGTTTACTGGTGCGGCAAGAAGGAGTGCGCTGACCAAATAGAGAAAACTGGAAAATCGATACTTGGTTCCCTAGACGATGTTGGGAACTGCATTGTCTGCGGTTCAAAGGGCAAGAAAACAATAATATCGAAAAAATATTGAATTATGCTAAACTGTCTCTTCCCTTATTCTGAGCCTAGAAAGCGCTACACCAAGCGCGCCAAAAAGGATAAGAACTACTGATATCGAGTATAGACCTATATCATTCCAGTCACCGTATGCTATGGACCAGGAGAGATAGAATACCACGGCCCCAATAAGTAGTAACAGCGAGAGGTACTCCATCACCCTGTTGCCTGTTATCTTCATCCGGTTCATGTATGTCGCTTACGTAAATTAATTTATCCTTCTAATTTTCGTGATCCCTCTGCCCATTACAATGCTCATTACTTTTTATATTGGAATCCTGGTGAGATAAGTCATTAATCACCGTTTAATTAATAACACAGCCCTGTCATCCAAATAATGAATTCGGGTATGAAGTTTCATCTCTGATTAGCCTATCAAAGAGGCTCGCGATTTCCTTTAACTTTATTACTTGCTAATGCAAACCTTTGAATTTCTAAGGTGAATTGTGGAAGAATGGTTATATCTCTGTTTCCTCTTGCTTACTACTTCCTCGCAAATTTTCAATATTAAAACATAACAATGTTGTTAAAAAGAATTTTAAATCCGCTTAACTACTGATTAAAGCTCACTCCTAAGCGCATTCCAATTCCCCTATCGAGAAACTGGCCCCCAACAATTAAAGTGATGTAATTATGAAAAAAGATCAAATTAAAGGAGATAAAACATACAGTGATATTTTCTGGTTATCTATGTTAATGCGTTATTGATGGTTTTCATTTAGGGTGCTTTATCCATTGAGTGACAATCGCATGTCGGACAGTTTTCAGGATACCGCCAGTAGTTTTTAAGATTTATTATGGGCCCGGCCGGATTCGAACCGGCGGTCTCCGCCTTGTAAGGGCGACGTCATAACCTCTAGACCACGAGCCCTAACACCAGATGTTACCTACGTAAATAACACTTATCAATGGTTTCAGAGTATCGGAAGCTGATTGTTTATCTCCCAGTCAGTAACGTATGACCTGAAATCATCCCACTCTTTTTGCTTTATAAACAGGAAATTCTTGTATATATGCTCACCTAGAATATCCCTCATTAGGGTGCTGTTCCTTAGGTGGTGAAGCGCCTCACCAAGTGATTCAGGAAGCTGATCTATTTGCATTTTTTCTCTCTCCTTTGGCGTTAATTTAAATATGTCTTGTTCAACGGGATCCGGGCATTCTAATTTTTTGTCCACGCCATCAAGTCCCGCACCAAGGATAACCGCAAATTGAAGGTATGGATTCCCGGATGAGTCTGGTGCTCTGAATTCCAATCTCTTCTTTATCCCTTCTCCAGCAGGTATTCTTATCATGGCAGACCTATTTTTTCTTCCCCACGCAATGTAAACCGGAGCCTCGTAACCCGGAACCAACCTTTTATAGGAATTCACCCAGGATGCGATTATTGAAGATATCTCCACGCTGTGCTTTAAAACCCCAGCCAGATAATGGTATGCAAAATCAGAAAGACCGTACTTATCGTTCTGATCCCAAAAGAAATTCTTATCCTCTGATGGAGTCATAATGCTTTGGTGTATGTGCATTCCAGTGCCGTTAATTCCGTAGAACGGCTTCGGCATAAACGTTGCATATAGACCAAATTTTGCGGCCACTGTCTTTATTGCAGTCCTCATTGTAATTATTCTATCTGCCATCGCCAGGGCAGGTGCATACCTAAGATCAATTTCGTGCTGTCCGGGTGAGACCTCGTGATGGGCAGCTTCAGGTTGATATCCAAGTACTTCAAGATAATTCAGGATTTCCTTTTTTACTAGTTCACCCTTATCGAGAGGGCCAAATGTGAAATAACCGCCTGAGTCGTGTGGCACATACTTCCCGTCCCTTTGCTCTAGTAGAAAGAATTCGAATTCAGGCCCTACAAAAAATTCCATGCCTCTGTTGTGAAGCTTTTCGAGTTGTTTCTGCAATATATACCTCGGATCCCCCATGAAAGGCTTTCCGTCCGGTGTCATTATAGAACAGACTAACCTAGCTGCTTTTCCACCATCAATTGCCCACGGGAGGATTTCAAATGAGTTGTAGTCGGGGAAAGCCCTCATATCGCTTTCTTCTATAGTAGCATAACCCAGAATAGAGGAACCGTCAAATAGAACCCCTTCTTCGAGAACCCTTTGGAGTCTGTTTCTGGGAATCATTACAGATTTAGGCGTTCCCCTTATATCGGTAAACTGGAAATAAAAGTACCTTATGTCATTCTGGTCCACTATCTTTAGAATCTCCACAGGATTCAGTTCCATAATAAGCTAATTATACCAAGCTTTAATCTTTTCCCTTCGAGCCTAGGGGATGATCTTCGCATCCACTATTACATAAGAATTCCTGTACAGGAATATTGGATTAAGGTCTACCTGGCTAAATTTTAAATCTTCAGCCAGTTTCGATACCTTAAGCAGGAGAGAAATGACTACCTCTCTGTCTGAAGAAAGCCCCCTGTAACCTTTGAAAATGCTCGAGAACCTCAGTTCGTCTATCAGGTCTTCTGCGTCAAAATAGCTTAGCGGGATCTTCTTAAATGACACATCCTTAAAGAGTTCAGCATAGAATCCCCCAAGGCCAAAGAGCATAATCTTCCCAAATAAGGAGTCGTTTAGGAGACCTATCATTACCTCTATTCCCTTTGGCGCCATCTCCTCCGCATATATTTTCTCACCTGGGAAATTCGAAGAGAGCTTCAAAAATGCAGTTCTAAGTTCCTCTTTATTTCTGATATCTGTAATAATAGCACCCGCTTCGGTCTTGTGCAGTACCGATTCAGAACTAACCTTTAAAACGGCTGGGAAATTACCCGCGTAATCTTCAGGTGAGGTTAGCAGGAATCTCCTCGGGAGTAAAAACCCCTCATTTTCAAGTTTCATCTTGAAATCTAACTCAGTTGCCATTATTGAACCTCCTAAGATATCTACCCCTTTCGGCCAGGGCCGCGAGAGCGGATACACTCCTTTGAATAGTCGGATAGGTTGGCACTCCAGATGCAAGTAGTCTTCTCGTCATTTCCCTTGAATATTTCCCCCCTATTGTCCCCACTACGATGGGCACCTTCCCTTCTTTTACATACTTTGAAAGAAAGTTAATTATCCCTTCAGTGACGCCAAACGTCTGAAATAGAACGAAAGCCAAAATTCCATCATATTCATTTGAATTTCCTATAGAGGATATCACGGCTTCATATTCCTCATTAGTTGCCTCAGCGGTCATATCTATAGGATTAAACGGAGAACCTATTTGGGATATATTTTTCCTAATTTCCCTTACAAGCTCATCTGAAGGTTTGTTTACCACGAATCCATATTTTTCGAGAAGGTCTGAAGCTATAACACCAACTCCGCCGGCAGATGTAACGACAGCTATCCTCTTTCCCGTGATTGGCCTAGAAAGTGCCAGAGCTGATGCGAAATCAAGCAGTTCTATCTCGTTGTTAGCCTCAATAATTCCGTACTGACGAAATATGCTTGTAATGGAAAAACCAGTTTTCATTATTGAACCTGTGTGTAGCGAAGTAGCCCTGTTTCCTGCCTCTGTCCTTCCCCCCTTGATTGCAACTATTCCCTTGATTCTCGATACTTCCCTGCATCTTTCGAGAAAGGAACTAACATCTGATATTCTTTCTAAGTATATTGCTATTGATCTGGTTTCAGGATCAGACCCTAGTGCCTCGATTACTTCTGCTTCTTCCACATCAGCTTCGTTTCCCAAAGAGAAGAAAGCGGAAAACCCAATGCCAAGATCCGTAAACTCATCCATAGTCAATAAGCCCAGTGCGCCACTCTGTGAAATGAACCCAATGTTCCCTCTATTCGGAAACTCGCTCTTTTCTTCCGATGTGAGTGCAGTATTCAGCCCTATCCTAGGTATTATTATGCCGACAGTATTCGGGCCAATTATTCTCATCCCTGACTTTGAAGCTATGCTCTTCATATACTCCTCCATCTTTTTTCCAGATTCCCCCTGCTCTCCAAAGCCTCCTGCAACCGGGATGCAGAACTTGCACCCTTTAATGGAAAGAGCATTTATCGCATCAATTGTCTTGGTTGAAGGAAGCGCTATCACAGCGACATCCACTTTCCCAGGAATTGAATCCACACTCGGGTAGCATTTTACACCTTCTATTTCTTCAGCACTTGGGTTAACAGCTATTAGATCGCCCTTGAAACTCTTCTTCAGGTTATTGAGTATTACGTTACCGACTTTACCCTTTTCTCTCGAGGCGCCCACGACACAGGCACTCTTTACCTTGAATATTTCAGATACATTCATATCTTTGACACCATCTTCTTCCTTTCTTTGGCAGAATAACCAGTCACTTCTTCAACAAATCTGTTGTACAGTTTAACTAGCATCTCCTGATCAGGTGAGGGTGACGTTTTAGTCTCAACCGTAAGTTCTTTCGATCCAGTTACTGAAGCCCGGACAGTTAGCGTTGATAAGGATGAAACGTAACTTTCCCCGTCTCTCATCACATTTCCGAAAATTTCCTTCATTTTTTCCTGCACTAGTTCCTCGCTTATCTCTCGCTTGCACGGATATTTTCTCATTTAGGCTGGAGTTCATCAGGATATTAAACACTAATGGAATCATCTAAAAATATGAGGTTGACGGATGGCTTGAATATTTAATATTTATATAGAAGGACGAATTACCGTTTTAGGGTGAATTCAAATGCTTTCAGGACAGATCCCAATCTTAGTTTTGAAGGAGGGTTCAACTAGAGAATCTGGTAAGGATGCACAAAGGAATAATATAGAAGCCGCGAAGGCCATCGCTGATACTGTTAAATCTGCACTAGGACCCAAGGGAATGGATAAGATGCTTGTTGATTCCCTCGGGGATATAACAATATCAAATGATGGTGCAACAATAATGAAGCAGATGGATGTCGACCATCCCACAGCTAAAATGATCGTTGAGATAGCTAAAGGTCAGGATCAGGAAGTTGGCGATGGAACGACAACAGCAGTTGTTCTTGCTGGAGAACTTCTAAAGCAGGCAGAAGTTCTTCTGGATCAGAACGTCCATCCTACAATTATAGCGAATGGCTACAAGATGGCTTCTAACAAATCTATGGAGATTCTTTCAAGCATTTCTGAAAAGAAAATTGATGATGAAATGCTAAAAAACATAGCGAAGACTGCGATGACAGGTAAGAATGTGGGTGGCGTTACGGATTTTCTCGCAGATATCGCTGTTAAAGCTGTGAAGAGCATAGTTGAAGAGCGGGACGGAAAGAAGGTTGTGGATGTTGATAATATCCTCGTTCAAAAGAAAATTGGCGGAGGGATCACAGATACTGAGCTCATAGATGGCATAGTAATAGACAAGGAAAAGGTTCACCCCAGGATGCCTGTTGAGGTTAAGGGTTGCAAGATTGCTCTCCTAGACTCTGGACTAGAAATTAAGAAGACAGAGATAGATGCTAAGGTACAGATTACAGATCCCAGCAAGATTCAGGCGTTCCTAGACCAGGAAGAAGACACGTTCAGATCAATGGTTGAGAAGGTCAAGAAGTCTGGCGCAAACGTTTTGATAAGCCAGAAGGGCATAGACGACCTCGCCCAGCACTTCCTCCAGAAGGAAGGTATATATGCAGTCAGAAGGGTAAAGAAGAGCGATATGGAGAAATTAGCTAGGGCAACGGGAGGTAGGATAGTAACAAGCCTTGACGACCTATCACCAAGTGACCTTGGCACAGCTGAAAAGACAGAGGAAAGGAAAATCGGCGATGATAGACTGACATTTATAACAGGCTGCAAGTATCCTAAGTCTGTTTCTATCCTGATAAGAGGAGGTACACAGCACACAATCGACGAAGTTGAGAGGGCCCTCCACGATGCACTCAAAGTAGTCGGAGTTGCAATTGAGGACCAGTCTTTCGTTGTTGGGGGTGGAGCTGTGGAGGCCGAGCTTGCATATCAGCTAAGAAAATACGCACCAAGTGTCGGTGGAAGGGAACAGCTCGCAATAGAGATGTTCGCCAATGCTCTTGAGATAATACCGAGAACACTTGCGGAAAATGCTGGTATGGATCCTATCGATTCCCTGCTCAAGTTGAGATCTGAACACCAGAAGGGTAACAGGGGAATAGGTATTGACGCTATATCTGGAACAGTTTCAGATCTGCTAAAAAAGAATGTCATTGAGCCAACAAGGGTAAAGTCACATGCCATAGAAAGCGCTACTGAAGTTGCAACAATGATACTCAGAATAGATGATGTAATATCATCCAAAAAGTCAAAGAGCGAGACACCGCCTGGTGGAGGATCACAAGGTGCGGGCGGTATGGGTGGCGGGCCTGAGGGCATGGGCGGAATGCCACCTATGTAACGGGGCGATTCAGTGCAATTCGTAATGGGAGAAGAGGAGCAGATAGAGAAACGCGACTTCGACCTAATAATAATAGGTGCAGGGGCTGCTGGTCTATCTGCAGCTGTATATGCCTCAAGGGCAGGGGTCTCCAACATAGTAATAGATGCCTCCGTGGCAGGGGGTCTTACTCTGGAGGCCCCTCTTGTTGAAAATTACCTAGGTTTCACAGCTATACAGGGCACAGATCTTGCTAAATCTTTCGTGGAGCACGCTAAGAACTACACCAAGATAATTGAAAACACGAAGGTTAATTCAATAAGGAAGGGAGAAAAGTTTTACGTTAATACAGAGAAAGGTGAGTTTACTTCCAGGGCAATCTTGTTTGCAACTGGTACAAAACATAAGCATCTGGGGGTCCCTGGTGAAGATAAATTCTACGGTCACGGAGTATCTTACTGCAGCACGTGCGATGGCTGGCTATATAAGGGCAGGAAAGTTCTTGTCATAGGGGGAGGTAATTCTGGGGCAATTGCAGCCATTTCTTTGAAGAACATAGTGTCGGAGGTAAAAATATTCGAATTTATGCCAAGATACATGTGCGAAGATGCGTATGTTAAGCAAATAGAATCTATGGGTATAGTGTACAGGAAAAATGTGCAGGTTACAGAGATTCTGGGAGACGAGAAATCATCGAAAATCGTAAAGTTCAAAGATAGGGCTACCGGAAAGGAATACCAGGAAGAATTTGACGGCATATTTATATACGTTGGCCTTTCGCCACAGTCAGAGCTTGCAAAATCTATAGGCGTTGAGTTGAATGAACGGGGTTTCATAAAGGTTGACAGAAATATGAGAACCAACGTAGAGAGGGTATATGCAGCCGGCGATGTCGCCGGGTCATTCGCACAGATTATCGTTGCTGCATCAGACGGTGCTATAGCGGCCGATTCCTGCTACAAGGATCTTTATATGAAATGATCATAAAGAATGTGAACATAGCCACACCGCCAGAGAGAGAGTATGTAGTTGGAAATGAGTTAGATTCTCTGGATATATTGACCAATCAAGATATAGAGATTCATAATGGAATAATTACAAATATTCAACCAAGTTCTGAGGATCATAACTCAGACGACTGGGCCATACCTGCCTTCACCGACCCGCATACTCACCTCGTTTTTTGTGGTTCGAGAGAGAACGAGGTGGATCTGAAGAAAAGTCTGGGGTATGACGGAATTCTCAAAGCAGGTGGGGGGATATACAGTACTGTATCTTCCACGAGATCCTGTGATATCGATAATCTATATTTCTACACAAAAGAAAGAATCATTGGCATGATGATGAACGGTACATCCGCTCTTGAGTGCAAAACAGGTTACGGCCTTGATCTGGAAACTGAAGATAAAAGCCTCAAGGTTTTGGAGCGGCTCGAGCGCGACCTCAATATAACGATAAAGAAAACCCTTCTCGCACACGTTCCGCCTCGTGGTTCAAGCGAAGGAACATTCATCAAGGATTTCATAGATATGATCGATGAATTCAGAAAGAGGATAGACTATGTGGATGTTTTCGTTGACGACGGCGCATTTTCTCCAGATTTCGCATTCAAGGTAATAGAATTTGCTAATTCCATTGGGATAACTGGAAGGGTTCACCTAAACGAGATCAGAAACTTGGGTGGTATATCTAAATTGAGTGGCCTGAAAATTGCGTCAATGGATCACATGGTTGAAACTACTGAGAGTGAAATAAGCGATATCAAAAGTGTTGTCACGCTACTTCCATTTACAGCGCTAACTATGGGAAAAAGCGTGAACATATTCAATTCACTCAAGGAGAGGGGAATTATTATTTCAGTTGGTTCAGATTCGTCCCCAAATACATATCTGACTTCGTTCCTATTCGTCATTTCCATCGCAAGGCAGATGACAAAAATGACGCTAGAGAACCTGCTTAACATGGCTACTCTAAACTCAAGCTATTCTCTCTCCCTTTCCAGAACTACTGGCAGTATCCACAAAGGTAAGGAGGCAAACATAGTTCTGACTAGGGGGAACTTTAGAAATATAGGATATAAGTTCGGAGAGGATCTGATTAGAGCTGTTTTCATAAAGGGTAAAAAATATATGCGGTCAGAAACTGATTTAAGCAACTAGAAAATCAGGTGCTATGAGCATTCTCCCATTCTTTACTATCAGCGACTTTAATTTAGCTGGCAAGACTGTCCTTCTGAGGCTTGATATCAACTCTCCTATAGATCCCAGAACTGGAAGCATCTTAGATGACACAAGATTCAGGGCACACATCACCACCATTGATTCCCTGGCTAATTCCAAGGTTGTTATACTCGCACACCAAAGCAGGCCGGGGAAGGATGATTTTATAAGCCTTAAGGCGCATGCTTCACACCTATCCACCATCATCGGAAAGAAGGTCAAATTCGTCCCGGGACTTTTCGAGGAGAATGTTCTAGAAGCTATTGACTCCTCCAGAACTGGTGAAATCATTATGCTGGAAAATACCAGATTCTATTCGGAGGAGGTTGTTCTTGCAGATGAAAATATAGATGTTATAGAGAGAACCCATATTGTTAAGAATTTATCAAGTCACGCTGACTATTTCGTCAACGATGCCTTCGCAGCAGCTCATAGGAGCAACGTCACACTCGTCGGATTTAGCAGGCTAATACCGAACATCGCAGGAAAGCTGATGGAGGCTGAGGTAGCGGGAATAGAGAAATTCTATTCCATCAAGGAAGGCAAAAGGATCGGCATTTTTGGGGGCTCAAAAGCTGACGATTCAATTAAAATAATAGATAGGATGCTTAGAGAAGGTAAGGTTGATATGGTTGCCACTGGGGGCCTCGTTGGTCATATATTCCTTATGGCAAGCGGCCTGGATATGGGGAAGAAAAATGAAGAGGTTCTTAAAAAAGAGGTAGGAAACTATGAGGTCTCAGTTAAAAAAGCACAGGAAATACTTGAGCGCTACGGGGAGAAGGTAATGATGCCCGTTGACTTTGTAGGTAACGATAATGGAAAGCCAAGACATTATACGGTTTCAGATTTCAGGAGAGATATTCCGGCCATGGATATAGGCGTAGACACAATAGCAAATTACGTCACTGCGATAAAGGAGTCTAGTGCCATAATGTTAAACGGACCTATGGGTGTTTTTGAGCTTAGAGATTATGCCTCTGGTACTGAGGAAGTTTTCATGGCTGTTGCAAGATCTGGAGGGTACAAGGTTGCCGGGGGAGGGCATACCATTGCGGCTCTGGAGCGCCTGGGTATAACTGATAGGGACATACAGCATATATCCACAGGTGGTGGAGCGCTGATCAGTTTTCTAGCCGGAGAGAAGATGCCCGGGATTGAGTCTCTAACCATATCAAAGAAAAAATTCGGAGGGAATTGAGATGTCGCAGGATTCAAGAATTAATGAGATAGCGTACAGCATGGAGGTAATAAGGGAGCAAATTGAAGAGATAGAAGAGAGAAACAAGTCGCTAACACAGCTTCTTCAGGATCTCCTGGTCACACTGGAATTCCTGAAGAATATAGATAAGGTTGAGGGAATATCAATGATACCAATTGGGAGAGGGCTGTACGTAGAGGCCGAAATAAAGAACAGGGAGAGGGTCTTGGTGAGCCTAGGATCAAACGCCTACGAGAAGGCTACAGTGAGCGATGCCTTAAAAATAATAGAAGAAAGAAGGAATGATGTTACTAACGCAATTGAAAAGAACAGCAACCTTGAGGCAGATCTGCAAAGAAGATACACGCAGTTGGAAGAATATCTGAACAATCTTTCTAAGAAGTGAGGAGATGTTTGAAAAACTAAAGGAGCTGCTTGGAATAGGACCCAAGGATGTTCCTAACGAGGGGGATTTCATTTCTAGTGCAGCTTCCATGAGGGATCCTGACGATATTTCTTCCAACATCAAGATATCTTTAATTCAGGCTGATGTCGTGCTTCCAGTCGCTGATTTAATATCGAATAAAATCCGAGGGAAGATAAAGGAAGGGAAGATAAAACTAAGGGGCAATAGATCTGCTGTTCTGAGAGATGCCATTAGGGAAACGATAAATGAGGTTGCTTTCGTTCCGGGCAAGGATATTTTTGAACTGGCAGAAAAGAAATCGCCGTTCGTGATCCTTTTTGTCGGGATGAATGGGACTGGGAAGACAACCACCATAGCTAAACTGGCTGACTTATTTAAATCAAGGGGGAAGTATGTTGTTATAGCTGCGTCTGATACTTTTCGGGCTGGGGCTATCGAACAGATCTCAATACATGGTGAAAAGGTTGGGGTGAAAGTAATAAAACACCAGGCAAAGGGCGATCCGGCGGCAGTAGCATTTGATGCTGTTAAACACGCTTCAAAGTTCCAGAATTCCGTTGTCCTAATAGACACGGCAGGCAGAATGCAAACAAACAAGAATCTCCTGGAAGAAATGAAGAAAATAAAGAAAGTTTCGTCACCTGATCTCACAGTTCTTACTGTGGACTCGCTAGCGGGAGCTGACGTTTTGAACCAGGCTAAACTCTTTGATGAGGCTGTTGGGATTGATGGCTACATAGTTACAAAGATAGATTCTGATGCAAAGGGTGGAAGCATTATTTCCCTGCTTGCAGAAACGAAGAAACCTATATTCTTCATCGGAACCGGGCAATCATATTCTGATCTTATTCCCTTCACACTGGACTGGTACCTGAATAAACTCCTCACCTAAATTTCCTTGAGCTTTTCCTTTATTTCCTGGGCAGAGATATCGGTAGTTATCAGGGGTATCCTTTCTATCTCGGCCAATTTCACGGCAAGCGGGTCAACTCTCTTGGGTTGTATGTAAACTACGACCGCGGGTTTTATAGGATGTACCCTGACGGCTATCATGGGTGAGCGCCCAAACTCTACATTAGTGAAGAAAAGAGCCCTCTCTGTGGTCCATCCGTACACCTTGAAATAGTCAAAGGATGTTAATTTCAAAATCGCGTTAACTGAATCAAGGATAGTATATCCCCTGATACTCCTTTTCACATCAATCTTGCTTACAAGAGTTCCATGTATCAACCTTATGAATTTTTCAAGTTCCACGTCATAGAAAAATTCTCTAATATCAAGAATAACAGCGCTGTCTGTACCGAGGGAATATTTCAACCTAACAGGGCTCCCCCTCTCTTCATCTATCTCAAGCATTGCACGAACAAGATTTCTAATGAACTGAGAACCGGGAGACTTACGTCTTCCTGTTTCGTAGTCGCTGATCACAGATGTGTTCACATGCATTTTGCTAGAGAGCTCCTTCTGAGTGATGTTGAACTCCTCTCTCCACTTTTTTATTGTCTTGCCTGGATCGTTAGACATCACTATTTCTCCAGAGATGTTGAACATTATCGATTCTGAAGTTTCCTCAACAGTATTGTTCACTCTGAAGTCATTAAGTAAATGTTTTTAAATGCTTTGAAATAAAGAGATTTAGGGCTTGTGGGGTAGATTGGTCAATCCTTTCGGCTTCGGGAGTCGAAGACTCCGGTTCAAATCCGGACAAGCCCATACCTGTAAAGGTATAGATATCCCCATTCCACAACCGTGAGAGTCAACAAAGGAAGAATTTTAGTCTCAGACAAAGAGGTAGAAAAGTGGTATAGGAATATGGCAAGGGGGGTATTATCACTGCAGATGTTTACC
>JAVYOD010000015.1:0-23952 GCA_038734825.1 Thermoplasmatales archaeon
GTTGTAAAGATGCTTGTTGAATCTCATAAATTCAGAAAGAATTAATATTGTTATAGAAAAATAAATAAAACGTCAAGTTTTTTTCAGTCTTATATATATCCCCCAATACGGGATGGGACCGCCGAGATTTGAACTCGGGTCACCAACACCCCAAGCTGGTAGGATGGTCCAGGCTACCCTACGGTCCCATTAATCAAATGGAAGTATTTCCTCCAGTAGATCCGCATTGGAAAGAATCATTCTTCTGCAACAGTACCTAGTGACGTTGAGATCATCGAGTGTCTTTGCAATCTCCTCCGGCAGTGGTTCCCTGTTCTGGGATTTTCTGATCTCGTTCATCTTATTAACAAATTTCACATAGTCAGACCCAATGACTCGTCCACAACTAAAGCATCTAACTGGAATTATCATCTATAGTTCACCTGTATGATTTCTGTTTCTTCTTCCTTGCACCGCGTCCTCCAGGCTTCTTGGGGAGCTTCCTTCTTACGTCATTAACTAGCAGTGTTCTGTCATATTCCCTAAAGATTTTTTCTAATTCCTGGTCCTTGAAATAATTTACTATTGCTCTAGAAATTGCCGTTCTTGCAGCATCCGCCTGACCCATAACTCCTCCTCCCCTTATATTGACGGATATGTCGACCTTGGTTATCCTATCTCCAGCCAGGGTTATGGGCTCCATCATCTTAAGCTTAGCGAGCTCAGGAGAGTAGATCTCAATAGGTATTCCGTTTATTCTCACCTTCCCGCTGCCTTCTCTGATTGTTGCCCTTGCAACTGCCGTCTTCCTAGCACCACTTGTTTCAATAATCATTTACAACCACCTTAGAACCAAGCTCCCTACTTATCTCATAAAGCGGGACAACATTAGATATATGCTTATTTTTAAATTTATCTAGAACTTCTGCCTCCTTTCCCTGGAATTCCTTGGGAACCCCTTTGTACACTCTTAGTCTTTTTAGAGCTTCCTTCCCCCTACTTGTCTTCATCGGAAGCATTCCCCTCACTGTCCTCCTGAATATTCTATCCGGTTCCTTTGGAAATTTCGGCCCCTTCCTAACTGAACCCACACTCCTCTCCGTTTTGTACTTTTCAATAAGAAATCGTTTTCTTCCTGTAATTACTGCTCTCTCTGCATTTACAACAACAATTTCCTCTTTGTTTGATAGAAGCTCCTTTGCTAGATATGAGGAAACTCTTCCTAGTACGAGATTTGTTCCGTCAATAATTCTAATAGCGCATCACCCTATTATCTTTATCTTGGATGCCTCTAATTTTCTATCGAGCATTTCATCTATGGTCATTGTTTTCCCTCCGGCTTCCTCTATCTTAGTCCTTGCTGTTTTAGTGAAATAAAGTGCTGCGACTTCTATAGGTTCCTCAACTCTCCCAGAACCAAGGACAACGCCAGGAACAATAACTGATTCTCCGCCTTTTGCAAATCTAGATATGTGACCGACATTTACTTCGCTCAACCTGTCTTTTGGTTTTCTTATTCTCTCTGCGATGTCAGCCCACAGTTTAGAATCTGTCTCCTCTGCCACCTTCTTTAACCTAATGGCCAGAAGTTCTCTGTTACTCTTCGTGTTAACACCCATGAGATTAGCACCCAAGTCGGAAGGTATGAATTCTCCATTTATAAATGTTATTGGGATTTCACGAGATCAACAGCATTCCTCAAGATCTCTACACTGGTTACTGCTCCAACGCCACCTGGTACAGGTGTATAATCTATATTTCTGTCCTTATCTGGTTCGAAATCGCCTACTACTTTCCCTTCGATTACATTTATTCCTATATCTACCACCACCTTCCCCTCGTCGAGTGTTGAGCCTTTTAGATATCCGGCTTTTCCGACGGCTATGAATATTATATCGCTATCTTTTATCAATCTATCTATATCCCTGGTCTTGCTGTGAGCCACTGTAACTGTAGCATCTCTATTAAGAAGCATCTGTGCTAAAGGTCTCCCTACTGTTACGGATCTGTTTATCACTAAGGCAGATTTCCCTTTCAGATCAATTTTATAGCTAGTAAGTAAGTCAACTGCGGCACGAGCTGTTGCCGGCACGATCCTTTCACTCCCGAAATTCAATTTTCCCAGATTGTATGGCGAGATGCAATCAGCATCCTTGTCTGGATCTATTGCCTCAGAGATGATTTCATTTGTTACACCCTGGGGGAAAGGCCTTCCAATTATGAATGAATTCACGTCGTTATCATCATTTAAACTTTTGATCTTATCGATAAGGTCTCCACCTTTTATTATATCAATTCTGAAATTAAGACCTATTTTATCAGCATTCTTCTTAATGCTGTTGAAATAAACGATCGATTCCTGATCTTCCTCATAGGCAACCCCGACAAGCGTTATCTTGCCTATTTTCTGTACCTCATCCTTCAGGTTCTCAAGCATCAATCTGGCAAGATTCTTACCATCCAGTATCATAATCCTTAATTTCTTCCAATGATTAAAATTAGTTCATTGAATGAAATGTTTCACAAAAAAATATCAAAATCCTTAATTATTAATTTTTACTGCGTATCCGAATGGATGAACTGCAGGAATGGATTAAATCAAAAGGAATAAACACTACGGCTGACGTTAAAATTCCTGAAAGGTTAGTAGACCAGGTTATAGGTCAGGATCAGGGGGTTGAAGTAATAAAGCGGGCAGCAACACAAAAAAGGCACGTCATTCTTATCGGGGAGCCAGGCACTGGGAAGTCTATGCTGGCTCAATCAATGGTAGATTTTATTCCGAAGGAAGAACTTGAGGACATTCTTGTCTTTCACAATCCTGAGGACCCTAATAGGCCCAAGATCGTCACGGTTCCTGCAGGTAAGGGGAAGGAGATCGTTAAGGACTATCAGAAAAGGGCAGACCAGGAAAAGGTCGAAAGGCAGAGGAGCGTCAGAATCCTAGTAGTATTCATAGTGGTTATAGGTCTCATATTCGCATTTATAAACTATCCAACCACGCACTCCATAGATTCCACTCCTATATTCCTGGCAATTATGGCAGCCGCTTTCCTATACATAGCAATGAACATGGGTCCAGTCGCGAAAGAGGACAAGACATTGGTTCCTAAGCTGCTTGTCGGCCACGACAAGGATGATAAACCCCCATTCATAGACTCTACGGGCGCTCAGGCCGGAGCGCTTCTTGGAGATGTAAGGCACGACCCATTCCAGTCGGGTGGTCTCGAGACTCCGGCTCATCTTAGAGTTGAGGCGGGGAATATCCACAAGGCAAATAAGGGTGTTCTATTCATAGACGAGATCAATACCCTGAGGCTTGAGAGCCAGCAGAGCCTGCTAACTGCAATGCAGGAGAAGAAATACTCGATATCTGGTCAAAGTGAGAGATCTGCAGGCGCCCTTGTTCAGACCGAGGGGGTACCGTGTGATTTCATATTAGTCGCGTCGGGAAATCTTGATGCGCTGCAAGGAATGCATCCCGCATTAAGATCTAGGATAAGGGGCTACGGTTACGAAGTCTATATGAATACTGTGATGGATGATACTGAGGAAAACAGAGAAAAACTTGTCAGATTTGTAGCTCAGGAGGTCGCGAAAGACAAAAAGATACCACCATTTGACAGCGGTGCGATCGCAGAAGTAATAAGAGAGGCCCAAAAGAGAGCTGGGAGAAAGGGTAAAATTACCCTTCGCCTGAGAGAGATGGGTGGACTTGTCAGGATAGCAGGCGATATTGCAGTTGCAGAAGGGGCTTCTATCGTTACTGCAGAGCACGTAATTAAGGCTAAGATGAAGGCCAAGCCACTAGAACAACAGATCGCAGATAAGCACATAGAGGCATATCGCGCATACAAGACGTTTACGAACGAGGGTTATTCCATAGGCATAGTAAACGGCCTTGCAGTATTTAGTGCTGGTTCAGGGATGGCAGAATATTCTGGGATTGTAATGCCAGTTGCAGCTGAGGTCACTCCGGCACAGGAAAAGGAGAGCGGGAAAGTAATAGCTACCGGTAAACTTGGAGAAATTGCAAAGGAGGCCGTCCAGAACGTCTCTGCCGTGATAAAGAAATACACAGGTCAGGATATTTCTAACCACGATGTTCACATTCAATTTATAGGAAGCTATGAGGGGGTAGAAGGAGATTCCGCAAGCATTACAATTGCTACTGCAGTTGTCTCTGCTATGGAGGGTATACCGGTAGACCAGTCTTATGCAATGACAGGTTCGCTTTCAATCAGAGGTCAGGTTTTGCCGGTTGGAGGTGTGACGGCCAAGGTGGAAGCCGCAATTGAGGCGGGGTTCAAGAATGTCATAATACCGGAGAGTAACCAAGGCGATATAGTTCTGGAAGAATCACAGAGAGCTAAAATAAACATACACCCAGTTAGAACAATAAGCGAGGTGCTAAAGCTTGTACTTGCGCCAACACGGTCCAAGACTTCACTTCTCTCTAAATTCGAGACGACAATTACAGCCGGACAGGTGATGGTGGATCCAAGCTGAATTAACTTACAGCGTGATGACGATCTCGAATAACAAGGATAGAGGCGAATTCAGTAAAGCAGCATTTATCAGGGAAGACAGGGTACTGGGTAACAAGCACCTTGATCTTTCTATAATGTATGCCACAGAAAACTTCAGAAACGGAACTATGATAAGCAGATCTATTTGGAATGAAATTCTGCTGTACCTTTCAATGCAGAGACAGGTTCATAAGAGCATAGAGATCCTGGGAATTAAGGATTTTTCTGGAAAGGTTATAGTTGTAAAGGAATCAAAAGGTATAAAGGCCAAACCGAAAATAGAAATCACAGAAGAAAAGAAGAGATTTTGGGGCGTGAGGTCTGTTGAAGAACTTCTCGAGCGTATGGCAATTTTCCATCTTGAGAACCACTGATTTAAGTTCTTAAAGGAAAAGCTGTCATATGGCTAATCTTTAAGCTGATAGATAATTTTTGAGCATGTTTTTATAGCATTTCAGTATACCTTTCCCACTACGCAGGGCTAAAAATGATAATAAGAGATGATAAGGAATACAATCTAGATAATCTCCTGGATCCGATCGTGCTGGAGTGGTTCAAATCCAAATACAGGGAATTCACGGCTGCCCAGAAGATAGGCATTCCCTTGATCCATATGAGGAAGAATGTGCTTATATCATCTCCAACCGGCACTGGTAAGACATTATCCGGGTTCCTAGTAATTCTAAATGAGTTATTCCTCCTTGCAAAGCAGGGTAAGCTTCAGGATAGAATATACTGCATTTACATCTCCCCGCTTAAAGCTCTGGCAAATGACATACACCGAAACCTCGAGGTACCTCTCGAAGAGATAAGGGAGCTTGCCAGGAGAAAGGGGGTGGACATTCCCAAGATAAGGGTGGGAGTTAGATCAGGTGACACAAGCCAATATGCAAGGCAGAAGATGAACAGGACACCACCACATATATTCATCACTACACCAGAATCTCTTGCCCTTTCGTTATTTTCACCGAAGTTCAAAGAACGTTTTAGGGATGTGGAATTCGTTATTATAGATGAGATTCACGATTTGGCATCGAACAAGAGAGGAGAACTCCTCAGCTTGCTACTTGAATTCCTACAGTTTAACTGCGAGAATATAACAAGAATAGGTCTTTCTGCAACTACTGAGCCAATAGATGAGATAGCGAGGTTCCTTATAGGGGATGAGGTTAAATCAGATGTGCATGTTGTTGAGGCGGAATCTAATAAGAACCTCGATATGAGGGTTATATGCCCTGTGTCTGATCTCTTCTCTGCACCACAGGAACAGGTAAACGAGAGAACATACGATATAATAGAAAATTTAGTTCGCGAGCATACAACAACACTCGTTTTCACTAATACAAGGAGCGGTGCAGAACGTGTTTCTTCAAAATTAATAGAAAGGGGAATCCTTGACCTTGAAGCTCACCACTCCAGCCTCTCCAAGGAATCTAGGCTCAGCGTTGAGGAGAGGCTAAAGAGGGGGGAGCTGAAATGTGCAGTCTCTTCAACCTCCTTAGAACTGGGTATAGATATCGGCAGTATAGATCTTGTAATTCAAGTTGGTTCTCCGAAGGGAATCGCCAAGGGATTGCAGAGGGTTGGTAGATCTGGACACTCTGTTTTTGCGACTGCGAAGGGCAGGATAATTCCTATGGATATTGACGATCTTATGGAATCCCTTGTTCTAGTGAAGGCAGCTAGGGAGAGGAGGCTGGACAAGATTACGATACCCAAGAATTCGCTCGATGTACTGAGTCAATTCATAACTGGCATATCCCTTGACAGGAAGTGGGATGATCGTGACGTGCTCAAAATGGTAAGGAGATCATATTGCTACAGGGATCTGGATGAGGGCGACTTTTACAACGTACTTGAATACCTTTCGGGAGGTTTCGAAGAGGGTAATGTTTACTCAAAGATATGGTGGGACAAGGAAGGTCACACGTTTGGGAGAAAGAAGAGTACTCGACTCATATTCTTCACAAATGCGGGTACGATACCTGAGGAGGCTGACTATGAAGTTTTTTCTGTGGACAACAGGCACCTCGGTTCACTATCTGAGAAATTCGTTGAGAAACTTCACAGGGGTGACATATTCGTTCTTGGTGCTAGGACATATGAGTTCATGAGGATGAGGGGGAATAAGATTTTCATAAAAGATGCATCGGGCAGGAAACCTACTGTGCCATCGTGGGTCGGGGAAATGCTCCCAAGGACGTTTGATCTCTCGATAGAGGTAGGAAAATTTAGGGCTGAACTGGAGAAAAGGGCCAAGGAGGGCACAATTGACGATTTCCTAAGGGAAGAATATCAGGCCGACGATAACAGCATAAGATCGATTAGTTCTTATATAGAAAGTCAGATGAACTTTGGAATCCCATCTGATACCGTCCTGCTTGTAGAGGGCTACATTGACAAGGCAAATCAGTATTCTGTGATATTCCACTTCCCCTTCGGCAGGAGAGTGAACGATGCCCTTAGCAGGGTAATAGCATTCAACATCTCGAGAACATTTTCAGCGAATTCTAGGATATCTCTTACTGATGACGGTTTTATGCTGACGTTCAACAGAAAGATAGATATCCAGGGAATTTTAAAACTGATTCCTGAAATTGATTTAAGAAGTTCTCTCAGGAATGCTGTTAAGTCAACTGAGCTTTTCAAGCAAAGATTTAGGCATTGTGCAACGAGATCTTTCATGGTTCTAAGAAGGTACAGGGGGAAGGAGGTTTCCGTGGCAAGGCAACAGCTCAGGAGCGAGAGAGTACTAAATATTCTCTTCTCTATGGACAGGTTCCCAATAATAGAGGAGACATTCAGGGAGATAGAAGGCATAGTAATGGACTTAGAAAATTCCGAAAGGATCCTACGAGATATAAGGGAAGGTAGGATAAAGATACAGACAAGGGATTACAGCCATTATCCGAGCCCGTTCGCGTTCGGAATAATATCCACGGGCATAAGTGATATTGTCTTAATGGAAGATAAGACTGCAATTATAAGGGAGCTTCAGGAATCTCTCCTTGCAAAAATGGGGCTTGAAGGGAGTTCGGAAATAGACATAGAATCCCTGATAAGCTACCAAGAATCAAAATTGATTGTTAACACAGAGGAAGATCTTCTGGAATTTCTGAGAAATGCTGGATTCTCAGATCTTTTTTCCTCTGCCTCCTTCTCGCCCATGAAGAAGGCGGAAGACAAGGATTCGTATGCTTCGATGGTTGAAAAGCTGATAAGGGAGGGTAAGATCGTTCCTGTATTTACGGGTAAGACTACGTATGCCCTGGCCGAGAACATTGGCTACATAGCAGCTGTCTTCAAACAGGATTCCAAGGTATCTATAGAATTTCAAGATGGGGATACGACAAATAAGATAGCGAAGAACAACTCCCTTGAACCTGGTGATGCCCTGATCGAGCTCAGGAAAATGGAGAGATCATATTCAGCATATTTTCTCAGGGACGGAAATAAGGTAAGGTGGTATCATAGGCAGATTGAGGAGAAGGATTATTCAGAATCCGTTAGAAAGGTTATACTCTGGCTACTGTGGCAGAGCGGTCCGCTCACGTATAATGAAATTGTTGACAGGATCGGAGGGAGGCACGAACTCGATGAAGTGCTCGAGGAACTTCTTGAGAAGAAGATGATATCCTCAGGCAGGTTCTATCCTAAAAGAGATAAGCAGTACATCCTTACTGAGGATCTCAGGAAGCTCAGGTCCATAGACGAGGACGAGATCGGCAAAATCAGGATAAATAAGGGATTAGAGAAAAGTGCTGAGAATTACTTTGACCAATTTCTTTTCGCAGTTAATCAGAACACTCTTAAGGTGAGGGGATTCCCGGTTGAGCAAATTCAAGGGGAACATATCGTTTCTGGTTTCTTCAGCAGAAACATTAGAGCATTTTTCGATGAGAGGCTCATTCCATTCTTGATCAGCCTAAACAGGACGGAAGAACTTACGCCTGAGGAATCACATATTGTCAAATCCATTGAAGATGGGACAAAGACAATGGAAGATTTGGATAGGAAAACACTGGACAAGCTTCTTAGAAACATATATGTTGTGATCAAGGATGGAAAGCTCCAGGTTGTGAAGGAGGAGAACAAGGAACCGGACAAACTGCTGGAAGCTTTTATTCGGGCTTACGGTCCCCTCAGTATTGAGGATCTAATAAAATTTTTTGGCCTTTCTGTGACTTCCCATCTTGGAAAGTTGAGCGCTAAGAAGTTAGTGAGCGGTCACGTTACATACCTGTTCTACGATATGTCTAGCAGACCCAGAACAGCAATAATAGATAGGAATGACCCAGTATTCCTTGTTAATGAGGAGAGAATAGAAGGGGAAATAGGAGAGGGGATGACATATTTCCTTATCGAAGATGGATCAGTGAAGCTGGGCATCGAAACAGGTAAGGATAATGGGATACTGGAAATATTCGAGATAACAGGAGAGTATTCAACAAATTTCGAACAGGTGATGGCAGTCATAGCGGAAATATCGGAAATGGAGAGGTTCGATTCCCTTATAATCAGGAGAATTCCTTTTCCGCTTCCTGTTGACGGTAGGCTGGCTGAGCTGGGGTACGTGCCAGTGAGGAATTTCCTTCTGAAGGGGTCATATGTAGAGGACCTCTCACTTGACGAGGAGCAAATGCTATCTTACCTTCTCCAAAAGCATCACCTCGTTTCTAGTTCTAAGTTTCATGATCCGGTGGAAGCCCTTGGTTCTATATTAGGATACCGTGGTAATTTTGAACTCAGGATGAAGTGCGAGAGGAGTATTGATCTAGAGAAGCTTGTAATGAGCAAGCTTGCTGTTCAAGGTTACCTGATTGACGGCTCCCCAGGCTTTATAAGCCAAGAAAACGTCTCGCTGATATCAGATCTCAAAAAAGACTCTCTAAGCGAGAATGCTAGAAAAATGTACGAAATTGCCAAGAAGATTCAAAACTTCTCAAAGGAAACGATAATAGAGAAATCGTGCTTCACAATCAACCAGAGCATAAATTACATCAACGAGATGATAAAAAAATGTGTAATTTTCAAAGATTCGAAGGGTAGGTTACAGGTTACCCCCCCTTCACCGGGTAAAGATGCGGCATTGAATGCACTCACCAGGGAATTGGGGATATTTAACGGGAGAATTATTTTCACACTTCTAAACGGTGACGTGGACATAGATTACATATCAAGATATTTGAAAATGATGGTAAGCGAAGGCAAATTTAAACGTATACTTCCTCTGAGTTCAAGGGACGAAATAATGTATGCGTGGTCCGATGAATCATTCAAGACAGAGAAATCTGGCGAGGATGTGATCCTGCTGCCGAAGACATTAACTACGCAGCATATCTCTATGATCCTTGGCTGGAAAACACAGGGAAGATTGGTTTTCCTCAGGAACGGGACAGATCCTATATTCTTCAAGGTAAAGAGAGCGGGTCCAAAAGTCAGAATCCTCACGGATCTCCGCGATGAAACAAGGAAAAGGATAATTCGGTACCTTCAGACCATCGATATCAGAGTTGAGAGGGAGGAAAGTGACGAGGTAACAGAAAAATGGTATGAGCAGATGATACCAAAGAGGCACAAGTGAAATTTTCCATGGTAAAGAGCTTCAAAAATATACCAAGCATTACACGAGAAAGGAACAAAGATAATTTTTTAAGAAAATAATTGATGAATTCATCTTAATTCATCTGATCTTTAGTTTTGAAAAATCGTTCCTGTATATCTTTTGCAACAGTGTTTCTATCTTGCCTCTAACATCATTTATACTAGATCCCTGAACGTTTATGTGACCAACTTTTCTCCTTGGGGATGAATTCTCCTTCCCGTACAAAAACACGTTTCCGTAGCTTGCTAGATCGGAATCTATATACGTCATACCAAGGATATTCACCATACCAAAGTATCCATAGGTTTTTGTTGATCCGAGAGGGAGGCCAGCTATAGCCCTTATGTGATTTTCAAACTGTGATGTCGCGGATGAATTTATCGTATAATGGCCGGAATTGTGCACCCTTGGCGAAAACTCATTTATGATTGCCTTCCCGTCTTTAACGAAAAATTCTATGCCAATTACACCTATGTAGTTCATAGACGTTGCCAATTTCATACCTATGTCGGTTTCACCAGAATCCTTTATTGGGCCATAATTGTAAAGGAGAATTCCTTCCTTATTAACGTTGAGCGTTACAGGGTATGCAGATATCTCATTATTTCCTCTAACAATAATTATTGAGGATTCATAATCAAAATCAACGTATTCCTCGATGACTACCTTCTCCTCTATTTTCTCGATCCTGGGATCGTATTTGTCGTTCAACACATAGAACTGTCCCTTACCATCGTAACCTCCCCTAACCTTCTTCACGACAGCCTTCCAGTTGAATTGATCCCTTATTTCACGTATTGCCTCCTTACCATTTTCTGCCGTCACGAACCGTGGGACTGGGAAATTATTATTCTTGAGGTACTCCTTCTCCCTGTCCCTCTCTATCTTCATCCATACGTTCCTGTAGTCTGGAATCAGTTTATTTTTCCTAGAAGCTAGGAGCATCGCCTCTTCGTTACCCTGTTCAAATTCGTACGTGACCACAGATGATTCTTCAATAAAATCCTCGTACCTGGAGTTATCGAAGCATCTGGCATATCTGCAGACCTTATCATTTACATTTCCCAGGACGTTAAATTCTATTCCTAGACCAGCTGATTCTAGGACCATCATAAGTCCAAGCTGGCCGCTTCCAATTATGCCAACTGGAAATTCAGAGGGTAGTCGAGATAACATCTTCCCTCATTTTACTTGCGAACTCTTCGAGTTTTAGCCTTAGTTCGTCTGATTCTAGAGAAAGTATCCTTACTGCAAGGAGTGCCGCATTTTTTGCCCCTCCAATGGCTACAGTAGCCACAGGTATTCCATAAGGCATCTGAACTATGGACAAGAGAGAGTCAAGGCCGTTGAGATTCTTGGATGGTATCGGTACGCCTATAACAGGAAGGGTAGTGTAAGATGCAGTCATACCAGGTAGGTGAGCGGCACCACCAGCAGCAGCTATTATTACCTTTATCCCCCTGCTTCGTCCGTTAATCGCGAATTCCCTCATTAAGTCAGGAGTTCTGTGCGCTGAAACAACCTTCTTTTCATAATCTATATTAAATTCATCCAAGACAGACGCACACTCTTTCATGTATTCCCAGTCGTTCTTACTACCCATTATTATTGCCACTGATGGCATACATTGTCATGATACTTGATAAATACTTAACACCTTTTACCGCCTTCATCTCCTAAAAATTGATTTGTCTCCGCATTTCATTGTTTTCCTTAAAGTGAATGCAAGACAAAAAATATGAATACGGAAATAAACTTGCTAATTATGGTCACTAAGGAAGAAGTTCTAGAGGTTCTGAAGACAGTCAGCGACCCTGAGATCGGAGTTGATATCGTAAATCTCGGTCTCATATATCAACTTGATATAGTGGACGATAAGGTAAATATCAGGATGACAATGACTGCGCCAAGCTGCCCAGTCACCGATTGGATACTCGTTGAGGCTCAGAGGAGGGTTGAGGAAATCCCGGGTGTCAAAGAATGCAACATAGAGCTTGTCTGGGATCCGCCATGGAGTCTCGATATGATCTCTGATGAGGCCAGAAAGATGTTGAATATGTAGATTAATTTCTGTTGAATTCTTTTGTTATTATCTTTACATCGGCTGGCCTTTTTGCTATTGCCCCTTGTTTTATACCGTAAATTTCCCTTACTCCGTTTCCGTAAGCCTTATCAAGGAGCCTCTGGGAAACTATACCTCCTGTAACTATTCTTGAATACTTCTTGTCTACGGAATCGAACTTTTCAATAACATCGCTCAGCGGTAGCCTACCTATGAGGTTCCAGGCTTCATCGTAGAACCTAACTTCTTTTTCCTGGGAAGCTTCTTCTAATATTTTGACATAAGGTTTCTCTGGCTTAGACTCTTTTACTTTCTCCTCGCTTTCCGTCTTATTATTCTGTACTGTTTGTGGCATACTATGATTGTTACCATTCCCTTCTGCTGTAACATTCCTCTCCGATGTCTCGTTCTTTATATTTAATGTTTTCAGCTCTTCCTTCATTCCGTGCGAAGCAAGGTACTGATCAACAGGCATCTTGTCCCTGAGCGCTTTAACAACCTGCTTGTAAGTTAGTTCCTCTACTTCGAAACCCTGGGGAGCTCTTGCCACGAAATCAACGTCTGCCACCTGGAGTAGTTCCTTTAAGATAAGGTCACCTCCCCTATCTCCATCGAGGAATGCAGTGGTTGTCTTCTGCTTTGTAAGGTCAGATATAGTCTTGGATATGTTTGTGCCCTCCACAGCTATGGCATTCTTAATTCCATACTTGAGGAGGTTGAGGACATCGTTTCTACCCTCAACAACAATTATTGACTCGCTGGAATTCACGTTAGGGCCACCGGGAAGCTTGTCAGGCCCGTAAGCCGTAATCTCGGCATTTTCAACCTTGCTCCTCACCTCCTGAATAAGATCTTCTCCAAGGCTCTTGTTATTAACAAGCATCTTTTCCAGGATCTCTTTAGCCCTGTCAACAACTTTTTCTCTCTTAGCAGCCCTTACGTCCTCTACATCGATCACTTCAACTTTTGCTTTGCACGGCCCAATACGGTCTATAGTTTCCAGGCTTGCGGCAAGTATACTTGTTTCAACCTGGTCTACCCCAGAAGGTATATAGACCAGACCCTCAGATTTACCGTTCTTAGATTCTATATCAACCTCAATTCTTCCGATCTTACCTGATTTCTGGAGATCTCTAAGGTCTAATTCATCACCCAGTAACCCCTCTGTCTGCCCAAAAATCGCACCCACTACGTCTGGCTTCTCCACTATACCGTCCGTGACTATCTTTACCTTGATGAGATATTTCGTGATATTTGGATCTATATTCATCTTGTATCACCTTTATATTGTGAAAGTAATATTTACCAACCCTCACGGCAACTTTATTGAAGAGAGTAATATAATATTATCGCATCAAACATAGCTAAGAAAATCAAGAAAAGTTAAATAAAGCGAGAGCATAGTCCGATAGGTTTTAGAAAGGTGCTTATCATGGAAGAGCTTAAGACAGGAACTACAACATTAGCAATGGTTGTAAAAGGTGGTATCGTCATAGCCGCAGATAGGAGGGTAACAGCCGGCTACATGGTTGCTCATAAAGTGGGAAAGAAAGTCTATAAGATAGACGATTTCATAGGTATGACTACTGCAGGTCTAGTTGGAGATCTGCAAACCCTTGTCAGGTACATGAGGGCCGAGGCAGAGCTATATAAATACAGAAAGGGAACGCGCATAACGGTTTCCGGGTTATCCACACTCTTAGCAAATATGCTTAACCAGACGAAATTCGCTCCTTTTCTAGTTCAGATAATAGTAGCGGGTATTGACACATCACCACACGTCTTTTCTGTGGACGAAGCTGGTGGCTCTGTTGAAGACAAGTATGTCAGTACAGGTTCCGGTTCTCCGTTCGTCTATGGCGTTCTGGAAGATACTTATCGGGATAATCTCTCAATAGACGAAGGCGTTGATATTGCTATAAGGGCTATATCAACATCACTCCAGAGGGATGCGGCAACGGGAAATGGTATTGATATAGTTACAATAACGCCAGATTCTGGCTATGTGGAAATGGCAGATGAGGAAGTCCAGAAGAGAATAAAAAAGATAAAGATTTAATAATTTTAATTATTTTTTTAAAATTTAAGGGGATTTTTTAATGAAGTATGAAGAAGTCATAGCTATAACAAAGGAAAACATCGAAAAAATATTCCCCGGCCTGGGGTATACTACAATAGATATGGAGGGCGCAAACGTTGTGCTTTATTCGAAGGAAAACTACCGCTTTCTCGAAGACCCTGAAAAGATCAAGAAACTGGCCCAGGCCATAAGGAAGCGCGTCATAGTGAGGCCGGATCCATCCGTTCTCATGGACGAAAAAGAGGCCGAGGAGAAAATTAGGGAAATAATACCTAGGGAAGTGAGCATATCTGACATATATTTTGAGCATGAAACAGGCGAGGTTCTCATAGAGGTTGACGACCCTGAGAGGATACAATCTTATGACTCTCAGATAACAGGCACAATAAGGAAGGAAGTTATGTGGGCCCCAAGGATCATCAGGACTCCACCCATAAGAAGTGCCACGATAAAGATGGTTAGAGAATTCCTAAAATCTGAGTCAGAGGAGAGAAAAAAGTTTTTGAGGAATCTCGCAAAAAGAATATCCAGAGACCCAATTCCAGGAGAGAATTACGTGAGACTTTCAGCACTTGGTGGATGGCGCGAGGTTGGCAGATCTTCTACGCTCCTGATGACAAAGAATTCCAAAGTGATGATCGATTGTGGTCTTGACCCAGCTGCCATCGATTCTGACGATCCTGCTAGTGGTGCACCTTATCTCAATGCACCTGAAATATGGCCATTGAATTCAATTGACGGCGTGGTTCTGACTCACTCGCACATGGATCACGGTGGATTCCTCCCTTACCTTTACAGTATAGGATATGACGGGCCAGTTTACCTTACAGCTCCAACCCGTGATCTACTTCTCCTGCTCCTCATGGATTACGTGAAGCTAGGTCTCTCAGAAAACAGAAGAGTGCCATACAAGATGGATGACGTGAGAAATCTAATAAGGCACACGGTGACGATGAATTACAACGAAACGACTGACATCGCGCCTGATGTGCGGGTCACGCTGAGAAATGCCGGTCATATTTTAGGTTCGTCCATAGTCCATTTTCACATCGGCGAGGGATTTTACAATCTTCTGATGTCAGGTGACATAAAGTACACCAATTCGTGGTTATTCAATGCCGCTGATACGAGGCTACCGAGGGTAGAAACGTTTGTTTCCGAAAGCACTTACGGCGGCAAGAACGACTTCCAGCCATCTAGACAGGAGGCGGGGGAAAGGTTGGCTCAGATAGTTCGGCTCGCTGCCGAGAAAAAGGGGAAAGTGCTAATACCAGTTTTCGCCGTTGGCAGGAGCCAGGAAGTAATGCTAGTCCTGGAAGAAAAGGTAAGATTAGGAGAAATACCAAAAATGCCGGTGTACCTGGACGGCATGATTTACGAGGCGACGAGCATACACACAGCGTATCCAGAATTCCTCAATTCGAACCTAAGAGATCTCATAACAAGGAAGAAGGAAAATCCTTTCCTATCAGACATATTCCAGAGGGTGGATGCCCCAGAGACCAGGGAAGAAATAATAAGCGATGTTGGGCCGATGGTCGTACTTGCCACATCTGGTATGATGAACGGAGGTCCAGTAATAGAATATTTTGTTAACTGGGCTGATGATTCTAGAAATTTCCTAGTTTTCGTCGGTTACCAGGCGGAGGGGACACTTGGCAGACGAATACTTTCTGGGGCTAAGAAAATAAGTGTGAGGAGAAACGATGGGCTTAAGGAGGTCGAAATTGGTCTTACTGTGGAAAGTGTAGACGGTTTTTCTGGCCACTCCGACAGGAGGCAGCTTATGAGATACATAGAGGCACTTGAATACAAACCTAAGAGAATACTCGTAAACCATGGAGATGCCGCGAAGGCAGTCGAATTTTCTAGGGCTGTTTCCATGAAATTCGGCGTTGAAAGCTATGCCCCTTATGATCTTGAAACTGTGAGACTCAGATAGAGGTAAAAAGGAATTTTAAATATAACTTTCATATACGGTTCAGGAAGGATGTTGCGATGGTCAATTTAAAAGATGTACCGCCGGATATATTGATAAAGGAGCTCTCATCCAGACTAAAGGGTCAGGTAGTAGAACCTCCCTGGATAAAGGAGGTCAAGACAGGTCAGCATAAGGAGAGAGGACCTGAGGATCCCGATTGGTATTTCATCAGGACTGCCTCCGTACTTAGGAAAATTGCACTTAATTCACCAATAGGTGTTGAAAGTCTGGCATCAGAATATGGCGGTAAGATAGACAGGGGTTCGGCAAGGTATCACGCTGGCAAAGGATCAAGGAAAATTATAAGGAGCGTTGTGCAGGAACTTGAGCGCCTTGGTTACGTTACAAAGAACAGAAAGGGGAGATCCATATCGCCTGCTGGTACCAAGATGCTAATATCCGTAGCTAATGAAATTGCATCCAAACTGAAGGATAATATTCCGGGGATTGAAAAGTATATTTAGAGGTGATAAGGTATGACGGACGATAAGGAACTCGAAGAAATAAGAAGGAGACGCCTGCTCGAGCTTCAAAGTCAGGCTGCAGCTCAGCAGGAAATTCAGCAGCGAGAGGAGGCGGAGAGAAAGGCAGCTGAAAAGGAGAGGCACGAGTTCGTGAAGCGTTTCGTTACACCTGAAGCCTATGAGAGACTGTCCAATGTCAGACTGGTTAGGCCAGAGGTTGTGGAAAACGTGGAAAATCAAATAATAATGCTTGCGCAATCCGGCAGATTGAACAGGCAGATAACCGATGCTGAGTTGAAATCGTTGCTTGCAAGGCTGACAGAGAAGAGAGAACCCAGGATTGAAAGGAGATGAAAAGAATTGGCGAGAAATAAACACGTTGCACTGAAAAAAAGATTGATGGCCAAGATTAAGGAAAATTCAAGGGTACCTGCGTGGGTTATGGTTAGGACTAACAGGAACGTCACTACAAACCCAAAGAGGAGAACCTGGAGGAGAAATAAGCTTAAGGAGTGAAGAGAATGCCAGAAAAGGAACTTGAAATGACAATATCTCTGAGGGAGATAATATACTCACCGAGAAAGAGGAGAAGTCCGGCTGCTGTCTCACTTTTGAGGAGGAAAGTATCAAGATTTGTGAAAGTTCCACTGGAAAACGTGTGGATTGACGACGCAGTAAACAAACTTATATGGAGTCGCGGGATAGAGAAACCTCCAAAGAAGCTTAGAGTCAAGGTACTTAAGATAGAAGAAGACAACTCGGCGGAGGTGCTACTTACAGAAAAGGCATGATTCAAAAGGCTAGGATTTTTAATTCACCTTTCCTCGGGGTATTCATAAGGACTTGGGAAAAGTACACATTTTACCCGAAGGGGGCAGGGGATGATATTGTCAGGATGATATCCACGTACCTTAAGACAGAACCAATAGGTATAACTATAGGCGGTTCAAATCTTGTCGGCTCACTATGCGCAATGAACTCTAATGGTATAGTAGTAGGGAGGATGGTTACTGAAGATGAATTGAAGTTGATCCCAGAGAATATCAGGGTTGGGGTGATAAATGACAAGCTAAACGCCACCGGAAATAACATTCTGGTGAATGACAGAATAGCTATGGTCCATGAAGAAATGACGGAGCGATCAATAAAAATAATATCTGATGTGTTGGGGGTGGAAGTCGTAAAGGGGAGTTTCAAAAGCATAAAGACTATTGGTTCCAGTGGCCTGGTGACAAATAAAGGAATAATACTGCCTCCAAACATGAGCGATGAAGAGATAGAAAACATCGGGAAACTGTTCGGTGTGAGAGGTAGCGTAGGCACTGCCAATTTTGGTAGTATGTACATAGGCGCATCTGTTGTTTCAAACAGCAATGGCGCCCTCATCGGAGAAGATAGCACCACTGTTGAGATCTCAAATATAGAGGAAGCATTGGGATTATGAAAATAGAAAGGTGCGAAGGTGTATACGATCCTGATGACGATTCTTATCTTTTAGCAAATATAAAGGAGATCAGGGGAAGAGTTCTAGAGTTGGGGTGCGGATCAGGCATCGTAGGGCTTAGCTACGCATCCAGGGGGGCAAATGTTGTAATGACAGATATTTCAAAGAAGGCTATAATGTGCGCAAAAGAGAATGCAAGAAGGAACTCAATAAATGTGGAACTTTTGCTTTCAGACCTCTTCGACGCAATAAAGGGGAGATTCGATTTCTGCCTCTTTAATCCTCCTTACCTACCGTCTGGAGAACCAGATGATGCCTCCTGGACTGGTGGAATTAGAGGGAATGAGGTAACAATACGCTTCCTAAGGAAATTTAAGGAATACTGCAACGTGGCCTTCTTTATCGAAAGCAGTCTCTCTAAGTTGGACAGGGCCATGTTTCCGAACATTGACTTTAAAATAATTGAATCTATAAGATACGATTTCGAAGAAATATCCTTGGTCAGAGTGGAATAGCATGCCTGACATTGACCGGGAGATAGAAGAGCTGGAAAGGGAGATCAAAAACACCCAGTACAACAAAGCAACCGAACACCACATTGGTCGCCTTAAGGCTAAGATAGCGAAGCTAGAGAGGATTCGCGAAGAGAGGAGGAGCAAGGGTGGAGGGGCAGGTTTCTTCATAAAAAAGAGCATATACCCCACTGTTGGGCTCATAGGCCCTCCTTCCGTCGGAAAAAGCAGCATATTGAATTCAATTACTAATGCTGAAAGCAGAGTTGGGGATTTTGACTTTACCACGCTCTCAATAGTTCCAGGTATAATGGAATACAACGGTCTAAAATATAGGATTCTAGACCTCCCTGGCGTAATTGAGGGCGCCCACCAGGGGAAGGGGAGAGGAAGGGAGGTGATCTCGGTGCTGAGGAATGTTGATCTTGTTATTATTGTGCTTGATCCTTTCAAGTGGGATCCCAGTTACATATTCTACGAACTTAGGAAAAACGGAATCAGGCTCAACGAATCACCCCCGAAGGTTTCGATTGTTAGGAAGGACAGGGGCGGTCTCAACGTATTAACCACTGGGAAGGTCGAGGCGGATGTTGAGATGATAGAATCAGTCTGCAAAGAATTCGGCATCATTAATGCAGACATCATTCTAAGGGAAAATGTTACTGTGGAATCATTTATTGATGTTATCCTTGGGAATAGATCTTACTTGCGAGGCTTTATCGTCATGAATAAGGCAGATGTCCCAGGTTTCAAAGAAGGTTTTGAATCTTTATTAAATTTGGGCTACGATGCTATCCCTGTTTCAGCCAGTACTAATTTAAACCTCGATCTCTTGAAAGAGAGGATATCAAAGGAGATAAGGATGATAAAAATATATCTCAGGTCACCTTCTGGCGAGGGGGACGGCGAGCCTCTGGTGGTAAGAGAGGGGAGCACGGTCGAGGACGTCTGCCTCTCAATACATTCAGAATTCGTTGAAAAGTTCAAATTTGCAACCGTCGTAGGCCCTTCCGTGAGGTTTCCTAACCAGAGAGTAGGGTTGGATCACAAGTTGGCTGACGGTGACAGGCTGATCATTTTTATAAAAAAGGGATAAAATACCTTGCTAAAAGATTTATTTTGCGATCCGTTAATATTTTTATATAAAGATGCTATAAAGTCGGAACTGAGGGTAGTGAAAACTTGTCTGATAGGGTATTGGCATTCGTGGACTTATTCGTGGAAGCGCCATTGATGGACGATGTAATAGCATCCCTCAAAGAGATAAAGAATGCTGTACAGATTTATGAGGTCACTGGAGAATTCGATATCATAATTTTAGTGAATGTTTCAGATATAGAGGAGTTCAGAGACCTTCTTAAGAACAGGATTATGAAAATTAAGGGTATAAAGAGCACCGTAACCTCAATTGTCCTAAAGTCACATAGGAATAACGCACTTGAAGCACCGCCGTAAACGAAGATTTCGGAAAAAGATTAGAATAGGGCGCTTATTTATCTCCTTGCTGGTAGCTCGATATGAATAGGTGAAAGAATGATAACTCTTCAGGGCCTGTTTGTAGTCTTCATCACTTGGGTATTCGTACTTCCCATTTCGTGGCTTCTATCCAAGTATCTTAGTGAAGTTTTCACAGGCTCTAAGAGCAAACTTGATGCTTTCTTCCTGCCTATTGAAAATTTCATCTACAGGATAATAGGCGTTAATCCGTCGCAGGGTATGGGCTGGAAAGAATATTTTAAGGCCCTCATTTACCTGAATTCTATTGAAGCTGCAATAGGCTTCATTCTCCTCGTCTTCCAGGGAAGGCTTCCGCTAAATCCAATGCACTACCCCTCTCTGTCCTGGTCCCTTTCATTTAATACTGCTCTTTCTTTTGCATCTAACACGGACCTCCAGCATTATGCAGGAGAAACCTCGCTTTCCTACCTTAGCCAGATGATGGTCATACAGTTTCTGCAGTTTGCATCGGCCGCCACCGGTTTATCTGTTGGCATAGCCATGATAAGGGGATTCTCCGGAATGACGAAAAATTTAGGTAACTTTTATTTCGATTACATCCGCTCGTTAACCAGAGTTCTGATTCCTCTTTCACTAATCTCAACTGTGATTCTGGTATGGCTTGGAGTACCACAATCACTCAATGGATATCAGCTTGTAAACGGTCTCCAGCCTGGGATCCGCGAAATCATCTACAGGGGACCTATTGCATCTTTAGTATCGATCATGCAACTTGGGACAAACGGAGGCGGATATTTTGGGATTAACTCAGCATATCCTCTGCAAAACCCGTCGCAGGTAAGCGATCTCTTTGAAATCGCTCTGATGATGCTTATACCGACATCCCTCCTATTCTTGTTCGGCAAGGTAATAGGGAACAGAAAAGAGGCGAGAACTCTTATAATAGCTGCGTACGCCATATACGCTATAGATATTTTAATAGCGTTTATGCCATCTATTCAGTCAAGGGGAACTGAGGTAAGGCTAGGGAACGCGGCATCCGTTTTCTGGACTGTAACTACTACCTCATTTACCACCGGTTCCCTGAACGCATCGCTATCCTCATTTAGCCCCGTGGTGATATTATCTGCGCTCAATGGTATGCTTGTGCAGGCAGCCCCCGGGGGAATAGGTGTTGGAATTATGTACCTCCTCATGTATGTAATAGTGACAATATTCTTAGTTGGCCTCATGGCTGGAAGGACGCCAGAGTACTTAGGAATGAAGATTGAAGGGCGGGATATAAAAAACGCAGTGGCCGCGTTCATAACTCATCCTTTGCTCATCCTTGTTCCTGTTGTTCTGGCCTTTGGAATTGGTGCAGAAAGGGCTATCGGAATTATACCTAGCGCCGCTGGATTCACTAAGATATTCTATGAATATGTTTCTGCTGCTGCAAACAACGGTTCTGACTTTCTGGGATCCTCGGGTAACACGGTTTTCTTCAATGTTTCAACAGGCATAACGATGTGGCTAGGGAGGTTCATACCTATGATTTTTATGCTCTCACTGGCGGATGGAATATCAAAGAGGAAGAGGTCTCCTGTTCAGGGTCTTAGGACAGATTCCATAAGCTTCCCCATAGTTCTAGTCGTGAGCATTCTTATTTTAACTGTTCTCACATTTTTCCCATTCCTAGTTATTGGGCCCGTACTGCAATTTCTTGAGAGTCATTTCCTGGTGGTGAATTATATATGAATGAGGAATATGAGACCGGTCTCAAATGGCAGTCCATACTTGCGGATTCTATTAAGAGGTTGAACCCCACAATACTCGCAGGAAATTTCGTGATGTTCTTAACAGAAATTGCCTTCTTCATAGTTCTTATTATGGCAATATTCCCTTCTCTGATACCGGTAGTTTCATCACCGCGCGATAGGGAATTCTACATCATTGTTGCAGTTCTCTTGATAATAACAGTCTGGTTCAGCACGCTCTCTGATTCCATTGCTGAGGCGCAGATCAGGAATACGGCTTCGAGCCTGAGAAAGATAAGGGAAAAGGTAAAGGCAAAGAGATTAATAAATGGAGAAAGGAAATACGAAATAGTCTTATCCGAGGAACTGAAGAAGGGTGACCTGATTCTTGTGGAGAAGGGGGATAAGGTTCCGATAGATTGTGAAGTTATCGAAGGTATCGCGATGGTAGATGAGTCACTCCTGACAGGCGAATCCGTAAATGTAAGAAAGTCAATGGGTTCCACATTGCTTGGTGGCTCTGTTGTCGTCTCAGATTCACTCGTTGCAAGGGTTTCTGTTGATCCCAGCGAAACGTACGTGAGCAAGCTTATAGAAATGGTTGAATCATCTTCGAGGCCAAAAACTCCGAACGAAATATCGCTCTCTATACTTCTCGCTGGATTCACAATCATATTTTCTATAATAATAATATCGCTGCTTGCCCTGGGAATAGAGTTGCATCTCGGTATAGATCTCGCGGTCACGATTGCGCTATATGTCTGTCTCCTCCCCACCACCATAGGTGCCTTGCTTCCCGCAATCGGAATTTCAGGTATAAATAGAATGTCGCACAACAGGATTATCGTTAAATCAGGCAAGGCTATCGAGGCGTCTGGAGACGTTGACACCCTCCTTCTTGACAAGACAGGTACCATAACCAGGGGGATGAGGAAGGCCGTGAGTTTCATACCCCTCGGGAACCATACAGAAAGGGAAGTAGGGGAAGCCGCTTTCCTGTCATCCTGGGAAGATGATACACCTGAGGGGAAAAGCATAGTGGAGCTAGCATACAGCTTGGGTTATATCCCCCAGGAAATCATAAATATATACAAATCAGAATTCGAACAATTCAGCGCTGCTACAAGGAGAAGCGCTGTTAAGATATCAGACACTCGGGAGTTCGTTCTTCCAAAAGGGGGTAGGGATCTACTCCAGAGAAAGCGGCTGAGGAGAAAATTTGAACCAGAGGCACAGAAACCGGAGCTTGAGATAGTCAAGGGCGCTCCGGATGCTGTGTTGGAATATGTTAAGAAAAAACCGGAGGGGTTCGACGAGCTTTTAAATAAGATATCTGAGGATGGGGCGACAGTTATGGCCGTAGCTGAATCCGGGGATATACTTGGTTTCATAAAGCTTAAGGACGAGATCAAACCCGGAATCAGAGAGAAGATAAAGGCGCTCAAGGACATGAATATAGAAGTGGTTATGGTCACGGGCGACCAGCCAGGGGCTGCGGGGGTTATATCAAAGGACGTTGGGATTGACGAATTCATAGCGAGAGCGAGGCCAGAAACTAAGTACGAAATGGTTAAGAAGGTTCAGAAGGAGGGAAGGATCACGGCAATGATAGGTGATGGGACTAACGATGCGCCTGCTCTGTCCGTTGCGGATGTAGGTCTCGCAATGGCCTCTGGTACTGAACCTGCTAAGGAGGCTGCTAATATGGTGGACCTTGAATCGAACCCCTCAAAAATAATTGATGTGGTCGTCCTAGGTAAGCAGATTCTTGTAACAAGGGGAACTGTTACAACATTCAGTATAGCGAACGATATCGCTAAATATTTTGTAATTGTCCCAATAATGTTTTCAAGGCTTCCGCATCTAAGGGAGATAAATTTCATGCACCTGACACCGCACGTTGCAGTCCTGTCAGCACTTATATACAATGCGCTCATCATTCCAGCACTCATACCCCTAGCTATAAAGGGTAATCAGGTCAGGCCCCTCAACACGATGAAGATGTTTCTGAGGAATATCATGATTTACGGGCTGGGTGGAGTTGTTCTTCCGTTCATAGCTATAAAGCTGATCTCTATAATCGTCATAGCACTGGGGGGATA
>JAVYOD010000016.1:0-22959 GCA_038734825.1 Thermoplasmatales archaeon
CTGGCTAAAATCATTCTTAGAGTGTGAGAGATCAAAAAGAAAATATCTCAATGAGATAAATTCTTGCCTCAGGCAGGCATTATGGCGGAATATTTTTCTATTATTGAGATGAGTATTTAAATGAAGAATGAATTAGGGGGGAGTCTATGAACAAAATAAAGGTTGTGAATGATGTAGGAGATTTAGTAATTGTTTTCACGCTATCGAACTCTAAGATGAAAAGTGACCTTCTCAAAATCCTGAATCAGAATTGGATGACGGAGGATGAGGTAAAATCAAGGTTTGGGGAGGAAGCCGTCGAATTCCTAAAGTATCTGGAAAAGATAAAATTCATAGAATCACAGTGGTCAAATACTTCGCAAGGCCCTAAAAAGGTCTATCACAATTATTATACAAGCATCCAGATAAACGTTCTCATACCTACTGAAGAGGCTGGAGATGTAATTTATGTAGCATCAATGGACGACAACAAGGTAGAAGATTATTGCAGCAAGATAGAGGAGATGATAGATCAAGGTACTCAATACATAGCAGAAATACAGGAGCGTCTGAAAGAATCATCGACATTTGTAAGAGCTGTGATAAAAAGAAGTAAGCATCTGACAATTAAGGGTATGAAGGTGGAGAAGATATCTTGATAACAGTGATGAGGATCGGTCATAGACCGGAAAGGGACAAACGAATTACAACTCATGTTGCCCTAGTATCTAGGGCATTCGGTGCTGATAAAATCATAGTCGATAGGGAAGATCAGAAGCTTATGAAAACCATAAACAATGTCACTTCGAAATTCGGGGGGAATTTCACGATAGAATTTGGCAATTATAGGGAAAAAATACGTGAATTCAATGGTCTTAAGGTTCACCTTACAATGTACGGTATTCCTCTTGAACAAAGGATTTCATCTATTAAAAAGGCCAAGGATATAATGGTAATTGTTGGTTCTGAAAAGGTTCCTAGAGAGATTTATGAACTTGCAGATATGAATATAGCAGTTAGAAATCAACCTCACTCTGAGGTATCAGCTCTAGCTATATTTTTGGAACATATAAACAGAGAGAAAGATTTACGTGGCTACTTGAGGATAATACCGCAGGAGAGGGGCAAGAAGGTCCTCAGGATACCTGACAGGGACGAATGCATAGGTCTTCTCAAGAAGTACGGAGCCGATGACAGGCTGCTTAGGCATTCTGAGGCTTGTGCCAAGGTAGCTCTAAATATAGGGGCTGGCTGCGGTGCCGATGTTAATCTTATTCAGGCAGGTGCTCTACTCCATGACATAGGAAGAACTGTTACGCACGATATATCGCACGGCGTTCAGGGTTACAGGATACTAAAGCGAGAGGGGTACGATGAGATCATAGCAAGGTTCTGCAGCACCCACGTTGGAGCCGGCCTGCTTCGGAAAACAGCAAGAAAATTCCGGCTTCCCGACATGGATTATATTCCGAGAACCCTAGAAGAAAAGATAGTTTGCAACGCAGATACCTTGCTCAAGGGGGACAGGGTTGCAAGGATAGAAGAGATATGTGAGGACTACAAAAACAAAGGACTAGAGTCGGAAGTTCCGCGCCTGATGAGCCTCTACAATTACCTTGAAAAAAAATGCAAATTTAATATCGAAGACCTTCTCTCGCTGAACGTTAAACAAGATTTTAAATCTTGAACGCATATTGAAAACGTGAAGATAGTTTCAACAGCCAATTCTGAAGGCTTATCATCAAAGATTTCATCGAAGCTGAACCTGCCCCTTGCAAGGATTACAAGGAGGAGGTTTGCAGATGGGGAACTTTACGTTAAGGTTGAAGAAGAGCTTGACAACGCAATTATCGTAGGGAATGCATATCCGGACGGAGGTATCATAGATATCCTTCTAACTCGTGATGCTTCAAAGAATGCAGGAGCCAAGGGCCTAATCCTAGTTGTTCCCTACTTTGGCTACGCCAGACAGGATTCGATGTTTCAACCCTACGAAGCAATCAGTGCTAAAGTTATTTCAGAGATATTCACCGAGAGATTCGACAAGATCTTTGTTGTAAATATGCATTCTCCAGAGGGAATGTCATTTCTGGGAGAGAGTGGAAGAGAAATTAGGGCAGAGCCGGTAATAGGAAAAAAAGTCCTCGAAGATAGAAATGACATCGTCATATCGCCTGACGATGGTTTCGAGGAGGAAGCCCGGAACATTGCGAGGGTTGCGGGGCTAGAGTCGCTTGCGATGAATAAGAAAAGGGTATCGGATACAAAGGTTGAAATTTCCCTCCCACCTGAAGCAGATATAGAAGGAAAGACAGTTGCCCTAACTGATGATTTAATCTCAACTGGGGGGACAATACTCGAATCATCGAAAGTTCTCAAGGACCATGGGGCTAAGAAAATTAACGTATACTGCGTTCACGGTTTGTTTGTCACAGGGACTTCCAAATACGCAGGATTCGTCGACAGCATATCGACAACAGATACTATCGAAGGACCATTCTCCCGAATGACTGTTTCAGACCTTATTTCAAGGGAATTGACCGAATATATTTAGCTAACCTTTGATTCCTCGAATACCTTTCCCAGTCTCTTCACTCCTTCTACAATGTCCTCGTTAGAGCTGTATGTGAAATTTAGTCTCATTGATTCATGATTGTCTTCGTCTGGGTAAAATGCAGATCCAACAACGTATAATACTTTCATCTTATATGCGCGCTCGAACATTTCATCCGTGTTTGCGCCCTTTCTTGTGACCCATATGAACATGCCACCATTAGGGCGGGTGTATTCAACGTCCTCCGGGAAGTAGTTCTGGAAAGACTCTATCATTAGATCCCTCTTTTGCTTATAAAGTTCGATTATCTTCGGTATCTGCCTGTCCATATAACCGCTAGAAATGTACGCCTCAGCGATATATTCAGAGAGCGTGCTTGTTGCAAGATCAACAGCTTGCTTAGCGATGTTAAGCTTCTCTATAATGTCCTTGGATGCCACAACGTACCCCAACCTAATACCAGGGGCTAGCACCTTGGAAAATGTGCCTAGGTAGATCACATTTCCGCTCTGATCAAGAGATTTAAGCGATGGTAGATGGGGGCCCGAAAATCTGAGGCTACCATACGGATCATCCTCTATAATAGGGATGTTCCTCTCTTCGGCAATTTCAAGGAGTTCCTTCCTTCTCTCCAGGCTCATTGTGATACCTGTTGGGTTTTGGAAGTTGGGAATCACGTAGATAAATTTCGGATTCGGATACTTCTTAAGTGTATCTCTAAGAATATCTAAAGATATGCCGTAATGGTCCATACCTATCCCGATCATCTTTATGCCAGATGCTCTGAATGCGGATATGGTACCAACGTACGTCGGTGCTTCTGTTATCACATATTCTCCAGGATCGGCAAAGATCTTGCCGAGCATATAGAGGGCCTCTTGGGAACCTGTCGTTTGTATGATCTCAGTTGGGTCACACTTGATACCCTCCTTTTCCCCCAACCTCTTTGAAAGGGCAACACTGAGAGAATATAAGCCCTCAGTGGCACCGTACTGAAGCATCTTTTTGCCATTTTTCATTATAAGATCGTCAAATATTTTCCTTACATCATCAATTGGGAAAGACTCAGGGTTTGGCATTCCACCTCCAAACGATATAATACCAGGCTCGTTGGCCACCCTTAGTAGTAATCTTATTGCTGACGGTTTCATTGCGTTGGCTATTGAGGAAAACTGCCTCTTAGCCGTTGTATTAACTGACATAGTTCAAAAGTTATTAATGGCGTAAAAACCTTTTGAAATGTGACCGGGTATATACTAATTTTATAAATAATTTCAATAATAAATCCCGTTTCTAAATGAGTAAAGAATTCTGGAAAATTTAAATTATGCCAGGTTTTATAAGATCAGCTTGACCGAATTTCACTTAACAGATCCCTCACGATTTTTCTTGCCTCAGGATCGTTAGACCTTATTCCGAGCTCCACGGCCTCAGCAACCTTATCCATATGCTTCTCAGTAAATCCAAGCATGGTTATTTCGTTTAATCCAACTCTTCCAATACTGTCGATGAGAATGTTTGATTTCTCAAGGCGTCTTGATATTTCCGGCGCGTTCTTGTAATCTAGAAGAAACATCGCGCTCTCTGTTACTTCTGGAAGATTTGCGAGTTTAACATTCCTTTCAGTCAATGCTCTTACTAGTGCCCTGGTATTCCTGATGCATTTTCCTCCATAATTTGTTTTACTAAGATATTCAAGTGTTATTCCTAGCGACGATACCCTTGAGAGGTGAAAATTATCGTAATACATCCATATAGCATCCTTTTTTATTCTTTCCTCTAGGTCTGCCCTCCCAACAATAAGACCGCCCTGGGGTCCCGGAAAATTCTTGTGAGTACTGCCGTAGATGACATCAGCATTTCTGAAGTCCGGCTGAAACTTTCCATTTGCTAGCAGCCCTAACACGTGGGAGGCATCGTAAAGTATAAGTGCATCTGGGAAAACCTCCCTAATCTCATCAATCCTGTACGGATGGAGAAAAATGCTGGCTCCCAGAATTATGGCGGAGTAATTTCCCTTCATCTTTCTCATTCTCTGATAATCTATCTTCCAGCCCTTCATAGGAATCTCCTCCCCCTTTATCCCGAAGAGCGATGGCAAATATTTTGGCGTGTAACCATCGTACCCCCCACTTTCTACAGGTATGTATGCGAATCTTTCGCCCCTCTTCAGGAGATTGCCAATTACCTGCATTGCGGCAATGTGACCGGAAATTGGTCTCACATCTGCAAATCCCGTTTTGAAAACGCGTTTGGCCAATTTCTCAACAGAGCTTACAAGCATTTCGGAGTACTTGGTTCCTGCGTATGCATTTCTTACCTTTTGGTTCCTATAGTTTGAATTTATCACAAGAGAATACCTCTGCTCGAAGTCAGAAGAAAGGGCGCTTAACGCATCTCGAGGAATAGTGTTCTCTGAGGGCTGAAGGGGCAGAACGCTTTTCCTAAAGATCTCCTGTTTTTCTATAATATTATATATACTCAACAATATTGAAATAAATGGGGGTATTAGTTCTTTTGCACTGAAAGATCGAATACAATGTGATCCATACCTGGTGAAAATTCCTTGACCTTGAGATATTTCACATCCCTTATTTCTTTAAATTCCAGGAGCCTGGATGCAGTGGAATCTTCATTTCCTCTCCTTACTAGCAGGTGAATGTGGATCTCTCCCTTACTCTTAAGATACCTCAGGGCAAAAGGAAGATAATTCAGCGAGTCAAAGTGGCCCATGATTATCCTATCGGCGAATTCTCTCAAAGCTATCGTAGAGGAGTCACACAGCATCGGCCTGAGGTTTTTGGCGTGGTTCAACCATTTGTTAATAATAAGGTAGTGGAAGGCCTCTGGATTGATTTCAGCTGCATATACCGTTTTCGCCTTTAATGATAAAGGTATTGAAAAATAGCCAATACCGGCAAACATATCAAGGATAGTTTCATCTTTTCCAACAACATCCGAAAGCCTGTGCCTTTCACTTTTGTTCCCCTTAGAGAACATTACCTTCGCCGGATCGAAGGCATATATAATTCCGTCCTCCCTGTGCGTAACATTTCCCGTTATTCCTGAGAGTAGAGTTATATTAGGTTTCCTCTCATTTCCATTGATGGAGTGGAGGTTGTAAACAGACCACAATCTCATGGATGATCTTAGAATGTCCGCGAATTTTTTCACATCTCCAATACCAGGGGGGAGGCCCTTCATGATCAGTGCCTTACCCACGATTTGGTAGCGGAGGTGTATATTCTCTCTTTTAACACCTAGCTTCATTGATATTAGATCTAACGATCTCTTCCTCATTTTCTTGGCCTCCCGAGATAAGCCCAGCAGGCCATACCTGCAACAGGGATAGTGGAGGAAAGCAGGAAAGTTTTTGAGAAACCTACTTTATCTATCATGAATACAGAAAGGAAAGGAGCGATAATCCCCCCAACGTTTCCCCAAAAATTCATCCAGCCACCGACGAAAGAAGATCTCCTCTCTCCGCTGAGTCTGGTGGACAAACGCCAAGACGCAATGAGGATAGGGTTGAGGAAAAATAACGAGCTAATCACCAGAACAAGGAATAATATCTTGTTCTCGGTGAGCGATATGCCTATTAGCGATAGGAGAATAACAGCGTACGATATTATTGAAACGAAATGATCTCTATTCAGGCTATCCAGTACAAATCCAAATAATATAGAACCTGCAGCCATAATTATCCACGGAGCCGAGCCAAATAGGAAGGAAACAGAGCCTATAGAAAATCTTTCCTTAAGCAAATAAGGGTACCAGGTAAACAGGATGTAATAGAAGAGATCATATACTAAAAAAGATAGACCAAATACAACAAAATTAACATCGGCAAGCGATGACCAGTCAGAGCTAAGCTGTGGAGCGTAGTCTATTTTTACAAAAATTAAAACAGCCCCGATCAGAACACCTAGAATTCCAAAGAAAATGAATGGAAGCAGTATACCCCTTCCCAAAGATAACAATGAGAAAGCAGTTACTGGTATCAAAGCTGGTGATAGATCACCAAATGCCGCTGTAATACCGGAAACTCTCGCGTACTGCTCGTCCTTAAAGAAAAGCCGCAAGATGAATATTATTGACGGGAATATCGGGCTCTGAGTTGCCCCAATCAGAAAGGAGACCGCGATTGCTAGAGGGAAATATCTAACCAATGGAAGAGCGATGAAAAGCAGGGACCATGTAATTAAGGAAAGACCAGAAATTCTGGACGGTCCGTGTCGTTCTGCGATTCTTCCGGCAGGTATTTGGAATGCTGTGTAACCGATGTAAAATGATGTGAATATCGCTGAAAAAAGGAGTGTTGAGGAAACGTGATAACCTTCCATTAGCTTTTCGTACAGTACGGAAATTAGGTACCTGTCCCCAAGGGCCAAAAATGCTGCCAAGCCAACGAGGACAGGTATTTCTACGGCCTTTTTCATAAGATCCCTATTTCAGAGAGTTTTTCAGGAAGATATGAGTCTGTAACAAAATCGAGGCCATATTTAGCCAAGGCTTGTTGTTCAGCTTTCTTTCCTATCTTTAGCATTGTTTCTATCTCCCCTTTCCAGAATGGTACGTTGAATCTCGGATCCTCTAGCTCAGCATGCAGTGCCTCTATATCTCTCTCGGTTAGCTTGTCAGTCGGAAGATCATATCTCAGTATGTCGCTCGCAGTGATTCCGATGAATTCAGAAGTTGGAGTTGCAAGTATATCAGATATATGGGCAGTCTTTATAGCTCCATAGGCAATTGATGCAAATATCCTAAAACTCCACGGATCTCCATCAGTGAAAACTACAATCGGAAGTCCAAGTTCCCTGTTAAGTCTGTTCAGGAATCTTTTCGTAGACCTTGAGGGTTGGCCTTTAGTATGAACGAGAAGAGAGCGCATTTTCTCATCGAATCTGTTTTCTACCAGCCTGTCAAACATGCCGCCGGTCTCAATAGCGAGGACAAAATCGACATCTTCTGAAATGAACTCTATCTTTTCCTTTTCTACATTGTATGGAATGGTATAACCCGCATCTCCCACATCATCCCTACAGTTAATTTTCTTTTTCTCCCCCTTCCTGTTAAGTTCAGTGAGCACTATATTTCCTATTACAGAGGCACCGCTCTCCTCCGGTCTTAAGCGCATCTCTTCCCTGAGAAGATTCGTCATAACTTCCAGATCTTCGACCATCAAATCAGATTCATCTTGACTTTCAAATTTACCAAGCTTCCATCCTTCCGATATGTAATACATTTCCCTAAGAGTAGATGTTTTAAGTCCTTTTTCCATTTCGTCTATGAAATCTATCACGTAAAGCATCTTCAATATGCTCCTAGCAGACGAGGCTTTGGAAGCATATCTCTTCACGGTATCTTCACCATATTTCCAGACGGATGTTACAGGATCGAATATAATGTTCTCCTTGTTTCTTGATTTGACTTCGACTTTTGGCACCCGGCCGTTTTTCAATTCTTCATATATTTCTCTAACTATCTTCTCAAGTCTCTCGTTCACGTTCAAACACCTTCGGAAGTGGATAAGCCCCTAGCAAGATGGGCTCTGCCAAATCTGCATAGACCTCACCTGAATTTACAACCTCTTTTGGAAAATTGAGTTTGATTCTCTCGAACGGTTTCAATCCCTTGACTTCATCTGAAAATTCTTTCTCCCCTCTAATCACGACCCGAAAGCTACACTCCTTCCCAGTAAAGTTCTCAGCATAAAGTTCCCCATTTATCTCCCTAAAAGCCACAACGTTCATCACCTTAGAGATAACCGGTTTTATGTCCGGTGCCTCCAACCCGAGGATCTTGGACGCTTTGGTTGCAATCTCTGGCAAGATATGCTCTATCAATGAAAATTTCTCTTCAACTTGATTCTTGCGTGCCTCTTTCCCCTTCATGGTCTTTATTTGTCTTGCGACAGCTTTGAGTGTGATATCCAGGGCATCCATTATCTCAGGTATTTGTGCAATAGCTTCTTTGGCCTCAGAAGTAAAAGGTATCTTGGTGCTTGCAATATGAACCGCAAGTATAAGTGGCCCAACAGGTAATTGATCCTTAACTGGCTGAGAGAATCCGTACTGGCTCCAGTTTATAGAGGCTATGGCCTTAGTTATGGCACAGCTCCCTTGCTGGTATAAGAGAGGAAACCTGTTCGCGAACCTGAGTACCTTTATCTGCTCCTCCTTTGGAAGGTCCCCTCCGTAAATTGCTATCGCCTCAATGAGAAATGGATGGCCACTGTAGACGAAAGGTCCCTTTGTTACAGGCTGTGAGAAATAGGCTGGATTGTAATCCTTGAAGGTATATATCGCGCTTCTGAAAAGAGAATCTGACCCTATAGGTGACAGACAGTCCTTCCTAGGTTCCATAAATTCTGTCTCCATTATCGTTTTGTGGAGCCTCTCGAAATCATCCTTCGTCATCATGTTAACGGTTTTCCCCTCGAGTCCGCTTTTCTGAACGATTGATCTTGCAACGAGTTTTGTCACTCTGGAAAATCTTTGTTCGAGAATGTTCTCTATACGTTTTCCGGGTTCCTCCCTCAGGATTGTAACTAGATCACCGAATTCAACTCCATGGGGATGAGGCTTGACAGAGATCGGGATAGCAGGTGGTTCGTTAACACTCCTCTCTATCTCTATATCTTTATCAGGAAGATGAATGTGGAACGAGCTGTGAGGGTTTGCTAGTGCCGTTTCTCTAAGGTATTCCTCAATAGATTGCCTACCAGTAGTATATCTACCCTTAAGCGTGATCGTAAGTTTTAGGCCGCTCTTTACATCCCAGATGACAGGTTCTAGTAATATTGTGTTCGCGGAGTTCTTCTTTATATCTATATCCAAAACGAACCTATAGGCTGTTATATCATCCGCTGTCTTGGTAACAATTTCAGTTGGGATTCCCGTTGTTTTCTGAGCATATAATATTGCGGCAGAGATACCGAGACCCTGTTGACCTCTTGTCTGTCTTTCCTCAAAAAATCTGGACCCGTAAAGCATCTTTCCAAAAGAATTTTCCACATCTTTTCTTGGGATACCCGGGCCATTGTCTTCAACGTATACCTTAAAAACATCTTTCTTTTCCTCCTTGACGATAACTGTAATATCTGGCAGGATGGCGTAATCAGCGCAAGCATCAAGAGAATTGTCCACAGCCTCCTTCACCGTCATAAATAAAGCCTTTTGGGGGGAATCAAACCCAAGCATCTGCCTATTCTTATCAAAGAATTCTGAGATGCTGGCCTCTTTCCTTTCAGGTAATATCTCTTTCATATCTCGACAAACTTAGGATTGATTTTGTATTTATCTATATTTTCTGAAATTTTCCTGAATAGAAATCTTGACATCTCTGGAGAGTAGACTAGGAGACTGTTTAATCCCTTTACGCTTGCCTCTATGCATCCCTCAACCGGCGCAAACATCGCAGCATTCACCGAAGATTTGTCGCAGAATTTGTAGGCTAGAACGCCGAATGCTCCAATAAATTCAACACTATTATTCTTACAGAATTCAGAGAATTTTTTAAATTTCACTTCCCTATAAGACTGGAAATCTACCCTGATTATGAAAAAGTTACCAGGTTTATAGTTGATTAATCCCCTGATATTTGATACCTCTAGAGGTTCTCCCCTTGCTACACTGAATGCGGCAGTACCGCGAGATCCAGAAAGATCATTTTTAAACGCGTAGAGAATTCCGTTCTTCATTTGAAGTGATACTTCATCCCCCTTCTCTATTTCATCTCCGGCTAGCGCTTCGCAGCTGGAGATTATGCCTGATTCACGATAAGCCTGTTCCACAAATATGGACATATCAGCGAGCATCTGCTGGAGGAAAGCAACCCCATCGGGGGTCGGTGACATATCCCTACCAACGTAGTTCATTTTTTGCAAATTTTTGATATAAACAGAGGCACCTTGCGGTGTTATCCTAAGATCTGAAGCGATTTCCCTTAGCTTCCGTCTTCCCTTGAGCAGCTCAATCATAATGAGGACAAGTGTTATACTACCTTTTTCTCTAAATTCGTATGGCGTCTCCATAATTCGACTTCACCTAAACCCAAGTAAGCCTCTCTATTTCCCTGTCCTTTTTAGTTGCTTTTTTGTACTCTTTATAATGTTCCTTGCAGAGGTGAACCTTTGTTCCCTTCCCAGAGAGAGAGAACAGCTTTTCCGCGGACTTTCTGCCTACTGTCCTGGCCTTAGGTCTCGTGCAGCCGATAACATCGCAGTGCTCTTCCATAATGATATATACCAATAGTTTAAATATACTTATTCCACCAATTAGGACTGGGATGTTTGTATATTGTCAGAAAAAATTTTATACGAGCTAATATTAAAAAGAATGGGAGGGGTAAATGAAGACCTTTGTAATAATTTTTGTAATATTTTTAGTAGCAACAGTAGTGCCGATGAATAACTATCAGGGGTACAACAATCAAATGCAGCCTCAATCACCTAATTCTAATGCAACGGCCATCAGCGCCATAGTCCAGAGGGCATTTGACATAATAGCTGGCGTATCGGGCTTGATTATCGCAATATTGTGGATACCTATTGCTATAGGCTACTTTTCAAAAGATCTAGATAGAAAATCTGATGCAAAAGAAAGAACCAAAGATGCCCTCATAGGGACTGTAATATTTGTCATGGCTGTCAGCGGTGTTCTGTATGCCGTTATACACTATATAGTAGCAGGTTAACATTATAATATGGACATAGTTTCAATCCTCGTCCAGGCCATTGTCAAGGCCATAAGCTATATAATTTCGGCAGTAGTATTTATGGGGAAGCCTATTCTCGTATCGCTTTACAATGACTATATATCAAAATATCTGTTGTCACCCGATTATGCATTTCCAAACATTGTCAGCGGATCCATAGGAACCGGGGTAAAGTCGCTCTATTACTTTATAATGTTCGAAGTATACGATCCCGTTTTAACAATTGTTGCAATCGTTCTTGGAGTGGCTATTCTAATTAACAGCAGCCTTGAGCTAGGGTACCAATTCAAAAATGTGCTTCTAAAGCTGCTCCTTTTACTCATCCTTTCAAACATTTCATTCTTCCTCTTGCAGGATATCCTGTTTCTTTTTTCCATTCTCTACAAGCAGTTATGGTTATACGGATCTCCGAATCATACCTTCTCGTCTGGCCAAGATGTCCTGGCAGGGTTAGAGATCGGTGGTAATGCCGGCTCCATTATCAGTTTTTTGATAATCCTGATCTACATCTCTCTTATGCTCTATCTTCTTCTTTTCCTTTCACTCCGATTAGCCATAATATACACTTTACCAGTGATTGCACCGGTGTTCACACTCCTCATAATAATTCCACGGACAAAAGAACTTGGGGAAAGGGTCTGGTTTATCTTCCTTGATGCGATCATCTCCCCAATTCTAATAGGGATACCACTAATACTTGCTACATATGTCGTCAATAATAGCGTGCTTCTTCTCGGATTCTTGTCACTGGCCGATTTGATTCCTGTAATGCTTTCGTTGGGTCAAAGTCAGAGATTCTTAAGTGCATTCCTCGGGAGATCTGTAGATAGGGGTGTACAGTGGAGTAAATCAGCAGCGACTGGAGGAATAAGGGGGGCAGTATCTTTATCGTCAGGGCTTCCCAGAGGGTCCGAGAGTTCAGGAAGACTACCAGAAATAGGATCGATCAGAAAATACAGCAACATAGATAGGCAGGAAGTTGGCAGTAGCTCATTGTTTTTCAAGGTTAAGAGAGAATGAAAATACAAAAATTTCAGACCACACAATTAAAGCTAGGTCCATTCGAAGGAGCTTTCCTTTACAGGCTTTTAACGGCCAGTACTATAGTCACTGTATCATTTTTCTTTTTCAATTTTTACGGTCTTGTATCCCTTTTATCCTTGCCATTCTTTCTCGTGAAAAGTCAGAATGATTATCTCGATGAAATCATCATTAAAAAAGTGAAGGGGATAACAATACCGAACCTTTTACACATTTGTGATCAAGGGAAAGTGGCATACGAAATATTTGGAACCAATTTCAGATTTTCGGAGCATCATGATAACTGGATAATATCGGCCTGGTCATCAATTATCAATACCTTTTCTGAGGACATGATAGTAATGAAGATACCATATAAGATACCAGTTGAAAGGTTTCTAACCGGCGTTGCTCAATATGACTCGCTCTTCAAGGATCTTGAGGCAATAGCGTACGCATATTTCGTCATAATTGAGTCCACTAGAACAGAGGAATTCGAGGCAACGATGTCAAACTTCGGAATTCCCTTTGCAAGGTTAAATGAGGAGGAGGCTAGAGTTATAGATGACCTTATCTAATAAGAAGAAGGAATACGGTGTACAGAAGGAGTGGTACTACATAAAAGACGGGAAGGGAATAGGTTTCGTTGAAATAAAAGACGTTCCATTTGACATAGATGAGTGGTTCAAAATCAGGTTCGAAGGTAACCTGCCTAACGTAGGTCAGATTGTCAGGCTCCATCCAGTGGATGAAAACATAGCCTGGAACATATTAACTAGGGAATATGATCGGAGATACCTAAGATTGGCTTCTAACAATGTTGTTGAAGACAAGAGTTCAAAGAAAAACAAACTGACCCTGCAGAATATAGAAAATATTAGGGATGAACTGGCAGAAGGTAAGATAAAGGTTATCAGATACTCATCTTCATACTTCATCACTGGAGAAGGGAAAGAAATACAGGATGAAAAGAGAAAACTAATACGATACCTAAAAAAATTGGGTGTTAAGGCAGAAGGGAAAAGGTATTCGGACGCAAAAATAAGAAACAGGTTGATCACGGGAAGCCTAAGCGGTCTTTACCTTGATCCAGAATCAACTTCTTATTTAGTTCCAATAAATCACGGCTATTTGCTAGATGAAAATGGAACTTATTATGGAAGATGCGATCTAACAGGAGCTCCGATATTCCTCGATAGATCCACACTCCCTTCATCCCATGAACTAGTCGCGGGGATGACAGGCTTCGGCAAATCATACTTCGTAAAGGCTACAATGCTGAGAGAAAAGATCTCAAGGAAGATAGATGTAAAAATCATTGATCCTCTGGGGGAATACGATAGCGTTGTGTCCAGCATAGGAGGAACATCTATCGATATTTTAAATATGGAGATAAATATTTTTGAGAAGGTAGATTTCCTTTCGATAAAGGAAAATGTCGACAGGACAATATCGTTACTAGCTTCTCTCTTCGATCTGAGCAATGAGGATCTAGGAATCCTTGATACGGGCCTAACTATGATGTATGAGCAAAATCTTGATACGGAATTTCTGAAAAATTTCATAGAAAAGAAGTCGCAGGAAGTTTACAACAAAATTTCCCCAATATTCGACGGTTCATTGAAGAAATTCTGCAAGGGAAGAAACCCCCTAATGGAAGGTGATGTCAGGATCGATCTAAGCAAGATCCCAAGAAAGCTCCTTCCTTTTTACATGCTTTTATCCCTTGATATCCTAATAAGAGGTGTCGGGAAAAGGGAGTCGGTTATAGTTATAGATGAAGCCCACTATCTCCTGCAAGACGAGGTTGTAGGATCACTCGAGAGGTACGTCCGGCACGCAAGGCACAATAGAGTCTCTCTCATCTTGATATCTCAGTCTGCAAACGATTTCCTGAAGAATAGATCAGCCCTATCGATAATGGAAAATTGTTCAATCCACGTACTGTTCAGGCACCAGGTTGTATCAGAGGAGATAGTTAAATTCTACAAACTAGACGGAAACCTATCAAATTTCCTGCGTAATTCTGCCGGTTTCAATGGGAAGTATTCTAAAGCTCTCCTCGTGACTCCCTCTTTCAGCACAATAATGAGGTTCGAAAGCAGTGAGGAAGAGAAAAATTTCATCGAGGGATTTCATAAAGGTCAGAAGAATATCTCCAGTCAATGAGTCAAATCCCTTTTTGATTTCTTGGCTGTCTAGCGGGAGGGAGATAGAATACCTGATAATCAAAAGAAAAGATGAGAAGGTTAGAATCTATATATCCAAAAGTTCAGAAGATCTTATGAGCCATACCGGTTGGTACCTTGGCGAGTCCGTAAAGCTAAATGAACGGGGAAGGAAACTGTTCATAAAGGGTGATCCCAGATACCTCGAATTTGGAAATGTTAACTATGCAGACAGGATAGTTGAACTTCTAAGCCAAGAAGTAGATGGTTTCGTGAAAATTCGGATCAAGCACCATTATTTTCCTTCATACAACACCAAGAAAAATGGACCTTCTGGAAAGCAGAAAGAGAAATTGGGATGGAGGCTAGACATAGAATTTTATGGGGAGAGGGTTGGGAGTTACCTGAAACACGTATTCTCTTCCAGATCCGTCACGGCATTTACGGCAAGATTAGGATTTGGGAGACCAGTGATAACGCTTACTGAAATACCGAAATTTTTACCGTCATCATCGCCTCCAGATAGAACTTCAGGCATAGCAATTGGCAAGACATTAAACAGCGGGAAAATTTACATCGATTTTCAGCGCGATCCCCACGTTTTGATTGCAGGATCCTCTGGCTCAGGAAAAAGTACGATGATAGTTGGCATGATGAACAGCATCCTTGAAAGTAAAAGAGGGAAGGTTATTTTGATAGATCCTCACGGTGATACGGCTAGAAAAATGACTGAATATAACGTAGCGAAATTCGTAATATCACCAGAATCAGGAACCTCGATAAACCTAATAGGAAGCAGGAGAGAGTTCACGTATAGGGTTTCTGAGGAATTTGTTTCCATTTTAAAATCATTCAGGGAGCTGCAATATTCAGACCCGCTAGTAGGTCCAAGGATGGAGGATATAATCTCAAGGGGAATAACAATATTAGCGAAAAATAATGGAATGACGCTGGTAGATTTCTATAATATACTCAGAGATGAAAAGGTTAGAGGTGACATTATTACGGGATTCAATGACCAGGATCTCATCTCATTTGTTAGAGAACTTGGAAGTATGACTGACGAGGAGAAGATAAGCACCGAGCGGGCAGTTGGGAGACTTGTTAACGATCCGATTATCAGATCTTTAATATGCAATCCGGATGACAGGGGAATTCTATCTAATGCACTTTCATCTTACGACCTTTTGATATTCGATCTAGACCGGGGGGTGCTGGGTTATGAAGACTCAAGGATACTAGCAAATATTTTCGCACTTCTTATATGGTTTGAGATCTCTTCTTCTGGAAATGATAATTATTTTCTTTTTCTTGAGGAAGCTAACGATTATCAGAGTGATTTGATCGCTGACATGATGAGTTCTGGAAGGAAGTTTGGTCTCCATGTAATTTTTGTTACCACATCTTTTCTAGCAATATCTGAGAGCGTAAGGCCGTTACTAGCTTCGAATGTGCCAAATTATATATTCATGAGACTGACAGAACCTGATAAGGCAAAGGTAAGGGAGTTCGTAGGGATGGAACTTCACGTACCTGAAGAACCCCTAAATTTTCTATATCTATCTCCTGATGGGATCGAGAAGGGTGTGGTTGACCCAGTAAAATTCATGAGAATTGAGCGAAAGTTTAGCTCCAGGTCATTTAATTTCATAACAGAGAGTATGAATAATAGTATAGAAAAGAGGCTGGATGAGATATTCAGTACAATGGAAGAATGCACTCAAACCTATTTTATACTAGAGGAGTTCGTGAGGTATTTCGGTGAACCCAACAGGAAGAGGGTTATTTCGAAAGTTAAGGAAATCATAGCTAAGGATTCAAGGATAAGATATGTCGGTAGGGTAAACATAAATAACGGCCTTTTAAAGGGAAGGCACGAATGCTTCGTTTACAACGGCATTGGAAACGACTGCTCCAGGCTCCTTCATGAATTCAAGGTGACCAGCGACTTATTATATACATTGATAGATAGGAAATGATATTTATCTGAGGTAACATTTGACAAGCATGAAAGGAGACATAAATGAGAATTATCTAAATTCAATACTTCGATTAGAGGTCAAAAATGACTATTCCTTGGAACAGGTTTCGGCCCAGTTTTACAAGGAAGTTAGAGTCTATCTTGAAAATCTGAAGGAAAGGATAGAGACTGAAACTATCAAAAAAAATGTTAGGCAAGTAGGTAAGTTAACTAATGAGTTGGAGAACTCTGAAAAATACTTACGTAAAATTATAGAACTTAGAATCTCGAAGATTCTCAAGGCAAAAGCAAATAATGAGAAGGAATACATAGAGGGTAGGCTAACACCAGAGGAACAAATATTCTACGAAAATCTGTCAAAGCTGGTAAAGGAATTTGAAGAGCAACTTAAACGAGGTGAGGTAATAATTCCAGTGAACGAGAAAGTGAATGTTGAGAAGGAAACTGAAGAGGGGCATAGCTCAAAGGTAGCTGTTTACATAACACAGGATGTGAAAGGGATATCCCTGATGGGTAGGACTGTTTCCCTGGCCAAGGAAGATATATTGACCCTTCCCCTAGAATACGCGAAGGTGATTCAAAAGCAAGGGGTCGGTAAGATCATCGATAAAGAAAATTTATAATGAGGTTTAAATAAATAATAAACCTTGTATAATGGCTATAAATTTTGGGTAAGAAATCTATATATACAAAGTGTTGCTATAGTTCTTTTGCTCATTATGCACCCAGTAAAATGGAATGTTACTGGGGAAGGACTGAAATCCTTTTTGGATTGATGAAGGTCAGCAAAGGGTTAGAACATTGAGATGGATTGCTACAGTACATAGGCCACTTGATGGATGGCTCGGCTCGGGCGCCGATGAAGACCGTGCCAAGCTACGATAATCTTCGGGGAGGCGCAAGGAGCCTTAGATCCGAAGGTCGTCGAATGGGAATTCCTTTCTCTTTAGAGAAACTTCCGAAAGGAAGGGGGAACCCCGGGAATCGAAACATCCTAGTACCGGGAGGAAAAGAAACCAATAGGGATGCCGTTAGTAAGGGCGACCGAAAGCGGCAGAGGGCAAACCGAATAATTTCCCGAAAGGGAAAGAAGATGTGGAGTACGGAGTCAGGCTAATACCCTGTGCAGTGAGTCTAAGTTTCTGGAAAGAAACGCCGAAGAGGGTGATAGCCCCGTGGACGTAGCTGCACGAGTTACAAGCCTGAATTTCCAGAGTACCGTGCGTCGGTTTTCGCGCGGGAATACGGGTCTCACTAAGATCCAACCCTAAATACGTCCCGAGTCCGATAGCGCACTAGTACCGCGAGGGAAAGCTGAAAAGTAGCCCGAAAGGGTGGTGAAAAGGACCTGAAACCAAGTGGCTATTAACTGGCAATGCATGGAAGAGATGAAGCTCCTGCAGATCAGTGTGTTGCCGTCCGTGTTGAAGAACGGGCCAGGGAGTTCTGATCAGCGGCGAGGTTAATTCCATTGTGGAAGGAGCCGGAGCGAAAGCAACAAGCCCGCACCGTAAGGGAGGGGCGACGTGAGCTCGCGTGAAGTCGCTGGTGGGAGACCCGAAGCCGGTCGATCTAATCCTGGGCAGGTTGAAGCCTTGCGAAAGCTGGGTGGAGGACCGAACAGGTTCTGATGTGCAAATCGTTCTGTTGACCTGGGATTAGGGGTTAAAGGCTAATCTAGGCCGGTAATAGCGGGTTCCCCCCGAGACTACCCGCAGGTAGACCTGAGCAGAGGCGTCTGGTGGCGTAGAGAAATGTATAGGGTAAGCTAATCCGAAAGGGTTGGCCCCCTTAACAAACTCCGAATCTGCCAGAGCCGTAGAAGCTTGGTGCTAGGGGATCGGGATAAGCTTGATCCCCGAGAGGAGAAGAATCCAGACGGAGGTTAAGGTCCCAAAGTCACGGTTAAGTGTAACCAAAAGGATGTTTGTGACCCAAGACAGCTGGGAGGTTGGCTTAGAAGCAGCCATCCTTTAAAGAGTGCGTAAAAGCTCACCCGTCGAGGTCGCAAGCTCCGAAGATGGACGGGACTAAACCGTGCACCGATACCTTCGGACACCGAAAGGTGATTCGGTAGGGGGGCGTGCTGCCGGGGCAGAAGCGTCTTCGAGAGGAGGCGTGGACCCAGCAGTATCGCGGATCCTGGTGAAAGTAGCAGCATAGAGTCGTGAGAATCGACTCCGCCGAAAGGGCTAAGGGTTCCTCGGCAACGCTCGTCAGCCGAGGGTTAGCCGGTCCTAAGGTAATCCCTAACGCGAGATTACCGAATGGGAAAACGGTTAATATTCCGTTGCCTCAACTGTTCCGTCCCAACGATGACGTTTAGGGATAGGCTGAGTAGCCTTGTCTAGCTATTTTGGTCTATAAGCTGGGGGAGTACCGTAATGGTGAGAACCCGGCAAAAGGACCCGAGCTGCCCTAGTGGTGGTTCAGCTGATTCCTTGAATCCGTGAAAATTCGTTGGGAGCCAAGGTTGAGTCCGTACCAAGAACCGACACTGGTGCCCCTGGGTGAGAAGCCCAAGGCGTATTGGACGAATCTACGCGAGGGAACTCGGCAAACTAGCCTCGTATCTTCGGTAGAAGGGGTGCCTATTCCTTGTAGGAATAGGTCGCAGTGGCTAGGGGACTCCGACTGTTTAACAAAAACACAGATCGCAGCTAGCCCGAAAGGGTTTGTATTGCGGTTGAAGCCTGCCCAGTGGCGGTACCTGAAAACCCGGTTCAACGGGGAGAAGGGCCGCTAAACGGCGGGGGTAACTATGACCCTCTTAAGGTAGCGTAATACCTAGCCGCTTAATTGGCGGCTTGCATGAAGGTCCAACGAGGGTCCCACTGTCCCCGCGTTGAGTCCAGTGAAATTGATGTACTGGTGCACAATCCAGTCTCTCCCACGTGAAAGCGAAGTCCCCGTGGAGCTTTACTGCAGCCTGTTGTTGTGATATGGTCCTGGATGTGTAGTGTAGGCGGGAGCCGTCGAAGGGTGCTCGTCAGGGTGCCTGGAGGCAACGATGAAACACCGCCCTTCTGGGGTTATGTCACTAACCTGATGAAGGGACACCGATAGGTGGGCAGTTTGGGTGGGGCGCCACGCCCTCGAAAAGATAACAAGGGCCCCCAAAGGTTGGCTCAGGAGGGTCAGCAATCCTCCGTAGAGTGTAAGGGCAAAAGCCAGCTTGACTGGTTCACACACAATAAGGGAACCAGATGCGAAAGCAAGGCCTAGCGAACCACCCAGTCCTCCTTAGTGGGGGCGGGTGATAAGAGAGAAGTTACCCCAGGGATAACTGAGTCGTCTCCGGCAAGAGTTCATATCGACCCGGAGGTTTGCTACTTCGATGTCGTCTGTTCCTATCCTGGCGGTGCAGCAGCTGCCAAGGGTGGGGCTGTTCGCCCATTAAAAGGGATCCTGAGATGGGTTCACTACGTTGCGAGACAGTAGGGTTGCTTCTCCGTGGGAGTGCGTCGATGCCTGAAGGGAAGGACCCTTTAGTACGAGAGGAACGGGGGTTCGTGGCCTCTAGTTTACCGGTTGTCTGACAAGGCATTTGCCGGGCAGCCACGTCATATGCGGATAAGAGCTGAAGGCATCTAAGCTCGAAGCCGTCCCTGAAAAGAGGCATCGTTATTAGATCCCTTGTAGATGACAAGGTTGATAGGATCGGGATGTAAGCAGTAAGCCGCAAGGCGAGCTGTTTAGTCCGCGATTACTAACGATCGAAACCTGTAGAATCCATCGATCTAGCCCTTTTGCTGATTTATGAGCATTTTTTAGTTATCGAAAAATTATTAACCGAACTTTAAGTAATGACTTATGCACCCTGAGAGGGGCGTAAGTATAATAACTGCAACATTCAACGAGAGGGAAAACGTCCCTCTGCTCCTAGAGGCCATTGATCAGGCAATGACCGATTGTAAACATGAAATAATCGTAGTTGACGACAATAGCACTGACGGTACGGTTAGCATTCTCTTAAATGAAATGAACAAGAGGAATAGTTTGAAAGTCATAGTAAACAAGAAAAGGGAAGGTCTCGTCAAATCAAATATGATAGGTCTCAGGGAAGCAAAGGGAGAAATAAAGGTGGTAATGGATGCAGATCTCCAGCACCCTCCTGAAGAAATTCCGATGATGCTCAACTTCATAGAAGGAAACGATGCAGTCATAATGAGCCGCTTCCTTCCAGGAAGCAGGATAGAGGCCTTTGATCCCGCACGCCAATTTATCACGACCACAGCCATTTTCCTCTGCCATACCATGATTCCCGAGACCAGATCTTTCTCTGACCCGCTGTCGGGATTTTTCGCATTGGGAGAGAAAATTAATATACCCTACGATCCTGTTTGTGAACTGTTGGATGGGAAGAGGGCATTCAAGACTCTCATCCCAATAATTATCTATAATACCCGTAAGAAAATTGTGGAAGCGCCTTTCACGTTTCGCCGGAGAAATTGGGGAAGATCTAAGCTTGTGAGGGACAACATTCCCATACCCAGATACATAATGGAGCTTAACGCCTATAGGGAGCTCACTAGGGAGGCTTAGACATGTCATACCTCAGGGATTCGAAGATTAGGGAGGCAGTTCTATTTTTTAACAAGATGAATGTGAATAACAACGTGTTTCTCGGAATCAGTGGCTCGGTCTCATATGAACCCAAGGAGGGGGATGATATAGATATCTTTCTGATCTCAAGGGATGGTCTCCTCTGGCTTTCTATTCTTTCCATATTTATATTTAGAAGGGTATTCAGGCTAAAGGATCTGTGTCTTTCCCTAAGCATGGATAGTTCATTCGCGGTTGAATTTTTCAGGAACATGGGAGAAGGTTTGGCCGCAAGAGATTCACTGAAGGTGATACCAATATACGGAGAAAGATACTACGCATCACTTCTTCAATTATCTCCTGCTATTAATCGCGGAAAGCCCGCTCAGGAACCTGAGCGTGTCAAGGGACCAATTTTTCTAATTCCGTTCGAAATTCTGGCATTCATATTTGTCGCATCGTGGGTAAATCTTAAGGGCATTTACAGTAACAGGCCGAAGAATGCTAAAAGTGAAGGAGGATTTAAGACGGTATTTTCACTTCACAAGTTTTATTTTGATACCGAGAAATATAAGAGATTGAAGGAGGACTATTTGAGGAGTCAGCTCTATGAAGAGGACAGCAGTAATCTTTAGCTACGACGATGGCCTTCTATTGGTCTCTTCTCTCAGGTCAACGCTGTTAAGTGGAGTAGATCGCATAGTCCTCCTCTATGGTGGTAAATGTCCTTACGAGTGGATAGACGGGATATCAGATCCCAGGCTTATAAAAATTAGGGAGAATTCAAGAAAAGGAAAGGTGCAGGCTCTATTGTCAGCGATGGAAAGCATTGACGGGGACATCGTTTTTCTTATATCGGGGGATTCATCATTTGACCCGTCACTCTTCGATCTATGCACATTAAACATGGATGATGGCGTAGGAGTTATAATAGTTAAGCAGAAACCCGTAAATCATAAAAATTTCATCGAGAAGATCGGTGCCATGCTCATAGATATACACAATTTTCAGCTTTCTTTCCTTTCCAAAAAAGGTTTAAGTGGTCACAATGGGGATTTCATGTGCGTCAGGAGATCTTTAATGCTCAACCTGCCAGAGGTAGTTAACGAGGATTCATATATCTGCCTGAAAGCTATAAAGTCTGGCTATAGCGTGCGCTTCCTAGAAGATGCTGCAGTAAGCATTCTTGTACCCTCTAATTTCATGGATTTGTATCAGCAGAGGAGAAGGATAAATTACGGGCATTATCAGATCAGCAGGATGGGGCAAAACTCCATGTCCCTCGACTCCCTAGCTTTCAATAATTTACCATTATTTATTGAGATCCTTGTATCTTATCTTAAAGTTAAAAGGCTAAGGCGGTTGAATCTAGCCGTGATTTCCGCCGCAGTATTCATCGAACTTCTAGCAACAATATCATCAAGAATTGACATCCTGGTTGGAAAGGATCATAGGAAATGGATCATCGTCAAGAGAGAGGCATCCTCCTGAGCGTTAATTTCTTTGATATGAGTAAAACTAGTTGAATTATAACGGTCGCCGTAAAGAGAATGACTAGGGAATAGATAAATAGGGGAGAGGCGGTAACCCAAATTCTGGCCTCCTCTATCTGACCTAGATAGGAAGCGAAATAATTGTAGGAAATTGATGGAACCACAAAATAAGCAAAAGAGTAATTGAAAACAACGTATAGAGTCGGATATAGGGAATAAAGGAAATAATTTCTTAAATCATTCCTAAGAAGGAAAAGGGGTATGAGAACTATAAAGTACTGAGGGTTTACAAAATTGTACGTGATGAAGAAAAAGAGGAATTCTGCAATAACATAATCTATAATGCTTCCCCTTTTATAAAAATAAAGAACGGAAAGTGCTACAACAAATGATGGGAATGTAAATGTGAATATGGCCGGAAAATGCGTGATCCCCAGCTCCTGAACTATCAGCTGCCAAGTCAGGCCATTGGCATTGAATAAGCCTTTAAACGTAGGGATG
>JAVYOD010000017.1:0-22659 GCA_038734825.1 Thermoplasmatales archaeon
AAGCAGGGCCTCTCTTCTAGCTTCCAGCAGCACAGGATCACGTATTCTCCTTTTTAATCTTTTGGACATTCTTATCAGGTTGTTCTTCTTAGCTTCCTTTGAAAGGATTTTTATTATCTCCATCTTTTCTTCCTCGCTTATATTTGAAAGAAGCCTTTCCTCTAATTTGTCAAGTTCCTCTGATCTGGAAAGCATCTTCTGATACCTTTCCTTGTGCTTCAGATAAAGGGATCCCGCCTCTTCTAGGAAATTGAGGTGCCTTTTAATGGCCTCTATTGAGCTCTCAGTATCCTTAATCTTTGAAAGCTCATTCCCTAGGTCATCTTTTTCTGAATAATTTATTTCCCCCTTTTCAGCCATTTCTCTCAGTTCGCCAATATGTTCTGATGCTGCTTTGACTACCCTAAGTAGGTTTGTTTTGTTATGAAGAATCAGCGTCTCGACGATCTGATCTTCAATTGTATAAACAGGATTTAGTGCTGCCATGGGCTCCTGAAATATCATCGATATGTATTTTCCTCTGATTTTGTTAAAAAAATATTCATTCCTCTTTATAACGCTGTAGTAGTGTTTTACCTTTGTTCTCTTACCTTCTATTATTTTAACTTCCTTTCCTACGTCCTTCATCAGATTGAGATTACCCAGGTATATCTCTCCCCCAACTATTCTCCCGGGCGGGTCTGGGATCAGCTTCATAATACTGAAGGCCGTAACCGATTTTCCGCATCCCGTTTCCCCTACCAGTCCAAGGATCTCACCTTTCCTAAGGACGAATGAAACATCATCTATTGCCTTCACAACACCCTCATATATGAAAAATTGAGTCTTGAGATTCTTAACAACCAGAGCATCCTCCATTCAAATCACCTTCTCAGCCTTGGGTCCATAACGTCCCTTAGACCATCACCCAAAAGGTTCAAACTTATAACAAGGATCAGGATTGCCAGGCCAGGTATTGTTATCGTCCACCAATATCGGGTAAGTGCAGGTAGACCACCACCGAGGGTGGCTGCGAGTCCTATGAGGTTGCCCCATTCAGGGGTATAATACCCCGCGAAACCCACTCCAAGATAGAACAAGGAGGCAAGAGTTAGTATAACATTACCGAAGTCCAGGGAAATCTGGACGAATATTGGGTATATGGAATTGGGTATTACGTGCTTCACTATCGTTCTGATAGAAGAAGCACCTGCGGCAACTGAGGCCTCCACATACTTAAGTTCACGTACAGAGAGTACCTGCCCTCTCACTATCCTTGTGTATGTTGGCCACCATATAATCATGAGTGCTACCACCATTATTGTCAGGTTTCTACCGAGGATAACGAGAAAAGCGATCGCTAATACAAGGAAAGGTATGGAGAGGAATATGTCAGTCACCCTCATTATGACATCTCCGACAACTCCACCTTTGTATCCCGCTATGCTCCCAAGAATTGTGCCTATGAATGCCCCGCTGAATACTACTATTGCAGCAACCCCTATGTCAATTCTCGCAGCCTTAACAACGCCGTTGAAAAGATTGTATCCTTCAAACGTGGTTCCAAAAGGAAAATGTAAAGAAGGCGGGAGTGGGGTATTGTAGATATAGATACCATTGTACTGGAGGAGCTGCTGTGTTTTCCACGGGTTTCCTCCCACTATCATGGGGCCGAATATTGCCACTAAGATGTAAAACAGTACGATAGCAAGCCCAGCAGTGGCAATTGGGCTCCTTGTAAAGAAGAAAAATGTTTTCTTGAAAGATTCGTATCGAGCCCTTATAGCCTTTGCGAAACTTCCAGAGACATCTGAGGTCATTCCAGCCTCACCCTCGGGTCAAGATATGAATAAATTATATCAACAATGAGATTGGCTGTTACTATAACAATCGTGAATACGAATGTGGTTGCCATTATTGAAACCATATCTCCACCTATTGCAGCATAAAACAGCCACCTTCCCATCCCAGGCCATCCAAACACAGTTTCTGTTACAACGACACCACCTAAGAGCCCCGCGAAAAACAGACCCATAACAGTTGTGGTTGCTCCAAGAGCATTTCTCCTGACGTGCTTCCTTATCACAAAATACTCCGGAACACCCTTAGACCTCGCGGTTCTTATGAAGTCCTGGTTCATTACCTCGAGCATGCTGGATCTGAGGAACCTGACTATGAGACCGAACGATGTGAAGGCAACAGAGAAAGATGGCCAGAAGAGGGTATATAGGGCGGCAAGGAAAGCCTTCCAATCTCCGTATATGAGGGTGTCAACAAGAAGAAAACCTGTGGGTCTGGATAGCCCACTCACCTTCGTATTAACCCAGGGTTCAAGTATATCGGTATGAGGATAGTAGTAATAGGATGGGGGTATCTGCCCGACGCCCACCAGCCTTAACTGGGCTGGCAGGATTGAATTAGGGCCAACAGCAATAAGGATAATCAATCCAAGCCAAAAAACAGGGAGTGAAACTCCAAGCATAGCTATTACTCTTGTAATCTGGTCGGTGAGCCTATCTTTCTTTACTGCACTGAAAACCCCGAGGGGGAGACCCATAAGAAAGACGAGAATGGTAGCCAGGATCGCGAGTTCTAGGGTGGGAGGGAACCTCCTCTCGAACTCAACAAATACTGGAGTTCCAGCATCGAACGGTTCTGTGGGTGCAAGGTACCCCCAGTTTCCGGTGAAGAGGTTGCCTAGATAGTAGAAGTATTGTGCGTATGTTGGTAGATTTAGATGTAGCTCCGCTTTAACTATAGCAATATGCTGTGGTGTCCTGATTCTTCCAAGATATCCATCTATGAGTAGGGTTAAATTAGCATGTGAAAGTGCGAACGTTATTACAGTTACGCCAATTATTACTGGTATGAGAAGAAGTAGTCTCCTGATGATATAAACATACATCTTCATCGGAGCTTCACTGACTTCCGTGAATCAGCTTCTTCTTAATAAAGATAATTAAAAATCATGATATCTTAAAATTTGGCTCATAGAACAAATTCCCCTATCTTTTTTGGAAAGAGTGTAACCTGAGAAATATCATCCGCTCCTACTATGAATCTTACAAATCTTTCAATGCCAATTCCGAAGCCAGATGATGGATGAAGACCGATCCTCGCGGCCTCAAGTAAAAGAGAGAACTCCTCCTCTCTCTGACCCTTTTTCCTTATTCTTTCTCTAATTCTATCGTATTCGTACTCCCTTTCTCCGCCGCTTATTGCTTCCCCATATCCGTATGGGTATATTAAATCCATATCTCTGAGATATCCAGAACTATCTATCTCCCTATCATAGAATTCCCTTTCCTGAAGTGGTATATCTATGATCCAGAAGGGGGCCTTATGCCTTGAACTAAGCTCTTCCTCAAACTTCTTTCCATACTTATCAAAGGCATCCTTGTATCTGATCTTCTTGAAAGGCGTCGGGTATATTCGGAGGTGAGGGTTTAGGTTTTCAGCATCAACTTTCTTTTTTACATCCTTTATCGCTGAGTTGATCATCTCTTCTGCAAGCTCCATAACGTATTCCCTAGGTCTATCCCTAACTTCGAGATCTAATTGCGTAAATTCGGAAAGATGTCTTCCGGTTCCAGCCCTATCAATTGGCTCTATCCTGACATTTGGGGAGAAACAATATATCTTGGTGAAGTAGGTAAGCGCAAGCTGCTTGTGAAATATCATTGACTTTGTGATGCGATACTTGTGACCGTAGTAATCCACAACTGGATCCCCAACGGGATGGTTTAGTGGATCGGAAATAGGACTTATTATCACAGGATTGATTTCAACGAAGCCTTTCTTGTCTAGATACCTCTTCATCGAGCCTCTGATAATTGTATTTACCAGAGAGCTAATTCTGATTTTATCTGCATCTCTCCCAAAGAATTTAGATATTGGTTCAGAAAAACCTTGTTCAATCATAAAAGTAAATTTATGTCATTGGTTTAACATTAATGTCGCAAATTCATTACATTTTGAAGTAAAATGATTAAATATAAATTAAGACTTTAGACATTATGAAGGATATTGATGAAATAGATTTACAAATATTAAATCACCTGAAGGATCACGGCAGGGACAAGATTACTGCGATCTCCGACGCTATTGGAATCAATAGGGTTACGGTTGCGGAGAGAATAATGAAATTAGAGAGGAACGGCGTTATTAAAAATTTCACTGTTAATCTTAATTATGAAGCCCTCGGGCAGCATGTCTTAGCATTCGTTCTTATCTCCTACAAGAAGAATGATGAACTATCCCAGGAGAAGCTAGCATCAAAAATATCCGCTATAGAGGGTGTGGATGAAGTGTACATAATGGCAGGAGAATTCGACATCCTTGCAAAAATAAGGGCTAAAAACGTAAAGGAACTAGGGGAAAAGGTCATCAATAAAATAAGATCATTCCCCGGTGTGGAAACAACAATATCGCACATAGTATTTGAGGTTGTTAAAGGCTAATTGGTCCGGATCAGGTCAGTAATAATGAAAGGAAATCTTAACGGGACAGATGCAAAAACGTAGAGAAATGCTTTAGATGGGTAATCAACATCACCCACCCTATTGATTCCCCTGATATTTGATTTCACGAGAGGAACCCATAGTTTGTAATGCCTCTCTGTGTAGTCGAGGATATTTCTAATGGTCAGAGCTCTTTTGACTTCCCTTCCAAATCCATCGAGTAAAAATTTTCCATATTTCTTCACATTTCCGCCTGCTGAAACTGTTTCTGAGAGTATTTTTCCAGAAATAAGTGCACCGTATAGCCCACCACCTGTCGTTGCTTTATTCATTCCAGCAGCATCGCCAACTAAATAACAGTTTCCAGAGCCAGGATATATTCCTCCTATAGGGATAAGCCCGCCCCTTTTTCTCACGATCTGTTGGCCTGCTGCAATGGAGGCTACCATATCACCTGAACCTGTACCCGAGGCGCCTATTTCAGTCTCCCCATCGTGCGGTATTTCCCATGCGAAGAAATCTGGTACTTTTCTCCTGTCCATGAAAATATTTACGTGGTCAGATCTTTTTTTAACATCGTATTGCACAGATCTTAACAATCTCGGTTTTGGAATACCTAGGTATCGCCTCGTGGCGCTGGTAGGGCCATCCGCCCCTATAACATATTTAGACTCCAAAATTTCAATTCTGCCACCTCTGCTTAGAAAAGATTTAACAGAATGGTCATTCTGAGAAAGACCAACGAGCATAGTTTTCTTATCTATCTTCACTCCGTCTGCTTCAGCAATCCCGGCTAGTTTCTTATCTAGTGCAACTCTGTCTAGGACATACATTCTGTCAGAGGTAAGGGTGAATGAACCTGTTGGCGTATGAATTTCAGCAAATGAAGGTTTTGAAATGACTAGGTCGTTGCCAACAATGTCTACCACCCTCCTATCTACAAGACCAGAACAGTGGTTTGGTATCCCAATATCTTGCTTCAAATCTACAATGCGAACTGAGTAACCTTTGCGTGCGAGTAATGCGGACACATATGATCCAGAGGGTCCGGCTCCGACAACGAGGAAATCGAGCATTCCCATCTAATGAAAATTTAAGTATTAAAATTGAATGTTCGTGAAAGGGAGCGACAATGGCCAGAATGCATACGAGGAAAAGAGGTAAATCAGGTTCGAATCATCCGTTACGTGAGGGTAAGCCCAGCTGGGTTAGTATGAAGGAAAGTGATGTTGAGGATCTTGTCATAAGATTAAGAAGAGAAGGATTTACAAAGTCGCGTATAGGTATGATAATCAGAGATCAGTACGGTATACCAAAAGTTAAGGAAGTGACAGGTAAGAGAATATCAAGCATTCTGGAAAATAACGGGATCAAAGACCAGATACCAGAGGACCTCGAGGCCCTTATAAATAAAGCATCTAACCTAAGTAAGCATCTCGCGTCAAATCCAAGAGACCTGAAAAATAGAAGAGGGCTGGAATTAATTGAAGCGAAAATCAAAAGGCTTTCTGATTACTACAAGAGGAAGAATGTCCTGCAGCCCGGCTGGTCGTATGCCAGATCGGAAGCAGAGATAACATCAAAATGATTCCGCTGAATGAGATTTTTGCTAAAGAGCTGAGTCAGGCAGCGGACGTAATTCGCCGGGAGAGCTTTTTCAGGGTGTTCTCGCACTATGACGCTGATGGCGTGGCATCAGCCGTTATTATATCAGAAATGCTAAAGCGCATGGACAAAGATTTTCACCTCTCTTTCCTCCGTGCGATGGATCCAGAGGTAATAAAAGGATCAGCAGGTTATGCAATAATAATAAGCGACTTAGGTTCTGATGTGCCTAATTTTTCCGGTGAGAATGGTGTAATAGTGGACCATCACATCTTCTCAGGTGATACTCATTCCACTTTAATAAATTTGAACCCTAGAAGATTTGGTTACGATGGAACTAGGGAAGCCTGCTCGAGCACTGTTGCTTTCCTTCTATCTCTAGAGCTCGATCCCATGAATTATGACCTATTCCCTGCCTTCATTGGGGGAGTTATTGGGGATAAACAGAACGTGGGGGGTTTTCAGGGTATAAATTTGAACATAGTAAACTCATTTAAACAAAAGTATCCCAGCACAAAGGATATCTCGCTTGTTGGAAGAACGATATCTGAGGCTTTGTACCTTTCCATAGATCCATATTTCAAGGGGCTCAGCGGCGATCAAGAAGCCTCGAGGTTTTTTATTGAAAACTTAGGTATAGAACCAAACACTCCGCCTTTTAATCTGAGTACCAACGAGAAGGAAAAACTTGTTGAGAGTCTTATTTTAAAATTAATATCACAGGACGTTGCTAGGGAGGGATATGAAACCCTGGTAACTGATTTGTTTAATTTCCCATCATTGGAAGTCTCGAGTAACCTAATTTTCGAATACATGGATGCCTCAGGAAGGAACGGAAGAATGGGTCTTCCAGTCTCCTGGTTCCTCGGGAATGACGAGGCTGTGGAAGATATGCATTCAATATTCATGAAATTCAGGATCGAGGCTCTGGAACAGGTTAGGAGGTCATCGAGTATTCTAAAGGATCTAGGTAATATAATTGTTACATACGTAGACAATCCTTTTCTCGCTGGGATCACAGCCAGCACGATTGCTATATACATAGCTGGTGGGAAGAAGCCAGTGGTTGCGATATATAGAAACAAAGAATGCAAAGTATCTGGAAGGGCGACCAGAGACCAGGTTGCTAGGGGAGTTGATTTAGCGAGTGCAATAGGTAGAGCCGCTCAGTCAGTTGGAGGCCACGGAGGAGGACACGATATTGCAGCTGGAGCGGAAATTCCTTTTGGAAAGGAAGAAGAATTTACCTCCGTTGTGAATAATATAGTTGGTGAACAGATTGGAAATACCAAAAAATCACCCTAGGTATGAGAGCCTCGTAAGAAGGGAAAGATTACTTGATTTCTACCAAAAAGGAATTGTAACTGTATCTGGCTTAATATCCCATGGGAGGGGAGAAGCGTTCGATTATCTCATTGGAGAGAAAACACAAATATTTGGGTATCAGGCGGAAATGGCTGCAATTGATAAAATTATGAGATCTAAAAAACCCGTAATATCTGTAAATGGAAATACCGCTGCCCTTGCGGGTAAAGAGATAGCGGAATTTGCGAAAAGGTACAACGTAACAGTAGAAGCTAATATATTTTATTGGTCCAGGGAGAGGATGGAGCAACTTGTACGCTATCTTGAAAGTCTAGGAGTCCCTGCCCTTGGTTTAAACCAGGATGCATTGATCCCAGGTCTAGAAAGTAATAGGGGAAAGTGCGAATCAAAAGGTATATTCAGCGCAGACACAGTTCTCATACCGTTGGAAGATGGTGACAGGGCGGAAGCTCTGAAAAAGATGGGAAAATTTACCATAACCATAGATCTGAATCCTCTCTCCAGAACTTCAAGATTTGGCGATATAACAATAGTGGATGACGTGCAGCGTGCATTCACCAATCTTAATAACATGAAACCAGATGATTATTCCGGCTATTCCTTGACCTACGATAACTCAGAAAACACTAAGATTGCAATAAGATTCATAGCAGAGAGGCTTCTGAATATGAAATCGTGGCCCGAGTTATGATCTTGCTTTTATGTAATTTAAAATTTTCCTAGTTCCGTTAAATTCAGTATCTGAATATTTGCTTATCCTAACAACCTTCACATCAACCCCTCTTTTCTTTGCTTCCCTTATTATTTCCTCGCTGTCAAAATCCTGATCGTAACCAAGGGTCACAATATCTGGTTTAACAATGGGGAGTATATCATATATGTTTCCTTCCAGACCAAGGATAGCCTTATCAACAGGCTTCAACGCTTCTACCATCTTTACCCTGACATTTTCGGGCATAAGCGGTAGACGCTTCATCCTCTCGGCGACAGAATCCCTTGCAACAACCACGATCAACTCATCCCCTAGCTTCTTAGATTCTGTCAGATAATGTAGATGGCCCAGATGCAGAATGTCGAAGACTCCAGTTGCAAGTACTCTAGTCACTTTTACTGTATCTTGGATTACTATTTCACTTTAATGTCCTTTTCCATTCTTATCGCGTCGACCGAGCCTTCGTAAGGTATTGAATAATATCCTTTCAAAATTCTTTTGATTCTATAGCCCATTTTTAAATATAGCCGTATAGCCTTCTCGTTCTTTTCAAAAGTCTCAAGTATTACTTTATAACATCCCCTCCTGCCAGCTTCAGATTCTATCGCTACCATAAGTTTTTTTCCGATACCCATACCTTGGAATTCTGGATGAACGGCGATGCTTTCAATATGCCCTACCTTCCCGCCGTTCGTGAAATAAGCTGACGCATATCCCACCGCCTTTCCGTTGATTTCACAAATATATGTTATAGAGCTTTCCAGCATATTTCTGATTTCTTCTGGACTGTATGCATGAACCCCGAATGCTCTTATCTCTATTTCTTGGATCTCGTTAAGGTCCGAAACTGACCCAGCTCTGATTGAGAGATCAGAAATCGTCGTCGTCCTCGTCGTCGTCATCGTCGTCATCCGGCCTTCTTTTAATATACATTAATGTACTCACCCCAATGGGGAATTTAAATCGTTTTATTAAAACATTCCTTATCTTAATAGCTTCCGATAAAGAATTAATATTGAGGGGAAATTGTTAACTTATGGATGAAGTTACAATAAGATGTCCTGAATGCGGAGCCGTAATACCTATAACGGACGCCCTTAAGGAATCCATAAGGAATGAGATGGAAGAGGAGTACAATAAAAAGCTGAAAGCTGAGGTCGAGAAGAGAGTTAACTCCGAAATTGCAAAAAAGCAAATGGATCTGGAGGATAAATATAGGGCTGTGTTGGACGAACTGGAAGTAAAGAGCAAGAGACTTGAGGACACTATCAAGAGAGAGAGCGACGAAAGGAGAAGGAGGATGGAACTGGAGGAACAGCTTAGCAATCAGAAAATTGAGCTTGAAAGAATTATTGAAGAGGAGAAGAAAAAGGTAGAAGAAGTCACAAGGAAAAGGTTGGAAGATGAATTCAATCTCAAAATGAAGGAGATGCAGGAAAAGAATGATGAACTTGGAAGGACTGTTCAGGATCTGCAGAGGAAAATAGAGCAGGGTTCGCAGCAGCTTCAAGGGGAAGCTCTTGAGATTCAACTAGAAGAATTCCTGAGGAATTCGTTTCCCACCGACATAGTTGAACCTGTAAAAGTAGGTACCAAGGGACCAGATATTATTCAAAAGATTAGATCTCCGACAGGTTATGAAGCAGGTTTAATAGCTTGGGAAGCAAAGAGGACAAAAGAATGGAAGGATGAGTGGGTGAAAAAGCTGAAAGACGATCTGATCAATTACAAGGCAGAAGTTGGCGTTATAGTAACTAAGACTCTTCCAAAAGAAATAAATAACTTTGGCTTCAAAGACGGCGTTCTGGTAACTAATTTTGAAAGTGCAATACCTCTTGCGCAGATATTAAGATTAAACCTGCTAGAGATTTCTCGGCAGAAAAGGATAAACGAGGGAGGAGATTCACCAAAAGAAATTATTTACAGATATTTCACAAGCCAGCAGTTCAGGCAACGGGTGGAGAGCATAGTCGATTCAATCAAGAAGATGAAGGAAGATCTGGACAGTGAGAGAAGGGCAATGGAAAAATTATGGGCAAAAAGGGCAAAGGAGATAGAGCGTGCAGAACTTGGTGTATCCCAAATGTTTGGTGACTTGCAGGGCATCGCAGGCCCAGTTATACACGACATAAGGCAACTCAACTTACCGACCGACGAGGATTAACTATTTTTTGTCACTCAGCCCTGCCAGGTAGCCGCCAAATCCTACACCCCACAGTAGGAATGGATAAACGACAAGTCTCTCCCAGCCTCCTCTTCCTATTACTGGCGGGTTGTGGTAGAGGAGGAATATTAATACTGCAAGATACGATATGAGGCCCAGTATGATCGATGCATAGGTCATAGCACCACTCTCAAACCTGTACGCATATATAGCGGTCAGCGGTCCCACAATAAACGTGAAATATGAAACATAGGAATGTATAGCTCCATAGTTTTCATTGAACACTCCAACCAGCAGGGCACCAAGTCCAGTTAAAGCTACGAGAGATGTGAATACGGGGGACCCAAATCCGCGATATAAGAAGAAAGAATCAACTATGACGGCTATCCCTAATAAAGAGATGGATGTATCGAAGTACACGCCAGTAGATCCTACGCCCAGATCGCTTATGTAATTTTTTGAAATGCTGTAACCGGGGTACATTGCTTCGGTGATGAAAAGCATAACGACAAATTGGACCGTAGCAACAAACAAGAGAATTCCAGCAACATTTAAACTTCTTCTGGAAACAATTTTAGGCATAAGATATGGATGAGAAAAGTAGTTAATTAAATTACCTCACTTTAGACTGTGAATAAAAGGGCCAACAACAAAGAAACTTATTAGAACTATTGCAACAACAAGACAAGAAATGAGTGCATACATCTTATCATCATCGTTCAAGAACATAAATATTGTGAGAATTTCCCTCCCTATTGGAACGAAAACAAGTATCATCACTCCTATGCTCATAATGGCAAGTGGTAGATCTTTGGGAACATTCATCAATGAAGCCAGCGTCAACAGGCTTGAATTTAACCGTGCCAACGAAAGAATCGATGTCAAACTGCAATAAATATTCCAGTCTATCATAAAAGAAAGAATGGAACCTATTATAACAAACACCAACCCAGATATAACGCTAATAAGGAGAAAGGTTCTTATTATTTTTCGAACGTTTACATTAGACAATAGATGACCACCCTTTGATAATCATTTCAATGCTGATAGCAAAAAGGACCAATATTAGCACCAATTTTGCTACAGGGGTCTTAACTTTGTTTAGGAGTGTTCTACCTATTATTGAACCGGGGAGTATACCTAGTATTACCGGCACAACGATAGGCGGGTAAATAAAGCCGGACGAGAATAAGATACCTACGCTCGTAGCGGCTGTCACCCCAAGCATGAAGTTACTGGTAGCTGCAGAAACCTTGAATGGTATTTTCATTACAGAATTCATGGCTAGGGAATTGAAAACACCACCCCCAACACCCAGCATTCCTGATATTATTCCTGCGCCAAACATGGCTGCCATGCCGTGAGGCACTCTAACTGGATGATATTCCACCTCTTTTCCATGAGCAGGGTCAACAAATTTTGAAGATAGCTTTAGCTTTCTGCTTAAAGGAACAACTGTTGCCGCAATAACTGATTCTTTAGAAATTCCACCCTTCAAAAGATCTACGGCACAGAAAATAAGAACGCAGCCAAATGCAAAGTAAAGGAGCCAGTCTACATTCGTTCGTGATAGGATTATAGTTGTCAGTGTACCAACGATAGCCCCACCCGTTATAGTTGTTAGTAGCAGTGTGCCAATCCTATAATTTGCGGGAGATCCTCTGTTAAACGATGTTATACCAGCACCACAGGATGTCGTGATGACTCCCATAAGGCTTGCACCTATTGCATAAACGGGTGGAATCCCAAAAAGTGTTGCCGCCGGGGATACGATAACTCCTCCTCCAATACCAACCATTGCGCCCAGGCATCCGGCCCCAAAGGCTACTAACAGCATAATGATGAAGTATTCCAGGAAGGAGAAGGGGAACATTGAGCACCTATCTTCTATTTAAATTAGAATAATTTAAATTATAATATGCCGATTTCCGTGAAATGCGATAGTATGAAGGAATGCGTTCCGATAATTTTTTAGTACTTTTGATGCTGTGAGGATTAAACAAAGAAAATGAAATGAAAAATCCGTAATAATGAGACCGGAGACGATGAGAATTAACCAATTTATGATCCATAATTTAAAAAATAGTCACAAAATATAAACTATAAGCCTTACCAGTTAAGTTAACAGCCTAAAATATTATCCATATTTTCAGTAAATTCTCTTCGCCTAACGAAACATTAGCTATAACTTAAGTGAGATATTTATTGATATTGGTCCTTCAGTATTATGGAGAGGAAGGAACTACCTACTTCAGTAGGAAAGGTCTCATTTCTGGAGAGAAACGGAAGATATCCCGTTATATTCCTTCATGGGCTCGGTGGGACTGGCAATTCCTGGATTAAAATTCAAAAATATTTAGACGGAGATCTGGCGCTCTATTTTCTGGACCTACTAGGTCACGGAAGGTCTTCAAAACCGTATATCGAGTATGAAATACTAGTCCAGGAAAAGATGCTTAATGACTTCATAAATGGCATGGGTTTCGATCACTTTTCCTTGGTTGGGAACTCTTACGGTGGGTGGATTTCACTTAGGTTTACTGTGGATTTTAGGCAGCCAGACAAAATAGTGCTTGAAGATAGTGCGGGCATAAATAAAACATTTGGAGAACTTGGTGTAGATGAGAAGGAAGCGCTGATTAAGAGAATTGTTTCGTCAAATGCAATGAATGAGGAGCGGGTCATTAGAAGCATAGTAAATAACAATGCAGATCCCAAATGGAAATTGAAAGAAGATGAGCTCAGGTCGATAGGTAGTGAAACATTAGTTATGTGGGGGGAATTAGATACAGTGATTCCAAAGAGCAATGGTCTGTTGTTAAAAGAACTAATACCAAGGTCCAGGTATGTAGAAATAAAGGAAGCAGGGCATGTGCCACACGTAGTTAAGGCAAGCGAGGTGGGGCAGGTGATTAATGATTTCCTGAAATCATGATTTCTGGAAATCTTTTTAAACCAGAATACCATCACTAACTATGGCAACAGAAAAAAAGAAAGAAGAGGACAAAGAGAGCGTTTCAATAAAAGGAATTCAAAAAAATTTATATGAAAGGATGAAGAGTTTAGCCCGAGAAACAGGCAGGACAGTCGGGGAGGTTACAAATGATGCTTATAAGATAGCGCTGTCTGCCGCATCACAAACCAGAAAGGTTGGAGAGGAATTCTTCCAAGGTCTCTCAGAGAAAAGAGTAATGATGGTTAGGGATCTCAAGAAACTGGATATTTCAGGGGAAGAACTTAGGGAGTACAAAAAAAAGGTTGCATTCAGAAACATTGAGGAACTTACATTTAAAAATTTGGGCAAAGAAGATTTCGACCAATATATCGATTCCATAACAAATGTTAAAATTCTATCACTCCCAAAGGAGATCCCAAAATTTGATGTTTTAGAAAAATGCACTTTTGTTGATGAGATAAAATTCTTGTAAGGAAAGGTTAATTTCTAAATATCTTATTCACCATAATGAATGATTTAGCCCTATACTACATCCTGCTTATTTTGCTTGCGTCTTTATTCGCAGGTGTAATAGGGTCTCTGGCCGGACTTGGAGGAGGGGTTCTAATAGTTCCATTTTTAACGTTATTCTTCCGTGTGCCCATTTCGCTCGCTATTGGTGCATCGATAATTTCGGTAATAGCGACATCTAGCGGTGCTGCATCTGCTTACGTGAAGGATAGGATCTCTAACATCAGGGTTGGGACATTTCTCGTGCTTTTCACAACGACCGGGGCTATCCTGGGGGCGGTTATTGAGCATATCACGCCAGTGAGATTAGTATATATCATATTCGGGATAGTTCTCCTTATCTCCCTTCTCCCATTTGTTAGGAAGTTGGGAGAGGAGGCACCAGAAGGAATAAAAAATGCCCCGTTTGCAGAGAAGCTATCCCTCAACAGCAGTTTTTACGACCCGTACACGAAGAGAGAGATAAAGTATAACGTAACAGGGCTAAAGGGGGGATCTGCGGTCATGTTCATTGCGGGACTAATCTCAGGATTACTCGGTATAGGATCCGGTGTTTTCAAGGTTATAGCAATGGATGAATTCATGAAACTTCCGATAAAAGTCTCTACCACTACTTCGAATTTTATGATAGGTATCACAGCAGCAGCAAGTGCTGGCATTTATTTTTTCAACGGGGACGTTAATCCTTTTATTGCAGCTCCTGTGGCCATAGGAGTACTTGCCGGGGCAGTAATAGGTACAAGGTTGTTGGTCAGTATTAAAGGTACGACGGTCAGAAAGGTATTTGCTATCATAATAGTAGTTGTAGCGGTAGAAATGCTTCTGAATGGGGTGGGAATACGAGTCTAGACGAGGAAGAGGAGGAAGAGCAGGATAAAGAGGCTGAAGAAAAAAAAGAAAAGGCGGAAAACCTCTCTTCCAAGGTACTTTCGCAGTACCTCATCTGGAGTGTGATTATTTCAGTATCAATAATAATATTTGGAACTATAGAGTTTCTAGTAACGGGCTCAAGTGGATATGTAAACCTGCCAGTTTTCGTTCTAATAAAGAGCGGTGGTATTTACACTAATGTTTTTCCGCATTATTTAAACTCAATTGGTGTGGGTCTTATAAAAGTTAAGTCATTCGCGGTAATAGAGTTTGGGATCTTAGTCCTTATTTTGTCTCCAATTGGGAGAATGTTCCTCCAAATATTCATTTACGCTAGAGAAAGGGATAGGAATTTTATAATAATAGCTACTTCCGTATTCCTCATCCTAGTCTTTTCCCTCTACATATCGAGGTTTTTCAGATAATATTATATTTTCTTTCCGTAGACAGAAATTATGCTTCTCATTCCCTGTCCGCTGTAAAACTTATGAGCAAGCAGGTTCTCTGTCGGGAACTCAACAGTGACGATCCCGCACCCTTTTGACTTCTCTTTTTGGATTAGGCTGTCCATTAGTTTTTTGCCTAATCCCTTCTTTCTAAATTCGGGTAATATGTATATTTCAGTAACCATAAGCTCCTTTAACGGCTCATAAAAATGACGCTCCACAATCTCTCCCATGATCATCCCTACTATTTTACCATCAGCTTCTGCAACGAGGACGTCTCTTGTATCTAGTCTTATGGCGCTGCTGAGATATTCAAGGACCTTCCTTTCTAGGTCAGCAGTTACAGAGAAAAGCGGATCATGTTCCGAATTGAATCTCTTGAGCCTGACTACTAGATTAGCTACATCGTTTAAATCTTCTTCTCTCAAATCCCGAATATTTATATCGCTCATATTCTCGTCACACTCCTTATTAAGTTCTGGTCAATCATTTTTTCTATGATTATCCTGTTGTTTTTTATTATTTCCCTTGCAGTGTATAGAAATTCAGACTTGCTTTTGCGAACGCGTGCAAGGTTCTCCTGAACACCCGCATATGCTATAGCCGCGGCAACCCGGGGGAACACCTCCCACTCCTCCATTGTTGGAATAATATACTTATCGCTTATTCCCTTTTCCTCCGCAAACGCAGCAAGCTCTCTTGCAGCTTCAACTATCATTCTTTCATTGATTTTCTTTACCCTAGCATCTAGGGCTCCACGAAAAACACCTGGGAATACTAAACTGTTATTTACTTGATTGGCAAAATCAGATCTCCCGGTTGCAACAATTTCGGCACCGTTCTCCCTTGCCTCGTTTGGCCAAATCTCAGGAATAGGGTTCGCTAGTGCGAAAATGATACCTCTCTTCTCCATCTTCCTTACCCATTCCCCTTTAATTATCCCTGGACCCTGCTTTGATGCTGCAATTACGGCATCGGCACCTTCCATTGCTTCGGCGATGTCTCCCTTCTTCCTTTGGCCGTTGGTTTTCAATGCCAGGTCGTATTTCCACGGATTTTCCCTCATCAGAATATCCATGTCTTCCCTCTCTGGATGCAGAATACCGTGGGAATCTACCATAGTAATGTTTTTCAGATTAAAACCAGCATAACTTAATAGATTGACTGTTGCGATATTTGCCGCTCCCGACCCGACCACAACCACTTTCGTGTCGCTCTCCTTCCTTCCTGTAATCTTCAGAGCATTTATAAGGCCTGCCAGTGTAGCACCCGCAGTACCAAGCTGATCATCGTGCCAAACTGGGATGTTCATTGAATCTCTGAGGGTTTGTAGAAGGTAGAAGCATTTTGGCGACTCGATATCCTCCAGGTTAATGCCGCCAAAAGCAGGCTCCATAGCTCTGACAACATTCGCTATCTGATCTTTATCATGGACGTTGAGCGGTATCGGTACAGCATCTACTCCTCCTAAGTACTTGAAAATCAGGCCTTTACCTTCCATTACGGGTAGAGAAGCTTCAGGTCCAACATTTCCAAGTCCCAGAACGCGAGTGCCGTCCGTTACTATGGCAACTGAATTCCAGCGCCAAGTCATTTCAAAAGAGAGGTCTCTGTCCTTTGAAATCTCTTTTGAAACAGCTGCCACTCCGGGGGTATACCAAATTGAAAAATCGTCAAGGCTCGTAACAGGAACCTTTGGGATGGTTTGAATCTTACCCAAGAATTCTCTGGCATATTTTATAGCCAATTCAGAGTATCTGTCGCTTCCACCTTCCCCTTCGTTTCTCATAAATTAACATTGCATACGGAATGTTAAATTTTATCAAGATATTCCCGGTAGAGGGTGAGCCTAATAATAGCGATTAGAGTTTGCGCTTATTCATATTTTAAATCTCACCGGACTGAAAGAACAGCATGATATCTCAATGATGCCTTTTACAATGAAGGTAAGCGTTAGAGATTACCGTATTTTACATTTAATATTCTCTCGCGGCAAGGAGGAGAGTATTGATTTTCTGAGACGCGTTGATATCATAATTACAAATTTTTTCTTTACTCTTTTTGAATACAGCCTTTACTAAACCCTTCATTGTTCCCTCTTTCAGGTAAACGTTAGCCAATCCTAAGTTAAGATTTGTAACCTAACAATCTAGCTTTAAAATATTAATTTCGAAATTTTTTAGCAATAAGGATCATCGTTGATGTTAATACCGTCGTTTATGAAGTATGTAACATTAATATCTTAGCAGCCCTCCCTCTCAGATGAAATTACCCATAGGGTCTTCTAGAATGGGATAATTATGAAATTGATATCTAAAAAATTATAATTTTTCAAAACTTTTCAAAAATTGTAAAATAGCCCCGGGCAGATTCGAACTGCCGTCGTCGGATCCAAAGTCCGAAATGCTTGTCCACTACACCACGGGGCTGCGATACCTCATTGAAAATAAGATAAAAAGTCATGCAGATTTATAGCTTAAGAATTCTTTTCCAAGCAGCTCTCTAGCAATAATCAGTTTCATTATATTGATACCCCCCTCTGCACCTACGTAATAAGACATAACGCCACCCTGAGCGGCCCCGAGTGGCAGGTCTTTGGTATAGGCAAGCGCACCGTGCCACACCATTACTTTAGTTATTATTTCGTGGGCTGTTGGTGGCGCAGTCATCTTGGCCATGGAGACAGCTATATTCTGCTCAGAAAGAGGAATCTTTTCACGGGCCCTATATACTCTGTCTAGTATCCATGCAGCGCGCTGTGTTAATAATCTTGATGATTGTAATTTTGCATATTCTTCGGCAAGCTCAAATTGTAAGCCCTCTTGTCTTCCCAGAGGCTGATCGAATAGATTCCTAGTTTTAAGGTGTTCTATTCCCATTCTTATCGCTTCTGATGCGGCCCCATTACATGCCGCCGCTACGTAAGTTCTTGCAACATTAAATCCCTCCATAATTATATGAAATCCTCTACCAACTTCCCCAACCCTGTATTTGTCATCAATCTCCACTTCATTGAATGAAAACCCACCTGTTGACAGCCCTTCTCTTGCGATATTTTCAAAAATTGTTGTTGTTACCCCTTCCTTCTTGATACCATCCACGCCCTTGATCATAAAAGCGAATGTTGTAAAGGCTTTTGAACCGATGGATCTATCTCCTGTACGTAATATTGTTAAGAATCCGCCGCCACCAGGCAAATTCAAGGATTCTCTCACACCGCTTATATAAACCTTTTCCCCAGACGCGAGCCACTTTCCATCTATCAACCTTGCACTAGACCTTTCATTCATCACGTCGGAGCCGCCAGACGGTTCTGTAGAACCAATTCCGAAGAACGTCCTCCCTTTAACAACGGATGGAAGTATCTCCTCCTTCGCCTCTTCAGATCCGTACTTTTCCAGCATAAATGGCCAGCCATTCATAAGGAGAACAAATACTGGGAGCGCCATGGAAACGTCTCCCTTGGCCAGTTCTTCTATTATTATAGACATCTGCTGAATTGTGCCTCCTGCGCCACCATACCTCTCTGAGACGTTGAATCCTAAGAATCCGGCATCTGCAGCAGCCTTGATGATGTCATCAGGCAAGGGAGTACCGTAGGATATCCTGTCCCTCCTAGGAAGGACAAACTTTCTTACAAATTCTTCAGCTGTTTCCCTAACCATCTCGTCTTCTTCGGTGAAACTGAAATCCATGCGACCCTACATGCAATCCTTTTATTATAGAATTTTCTAGGTTTATCTCAGTCAATCTTTTTAACGTGCGGTATATTTTGTTATAGGCGGGGGTTGCCGAGCCAGGTTAAAGGTACGAGACTTAAGATCTCGCTCCGTAGGGATTCAGGGGTTCAAATCCCCTCCCCCGCATCTCTATTTGGAAATACCACGCAATATAAGGATTATTTTTATTCAATTCTAAGTAATTTCTTATTATAGGCGAGGCCTCACTAATTTTGTTATTCCATCTATGAATTTATTTCTCTTCACTTTTTAATATTTTAAATAATGGAGGTAATTTTTAGCTATATTAAGGAAAGTTTAACGATATGCATCTCATCATCTAAAATTTCTGAGCAAATATTGAGAAATTTTTTACAGCTATTACATTGTTTTTTATATATGTTAACTTTAAGCAATAATACGTAGTACTCTATGCTAAAGTGTTACAAATAAAACTTTGTAAGGAAAAATTTAAAGTAAAAAAATTTGTGAACTGGTATTCAACTTGCTCTCTGCCCAGTTATTTCCGCATCTCCTATGTATGCATAGTCTCTGGATGATTCCTCGAGTGTTTTACCTTTGGGCTCTGGTAGGAGCAGTACGGTGAGTACTAATCCAATTAACGCAAGGACTGAAAGTACCAGGAACAAGCCCCTCAAATGAAACTGTGTTGTAATAAATACATTGAGAAATGTACCTATGAATGCTCCAATTTTACCCCCGGCAGCAGCAATTCCGGAACCCGTTCCCCTTGCTGATATTGGGAATACTTCTGGTGGTACTACAAACGTTGTTACGTTTGGGCCGAACTCGATAAAGAAGTAGCTGATTCCATACAGAGCAAGGAATTGTATTATGTAAGCGGAAGTTGTTAGGAAGGTAAATATACCAAGCAGTCCGAATGAAACAGCCATCATAGCAAATCCAATTATCTGTATAGGTTTTCTGCCTATCCTGTCCATCGTGAAGGTTGCTATCCAATACCCTGGAAATGCCGCTACACCAAATATCAAGGCGCTTAGCTCTGTGGTTCTTATGACGTGGGAAATTCCGGTTACACTAGGGGGAACTAGGAAACCGAGCATTTCGCTTGACATAATGCTATTGCCGTATAATGCCCAGTCCATTAGGAACCAGCTACCGGCAGTTACAATGACCAAACTTATAAGTTTTCGATCCGAAAGCATCCTTCTCAAGGTCAAATGGCTCTTCGCTACGGAATGTTGTTCTGTGACGGAAACATTAATTTTTGCATAGGTACGAAGATCGTTGGCTGCTTTGCTTATTTTTCCTTTTACGATTGCGGAATACTTTGGAGGTTCAGGCATTTTTCTCCTGAAGTATATTACTGCAGCGGCTGGTATTGCACCAATTGCGAGTAGAAGTTTCCAAGTAATCGCTGGATATACCCCTGTAGTAAGGAATGCTAGTGCCACCAGTGGACCAGAAACAAGACCTATGCTCTGCATTGAAAATACCATTCCAATAAATCTTCCCCTATTCCTCGTATTTGAATATTCGCTCATTATAACTGAGCTTGTGGCGTAGTCCCCTCCGATACCGACACCAAGCAGAAATCTCCATGCAATTAAATAGTACACTCCATTCACAGGTACAAGAAAAGCACTTCCAAGTGCACCTATGACCAGTATAACGAGCTCTAGACCGTATACCGCTTTCCTTCCCAAGACGTCAAGTAAGCGCCCGAATATCGTTGCACCTATCACAGCAGCTATTAAAGCTGTAGAGGCTACAAGAGAAGTCTCAAATGTTGTGAACTTGCTCCACCCGGCTAGTGGCAGTATTGCAAGCACGACCCCTATTATGAAAAGATCGTAGGCGTCTGTAAAGAAACCCATTCCGGCGGTCAACCAGGTTTTATAGTGATAGCCAGACGGTTTCGAGTCGTTCAGAGAATTTACGATCTTTTCTATACCTTCGTTCTCATTGCCCATTAGACATCAGTTCAAAAAGCTGGAAAGAATGTTAATAATGTTGCAAGTATTCTACGTGAACTATAGAGATCACAATAGAATACGTATTGTCAACCCTTTTAAAATTGCCAGTCGTGAATCTGATATTGAGAACATTAGTAATAGAAAGTGAAACTGTTGATGTTACATCAGTTCAACGTAACGTTTTACGAAGTTCCTAAGATTAAATTTTTTGTTGTTTATTAATATTACCGCTATTATAGGCCCTTAAGGACAACAATCTACAGAAGAAGGTACTCATTAAATATTTTAAATAATTAAAATGTTGCATATTCAAATTTGCATACTCACCAAAACTTGGGTTTCCTTATATAGGTATTTCTCTTTTATAGTATAAGCGTGGCCATATGCCTATGATCCCCCTGGCCTTTTAATTGGTATCTAAGTGAGGCTTAGCAATTTTATTCATCTTTTATATTCCAGCATAAAATTGATAAAGATTAACGATTTTGCTTTATTCGCCAAAGGTAGAAATCCTTGAATGAGGAACATATCATAGAATCAAAATATTTGCGTTTGATCTTATGTTAATAGCGAAAATAGTAATGTCACGAGACCCAGGGATACTATTATATAACCTTGGGCCAGACGAAGCTTTACGAACTGAATTCTGCTCGATAGGTTAGAACCCACCAGAGCGCCCATAGCAGCACCAATTGCAAGTGAAATGATTAAAGTAAGCAGTTCTGTTGCAGGCTTAATAGAGGCTAGGTGATACGACGATCCGATCAAAGATGTGAACACCATAGCGGACAATGTTGTTGAAAAGGCTATTTTAGGGTTGATCTTCCTTATAGCGGTCAAATAAGTTCCCACGATTCCGCCAATTCCGATGCCAAGGAATCCGCCGGCAACTCCTGCTACAAATGCTAAAAGATGCTGTGCTGGCAAATATTTTCCCTTTAATAAGTTAGTATTTGATTTAAAATTACCCATTGCGAAAGTCCCGTCTTCTATTATTTTATTTTTCCTGTCACTCCGTGTTATAAGAAGAGAGAAAAGGCCAATTGCTATACTAACAAACGAGAATATGTAGTTAAAAGAAGAATCTTTTATGTGTGTAACGAGATACGAACCCACCAGAACTCCGAGGGAAGCAGGAACTCCTATTGCAGCCATTAGATGTGAATCCACGGCTTGCTGCTTCATATTTGATATCGTTCCAAAAACAGAGCTTACAAATATAGTCACAAGGCTCATTCCGCTTGCAGTAACGGGATCAACTTTGAAAAAAAAGAGGAGCACTATCATAATAATTATGCCTCCCCCTATACCCGCGATATTACCTATGACACCGATCACCAACGCAACTGAGAGAAATATAATGGCTTCTAAAAAAATGATCACGTCTGGCAATTATCTGCATATATAATAACGTTAACGGGAAGACTTCTGAGAACGAATCCCTTGCAATACAGATCGAATCTTCCTGTAAAAATGAGATATGTGAAAATGATATATTTACGGAAGGGAAAAGGTGATCTATTGCATGGGCGAGAAATGAAGGAGACCAATGCAAATTTTTCAACTTGTTATTTATGAAAATGAGCTTCTAGAGCAAACTAGAATTATGTTTACCTTGAAAAGGAATTTATTTGAAGCATGAGAGAACAAAGGGATCAAACGTAATCTGAATAAAGCACAGATCTTTTCAGGTTATATGCTTATTTCCAGAGGTAGGACTAATTTAAATTGTCGCAATTTTACCAGATTCCTGGAAATAATGGTACTGCATTGTAATTTTCATTGTAATATGGATCCAAACTGAAACAGATAACTCCCTTAAAAATAAGGACACATGTGTAGAACAAGATCATTACGGTCTCTTGGTCTGACTTGAACGGCCAAAAGGTAGAAAATTTGATAGCAAAATCATTTAAATTAGAAGATTTCATAAGATTTAATACGATTTATCCAG